>NZ_JAOQJM010000015.1:0-88365 GCF_025566865.1 Blautia acetigignens
GCTTTGAGCAGAAAACGCATACCGCTAAATCAGAATGGATGTACCGCTAATTTCAGAATAGGCGTACCGTTCGGGCAGAATTTGCAAACTGAATGCTATGGCAAATAGCTTTTCATCAAAGAAGATACAAAAAAATAGATTTTTTGTTTGTATTTCTCTTAGAGAAGATCAGGGAAGTATGGATAGAGATATGCAAAAAACAAAATGTATAATTGAAGCGATAGGTAAGAATGGGTTTAAAACAAAATGGCCATATACTCAATATACATATTTTAATTGTGATAATGGCATTGTCTCATTAGATGACGATTTTCAGTATCCTTCAGTGGCATTGGAGTTTGTGAAAAATTTGTATATGGAATGTGCGAATTACAAAATCCAAGAAAAGAATTGTCAATCTGATTGTCAGAAATATTTAAGCAGATGGCCTGTTTTAAGAGTAAAGCATATTAGATATCAGGTTATTATGTTTGAAAGGGTGGATTAGATGATATTAAGTGTAAGTAGAAGAACGGATATTCCTAATTATTATTCGGAATGGTTTTATAATAGAATAAAAGAAGGATTTTTATATGTTCGTAATCCTATGAATGCTCATCAGATAAGTGAAATAAAAATCACTCCAGATGTTGTAGATTGCATAGTGTTTTGGACAAAGAATCCTTTGCCAATGATGAAGAGGTTAGACGAGATAAAAGATTATAATTATTATTTTCAATTCACATTAACTGGATACGGAAATGATGTTGAGGCTAATTTGCCAAATAAAAAAACAAAAATGATTCCGGTATTTCAAAATCTATCTGAAAAAATTGGTAAACAAAAAGTGATTTGGAGATATGATCCTATATTCTTTTCTGATAGATATACGAAAGAATATCATTTGAAGGCATTTAAAAGTATTGCCGAAGCTTTAAGCGGATACACAGAAAAATGCGTGATTAGCTTTGTTGATTTATATCCTAAGAATAAAAAAAATATGGAGGGCTTGTCGAGTTATGAATTAAATGATGATGAGCTGAGAAAATTTGCTATGGAATTAAGTAAGATAGCAGCGGATAATAATATTAAGATTGGAAGCTGTGCAGAAAAAATAGATTTGGATGAATGTGGTATAGTTCATAATTGCTGCATAGATAGAGAATTAATTGAAAAAATAATTGGATGTAAACTCAATGTTGGCAAAGACAAAAATCAGCGTATAGAATGCGGATGTGTTGAAAGTGTTGAAATAGGTACTTATAATACATGTAAAAATGGATGTGCATATTGTTATGCAAATTATAGTTCAAAAAGCGTAGAAACAAATGCTGCCAAATATGATCCATCGTCACCACTTCTATGTGGTCAAGTCCAAGAAGATGACAAAATTACTATCAGAAAAGTGGGTTCATTAAAAGAAACACAGCTAAGCATTTTTGATATGTGAATGCATAATTACATCATATATTTGCTGGAGTATAATTGGCTCCATTTTGGCTCTAAAAATTTTAGATGAGATACACAAAAATGCAAAACAAGATGAATATGGAGAATAAAACATACAAATGTGTACCAGAAAACAGCCAGATAAATCTTTCCGCCCAAGATTTAGAGTAGTTCTTTTTTTCTGAGAGAAAATTAAAAATCGTTTTTGGTTCTTCTGGAGAGTGATTATAGCGTTTGGGAAACATCCGGAGAAACCATTACCTCAGGGTGTCGGTAAAGTTCTTTATCAAAGAGGGCTTTGAGATGCCCTTTCTTTTTTTATCCAAATCTTTCCTCTTGTTTACATATATAAACCTAAGAAAAAACTTGACGTTTAAATATTACAAGTGTAATATTTAAGAAAATACGAAAAAAGGAGAAATAAAACTATATGAGAAAAACGAAAAGGAAAAAACACACGAAGACTATCACAAAAATAGTTTTATTTAGCGGTATATTGATTGGTGGTGGAATCGGTATTGTAACAATAATGAATTGTAATGTTCCTGAAAAAAGACTAATGGAATATATGAAATATATTGAAAAAGGGGAATATGAGCAAATGTATGCCATGCTGGATCAGAAAAAAAGCAGCATGAACAGTAAGGAAGAATTTATAGAACGAAATTCTAAAATATATGAAGGCATTGAGATGTCTGATCTGTCCATAACCGATATTACAGTAAAAAGACAAGAAAACGGAAATGCGGCAGTTTCCTATACAACAAATATGCAGACTGCTGCAGGAAATGTAGAATTTACCAACGATGCGGTATTTTCACATGATTGGACAGGATATCATTTAATCTGGCAGGATCAGTTGATTTTTCCAGAGTTATCTGCAACGGATAAAGTTCAGGTAACGTCAGAAGAGGCAAAGAGAGGAGATATTTTAGACAGAAATGGTCGTCAGTTGGCTGGAGAGGGAACTGCATCTTCGGTAGGAATTGTTCCGGGCAGGATGGAGAACAGAGAAGATACAATAAAAAAACTGGCAGAGTATCTTGGAATTGGAGCAGACGAAATTGAGGATAAGTTAAAAGCCGGTTGGGTAAAAGCAGATTCTTTTGTACCAGTAGCAACAATTCCTAAAATACAAGAGGTCGATCTTTTGACAGTGAATCCGGATAAAACTGTTCTGGAAGAAAAAGAAAAGCAGGACACATTATTGAAGATTCCAGGTATTATGTTATCTGATGTAAAAGTACGAACTTATTATCTAAAAGAAGCTGCCTCTCATCTGGTAGGGTATGTACAGGCGGTTACAGCCGAAGATTTGCAGGAACATAAAGGGGAAGGGTATCGTACAAACAGTGTGATTGGAAAGACTGGACTGGAAACGCTTTATGAAAAAGAACTAAAAGGAACAGATGGGTGTGAAATCTGTATTGTAGATGCAAATGGAAATAAAAAAAGTGTTATTGCATATGAGCCTAGAAAAGATGGAGAAGATATCCATACTACGATTGATGGTGATCTTCAAAGTACTCTTTATGAACAATTTAAAGAAGACAGAGGATGTTCTGTAGCTTTGAATCCTTATACAGGGGAAGTATTGGCGTTGGTAAGTACGCCATCTTATGATAATAATGATTTTGTACGTGGAATGGACAACAGCCAGTGGAGTGCATTAAATGAAAATGAAGACAGGCCTTTATACAACCGCTTTCGCCAGACATGGTGTCCTGGCTCAACTTTTAAACCTGTAATTGCTGCAATTGGATTAAAAGTGGGGGCATTTACTGCAAATGACGATTTTGGAAATGAGGGTCTGGCGTGGCAGAAAGATTCCTCGTGGGGAGATTATACAGTGACTACACTTCATGATTATGAACCTGTGATCTTGAAAAATGCGCTTATTTATTCAGATAATATTTATTTTGCAAAAGCAGCATTAAAAATTGGTGCGGATCAACTGATGCAGTCTCTAAATCAAATAGGATTTAATCAGGAACTTCCATTTGATATTAAAATGTCAGAGTCCCAATATTCTAATATGGACAAGATAGAAACAGAAATCCAGCTTGCTGACAGTGGGTATGGACAGGGACAGATTCTGGTAAATCCTTTGCATCTTGCAAGCATTTATACGGCTTTTCTAAATGATGGAAATATGATAAAGCCATATCTTCACGCGGATGGTGGAAGCACTTCCAGTGAAATCTGGATAAAAGATGCTTTTTCACCACAAATTGTTTCGGAGGTTATGGAGGGGTTAGAGGGTGTAGTGAATAACCCGGAAGGAACTGGTTATGGAGCATGCCGGGAAGACATTAGATTAGCAGGAAAAACCGGAACAGCGGAACTGAAAGCTACAAAAGAAGATACATCTGGAACAGAAATTGGCTGGTTTACAGTTTTTACTACAGATAGAGATACAAAGAATCCTATTTTGCTCATCAGTATGGTAGAGAATGTGAAAGATATTGGAGGAAGCGGTTATGTGGTGGAAAAGGATAAGGCGATACTGGATGAATATCTTGGTAATGAATAATTTTTACCTTTAAATATTACAAATGTAAGAGGAAAATGATATGAAAAAAATTTGGAAAATATTTGTGGGAGTTATTTTTCTTGCTGTCTGTAGTGGATGTGGCATAAAGAAAGAGCAGAAAAAGACAATTGAAGATACGAAAGAAAAAATTTACAGAGAGTGTGAAATGCTAGCAGAAGGCTATCGGAACATATATGAGAATGCTGTGAAAGAAAATGCACTATATGAGCTGAGTACAATACAAAAAAGTATGGATTATTTTGGAAAATATGGATATGCAGTAATTGATTCCTACAATCAGCTGGATATGGTTCAAAGTATTAAAGTAGATGATTTTTTGAAAAAAGCAGAAAAAGAGAAAAATGGAAAAACTACTATATTTCAAGTTATAGCAGGGGATCATTTTATCCGGTATGATCTGAAAACCAAACAGGGGAAAATAGACGTTGAAGTAAGCTCTTTTAAATGGAAAGAGGACACTTGGCAGGAAACATATTATCATGAGTTTAGAGCTAATTCATGGAAATATACAGAAAACGGGTATTTCTTTATGGAAGAATATCATCCGGCTGGATATGATGGACCGTCTGGATATCGGGCCTTTCGGGTAGTGCCGTTAAATAAAAAATGCAGGGAGCTGAATCGAAAATATATACTTCCTTTTGGATATACACTTAATAAATTGTTTACTTCTAATTGGAGTGAAAAAAATTATGATGGAATAAATTTTTATGATGTTTTTGACCGTTTACTTTCAATGGAAGAAAAAACTGATGAATTTAAGGAAGGAAAGACTTATGAAATCCCAAAAGAATCATTTGAAGCGATATTTCAAAAATATTTTAATATAAGCGCAGAGATACTGCAGACAGGAACGGTATTTCACACGGAAACACAGACATATCGGTATCGAACCAGAGGAATCGTATATGATTTTGCTCCCACACCATATATTCCATATCCGGAAGTTGTTTCCTACATAGAAAATCAAGATGGAACAATAACACTGGAAGTAAATGCGGTATGGCCACAAAAAGAATTAGATCAGGCGTTTTGTCATAGCGTAACCATTCGGCTGTTAGATAAAGATAGATTTCAATATGTATCCAATTATGTATCAAGGTCAGAAATAGAGGTTACCTGGTATACGGAAAGATTATCAGACGAAAAGTGGGAGGAATGTTATGGAGATAATTGATATGAGTACAAAAAGAAAACTGAAAAAGATGGTGAGTGTTTTATTTATTTTGGGATGCTTTTTCATAGGAAATACAAAATGTAAAGGGGCTGATTTAGAATATATTTCACAGGAAACTGCGAATTATGCTGTACAAGAAAGAGGATATGATTTGCCAGTAGATGAAGTCGTGAAAGAAGAAGCTATTGAAGATTGTAAGAATGTTATGAATCAGATGAAAGCCATTTATCAAAAGGCGGATAAAGGAACTTCATCGAATGTAGTAGTTTCTGAGACAGTAATGGAAGAAATGCAGGAAGTATTAAAGGAAAAAAATGTCCCTGTTATTACATCAGCGCCGTATTCAAATATGGCTAATTATTCTAAAATGGAAGAATTTCTTTTCAAGGCAGAACAGGATCTGCCAGGAGATATCGTCTTATATAGGATTAACAGGGATGGTGGGATAGAAAGACTCAAATTCAATTATGATGGGACAGATATGTATTTGTTGGCTGTGAAAGTTGTTTGGGGTATGAACGACAATCCATCTATTGTATATGTTTCGTATACAAGGATAGAAGAATGGAAATATACAGAAAAAGGCTGGTTTGGTTATACGCTATGTGTTCCAAAATATCCGGAAGTATCAGAAGCGGTTGATGGCAGTTCTATGATAAGAATTAAACCTTTAAGTGATGAATGCAGGGAAGTTTCAAAGAGGTGTGTGTATTTGCTTGGATATCAGGGGAATAATCTTTTATGTTCTGATTGGGATAGATCTGATATGGAAGGGTTAGATTATAATGGTTTATATGAATATTTATATCGAATGAAATACGGGGAGAGATATGAGTTTTCAGGTAACTCAAGTGGAATTCCGGCAGAAGAGTTTGAAAATCTGATAATGGAGTTTTTGCCGATAACAGCGGAGCAAATTAAAAAATGGGCAGTATTTGATTCGGAACATCAAACTTATGACTGGGAACGATTAGGCTGTTTAAATTATAGCCCTACTTATTTTGGAACATCTTTACCGGAGGTCGTTGAAATAAGAGATAGCGGAGAGGGAAACAGTGTGCTGGTTGTTGATGCTGTATGTGATACATTTATATGTAATGATGCCGTTATTACAAGTGAGCTGACTGTTAAGTTCAACGATGATAAGAGTTTTAAATATATGGGGAATAAAATTCTGAATAATGGTACGAAAGAAGTTCCCAAATATCAATATAGAATAAAAAGAAAGAACTGATAACAACTATCAGCCCTTTCATATTTGTTAATTCCATATATGTAATTTTTTTAAGATATCAGAAGTGATTTCAAATGCTTTTTTTCCAGTTGCATTAGAATCACTTTGGATATTGGTTGCAAAATAATAGCTGTTATCGGAAGTTTCTACATATCCGATAAACCAGCCGTTGATATCCTGTCCGTTGACACGACCGGTTCCAGTTTTTCCGTAGAAATTACCATTAGGTGTACTGGCAATTTTTATAGCATTTTTAACAGAAAATACATTTTGGGAATTTAGATGGAATTCATTTGTGTTAAATTTTTTCAATAATGTTACTTGCTCTAAAGGCGAGATTTTTAATGAAAAATCGGACCAGTATAAATCCAGATTTGAACTGGTTGTCTGGTTTCCATATTCTATTTTATTCAAAAATTCCTGGACTCTGTTAATTCCGAGCTGCGAATCAATTGCCTGGAAATACCAGTTAACGGAATTTTGCATAGCAGAGTTTAAATCCTGATCAGCTTCCCAGGATGGAAAAGGAAAGGCATCACCATTCCATGTCATGGAAGAGTGTTCTGGTGTGATGATTCCGGATTCCAACCCTAATAATGCATCGTATATTTTGTAGGTAGACTCTGGCGGAATACGTTTGGTGGCTTCTTCAAGATCGTATATTTTCCAGGAATCCAAATTATTGTCATACAAAACAAATGATCCATCATATGTTCCAAATGTTTCGGATATATCTAACAGGGAGATATTTTTGTCTGTATCACTAAAATGATATACGCTTTGAGTAGAGGCATCAATGGATAAAATGGGTGTACATCCAATAAAAACAGCACTAATGACCAGATAAATTATCAATGCTCTCATTTTTTGATAAAGAGTTTCTTTCCTAAAAACGGCGATGTTGAGAATACGTCGTTTCATCTGCCTGAAATTTCCGGACATTCCAACTGCCAGTGGAGAGGAAAAAGAGGATATTTTTTCTGCAAAATTAATCAGTGTAGTTCCATAAGCTTGGTATTCATCAGCAGAAATCATCTGCAATACAGCAGAATCACAGGCTATTTCACGGTCACAGAGAATTTCTTTTAAAGTGTACCAAACAAAAGGGTTAAACCAGTAGAGTATATTACTTATGACCATGAGGAAGCCAATAAATGTATCTTTGTGACGGTAATGCTGTAATTCGTGTAGCAGCATAAAACGCATATCATCAGGATTCAGTTCGGAAATTAAATGGATGGGAATGTAAATTCTGGGATGTATTATTCCGATTAAAACTGGTGATTTTAAAAATGCAGTACTGTAGATTGATACTGGGTGAGAGATTTTAAGTTCCTTTAAACAATTGTAATAAATAGTTTTTACCTGCTGATTTTGAAGCGGGAGAGCAGATCTTTTTATGGAACGTACATAGTTTAATGAATGAAGGGTGAGGACTGACATAATCATAACACCCGTTATCCATATTAGAAAGAGTATGGTATTCAAGCCTCCAGAAAATTGACTACTGATGGAAACTGAAAAATCATTCACCTGGTTTAACAAAATATTTTGTGTATTACTGGTAAGTTCGGATAGCGTGTCGGTACCAGAGTTAAGTCCTGAGTCAGTTTGAAAAAAATGTAACCATGAAAAAAGTTGTGAGCCATGAATCTGTACAGGAAAAAATGGCACGGCAAGTAATAAAAATAAAAGAAAACAGAGATGGTACTGTGTAGCCGCAGATAAATATTTTTTCAGAAGTTTTTTTGTTCCGATTATTACAAGTGTAAAAATACATATGAAGATATTACTGATTAAAAAGTGGATGATCCAGTTGCTCATTCAAAACCTCCTATTTCTGATGTTTTGATAATAAATGGCGTAAGTTATCAATTTCTGTTGAAGAGAGCTTATCGTCTTCAAGGTAAGAAGCCAGCATAGAAGAAAGATTTCCATTATAATATCGCTTTAAAAAAGAATTGCTTTCCTGGCGTATATATTCATCTTCTTGGACTAATGGAGTATAGACAAATACCCGGCTTTGTTTTTCGTAGGAAAGAGCTTTTTTGGAAACAAGTCTCTTGATAAGAGTTTGAATTGTTTTTGGACTCCAGCTGGTAGTTAGAGTAAGTTTTTCTGTAATTTCATTTGTATTGATGGGAGCATATTTCCATACAATTTTCATAACTTCAAATTCGGCTTCTGAAATTTGGGGTAGTGACATAATAAAATCCTCCTGCTAAATCCTACATATGTAATAAATATATTATATTACTTGTAGAAGAAAAAAGTCAAATGGCAGATGATATATAGAATATAAAATTAATAATGTAGAGGCAATAAAGGTGAAAAAGATAGAAATTATTGAGAGAATCACAGATGCTAATGGAAGCATAAGTGAAAACATATTGACTAGCTGGGAACATAAAAACCAATTCATACCGGAAATTATAAGGTTTGGAGAATTAAAAATATATCTACAGGAACGAATTGTTAAAAAGAATGATAGTGATGTTCATCTTTCAAAATATGAATATGATATTTTACTTCTTTTAGCGAAAAGTCCAGGTAGAATATTTGGAAAAGAAATGGTTTATGATCTGGTATGGAATGAACCTTATTCCGGTGATTATAATGTGGTTATGCGACATATCTGCAATATCAGAGAAAAAATAGAAGATGATCCTGGACAACCATTATATATACAAACAGTACGAGGTGTAGGATATCGGTTTAACGGGAATTTAGGCAGCGAGTGAAATCGCTGCCTATTATTATGGTTTTACAAAGAAGGAAGTTTGTTATGGGAAGATTTTTCTATTTCAGGATCATCCGGTTTTAGATACTTGGACAAGTTTTGATGTATCAATTCCAATTCTTTCATTTCTTTCCGAAAGGAAACATATTGAGTATTTATTGACTTCTTTCTGGAAATAAGCTCTGAAATTTGAGCCTGTAACTTATTGGTATTGAGCTGTTTCAGGTCTATACCATTTTCCTGTAAAATATGCTCGGCACCAGCGAAAAGGATAATTTGAGATTCATATTTACGGAAATAACGATCCGAATCTTTTGAGCTTTTATAATGGTCGTTATAAATTTTATTTTTCTGATATTGTTCAGCGTATTTTAGCAGTTCTCGAAGATGTCGGATCTGTGATTCAAGAGAGACGACAGTGGTATTTACCTCCTTTTGTTGCATATGTAACAAGGTTATGCGGCTTTCAAGTTCTGAAAAATTATGTAGATTATGTGTAAGCATCTGGCTATATGTAGTAGAAACAATCTTTAAATTTTCCTTATTTGCCCATTTCTGAAGGCCGATGTTTCCTGTTATATTGGGAGCGTTGGTGTCTATTAACTTCTTGCGAACAGAAGAAATGGCAGTTCTCTGGAGTTTATTCTCAATACGTTCTTTGATACGTTCCTTAGTAAAATTTTTTCCTAAAGATTTAGTACTTCCACGCACTGGACGGGACATATCGGGAGAACGAAAGGTAATGTATTTTCTGCTGTTTTCGCCAAATTCTGCGTTTTTTATTTCATATCCTTTAGCTTCCATAAATGCAAGAAATTCTGAGTAAGTGGAAACGATTCGGATTGTCTGGTTGATATCTTTTCGCAGCTGCGCTTTTTTACTGGATTCAGATTTATTTGCAGCCCATTCATTGTATTTCATTCCTTTTTTACCATCTGGCATAATTGTGGACAGGTTATGTTCCTGGCATAAAGTGTCGCTGAGATTTCGTATTTTCCAGTAATTCTTTTTACAGTCATGATAATGAGAAAAAGTGATATTATCTGCAGAACAGAAAATTAAATGGTTATGTACATGACCTTTATCAATATGTGTTGTCAGGACATAGGAGTATTTTCCATCCAGTAAGCGATCCGCAAGTTCTTTGCCTATTTGATGGGCTTCCTCATAGGAAACTTCATCAGGGGAAAATGCCTGAATCAGATGAAATGCCTTATTTGTATTGTGCGGATCTCTGCAATCATGTGTATGATCCAAAGTGTATTTAAAATCAAGAGCGGCTGTTTCGGGAGAGCAGGCAAAGGAAGAAATATATAGATTCTGGTCTGTTTTATCTGGATTACAGATGTATTCTATTGCTTTATCAACGGTTGTTTTGATACCATGGATTTTTGTAACTGCCATATTTTTTCTATTAACTCCTTTATATCGTCCAGATCCTTTTGGTAAATTGTATTGGTACTGTTTATACGATGGGTGATCTGATTCAAATTGCTGCTGATATTGCCCAGCAGGGTATTCATTTTTCGGATATGAGAGTAGTCTACTTCATATACAAATCCATATAAGATCATTTTCCGTAGAAAGGCAGATTTGCTTTTCATTCTGGAAAGACGATATTTCTCTTCTAAAATGTATTGTTCGTCATCATTCAAATAAAATTGTACGGGATGAATTCTGGTACGTTTGCTCATTGAAATCCTCCAATTCGTTTTTTTCTATAAAAAAGAGTACAAAAAACTGTCTAACCAGTTCGGCTATGACAGTTATGGTACTTGGTTTTTTGTTGGTTTGGACAGATGTATCTGTAAGTTATTTTAACAGGACTGGGTGAAAGCGTCAAATTAAGAAATTATAAAATATGAGAGGGCCAGGGATACTCCCTGATACATTTTGGTAGAATGAACCGGAAAGGGAATTTGACAAAATGAGCCAGTTGTCATGACACTGGCAGTGCTTGCTTCTTTTGGGGTGTAGTCTGCAAAGCAGGCTATGCAAAAGCTATAAGACATAAATGGAACTGTGAGAAGTGGTTGAGAATATAATCTTGATAGCGTATAATCAGAGCAAGAAATCGTAAGTGAGGGATAAATTTGAAACGTGAGGAAATTTTTCAATATGTGAAAGAGCAATATGGAACGGAACCGGAATATTTATGGAAAAAAGATCCTGATTCTGCGGTGCTTCGACATAAAAATGGAAAATGGTATGCTATAATTATGGCAGTGGAAAAGAAAACACTGGGATTAGAAGAAGATGGAAAAATTAATATCCTGGATGTAAAATGTGACCCTGATCTGGTTGGGATGTTAATTCAAACGTATGGATTTTTACCGGGGTATCATATGAATAAGCGGCACTGGATTACGATTCTTCTGGATGAATCTGTCAGTGAAGCCAAGACGCTGGATTTCCTGGATATGAGTTATGATTTAACCGAATCAAGCAAGTCCCCTGCTTCAATTTCGCAAAACAATAAGCAGTAGTTTGGGACTTGCTTGTATCAGGAGTGGTGCTAGCCACTCCTGATAAGCTGCGAAGCAGCATTCGGTTATGAGCAAGTAGCGAAGCGGATTGCGAATATCCGCTTGACTTGACAGTGGGAAGTAATTAAAAAGGAAGCCTTTCAGAAAAATCTCTGATCGGCTCCCAGGTATTTATTCTGGATATGTATAAGTTGATCTTTGCAGCAGGATATTTTCCCAATCTCGTTCATGGCGCAGCACTCGGAGAATATGAATCTCTTTTGTTTGTTCCATTATAATATAAAAAATAATAGATGGCGGAAAAGATCTTTTATGTATGGAATATCCTCTGTACAGAATTTGAGTTCGGGGAAAGGCAGTACTGAACTGGCTTAAATTCTGCATTTGTTCTTTCAGATCAGATTGAAAACGGTCAGCACGTTGCTGGCTGAATTCTTCTTCAATATAATCTGCAATGTCTGTGACATCGTAAATTGCTTCCCAGGTTAAAATAATTTTATATTCTTGCATTTCTTCGTGCATCCCTTAATTCTGTGATTTTGCGAAAAGCATCTTCCAGCGGCAATTCACGACCAGCTTCCATATCATCAATTCCCCGGTCTAACATGCGGAGAAGATGATTGTTTTCCTGGCTTTTATCGGTTGTAGGGACTTTTTTTGTTAATTCCATGAAAATCACTCCAATCATACGGTTTATAAATAGTGTATGTTGTTCAGAAGTATCTATCCATAGTTTAGCATAGAATGGGCAGCAATACAATTGAATTATTTTGCAGGAGCGTCCGTCAGACCAAGAATTATATATCCGTTGTTGGATTAAGGAAAGATATGAGGCAGGAAATACAGTAAGCGCTTAACTTTCGAGTACCATAGAAAATTAAGCGCTTACTTTACAAATAAAATCAGTTTACAGCCGGTTTTCTAAAAAGATTAAAAATCCCTGTCTGCTCAATCAATCTTGTGATAGTAAAGAAGATAAAGGAATCAATTGGCCACATGATCAGGTTCTTTACCGTACGCATTGGAAGGATTGCCAGGAAGCCCTTTCCGTAGAGCATGTCCAGCCATAAGGTGTTTAACAGGACATTTACGATCAGAACCACTACCAGTTTTGCAATCAGTACACGGCGGAAGGTGAGTTTATGCTTGTAGTAAAAACATCCGTAAATAAATGCCGCGAGCATTGCATTAAAGGTGAAGCCAAAGAAAAATGGTCCATCAGGGCGGATAAAGAATTTCACAATATCCAGCACACCAGCGAACAGGCATCCTGTAACAGGTCCAAACAGATAATCCGCAATCTGATTTGGAATACCGGAAAATCCAATTTTTACATAGGGACCGATGTTGATAGAAGCGACTGAATTTAAGATCAGTGCCAGGGCAGCGAGCATTGCACAGACTGCCAGGGTAGAAGTGGTTTTCAGCTCTTTGGCTGAAGTGAGAAACATGTTCTTTGTTTTCTCCATAAAAAAATTACCTCCTTTTCTTTTTCGCTCACAATAGGAGATAATCTATGGATTCATATTTATCTTCTGTTGCAGCGAGAAGCAATCCACGAACCGCAAGATTTCTCTTTTCGTCCTCCGGCAACTCTCCATCCGGAAGGCACTTTACGCTCATGAACTTACTCTGCATTACTTTACAAGGGACAGTATATAGCAGATTGCTGAAAAAAGCAAGTAAAAAATACGTAAAGTTAGATAAAAATGCGGGCTTCAGGAATACCAATACCTATTGACAATCCTATTTATACCGCGGTGGACGCTGCAATGCGGTAGCGGCCATGGCAGGCGGTGTTTTAAAGCTGCATCCGAAGATCGTGGTGGGAAATGGTGCTATGAATGCTTTCAAAAAATATCGGGGGAAAATTGCTTCTGTGATCATGTCCTACGTAAAAAATATGGAAAATGACTTAAAAAATGCGAGACCGGAACGTGTGTTTATCACCCATTCCGGCTGTGACCGGGAAACAGTAGAGGCGGTGTGGTTTCCAGCCATTGCGGTCTGGGTACGCTTGGCGTTTTGTATATTGCGTTATGATTTTTCAAACACGCTCTAAGGCGGACCGTTTATATCTTGGGAAAAATATGATCCAGATCGCGGCTGCCCATGGAATGACGGTTTACCCATGCGGGGAAGGACAGGAACTGGCTGCTTACGGCGCCGACTGCAGCGGCTGCATGACAAAGCGAACCTACGAGAAAGCACTTCATACCACACTTGCGATCCCGCCTCCTCGACGGGCAGATGGTGCTGGAGTTTAGCTGAAAAGAGGTTGATCGTAAGCTTGAGGGGGCTTGTAAATTCCCCTGGCGATGTTATAATGAAAATGGATTTTTTAACAAGTAAAATCCGGCGCGAGCCAGAGGCGGAGGTTGGCTTCCATAAAATACAAAAAAAGGAGCGAATAAAAAATGGCAAAAGTATTGATCAGCCCTTCCAAATATTTACAGGGCGCAGGAGAAATGAAAAACATCGGAACCTATGCAGCGAACTGCGGAAAGAAAGCCCTGGTTCTGATCAGTAAAGGCGGTTATAAGAGAATTGGAAAAATGATCGAGGACAGCTTTGCGGCAAGCGACTGCGATGTGGTTTTTGATTATTTTAACGGAGAGTGCTGCAATAGCGAGATCAACCGTCTGGTAGAAATTGTGAAAGAAAGCGGCTGTGACCTTACCATCGGTATTGGCGGAGGCAAGATTTTTGATACAGCCAAGGCAGTGGCATACTATGCAAAAACACCGGTGTTTATCTGCCCGACTATTGCTTCCACAGATGCACCATGCAGTGCATTATCCGTTGTATACACAGAGGAGGGTGTTTTTGAAAAATACCTGTTCCTTCCTGCAAATCCAAATCTGGTGCTTATGGACACAGATATTATTGCGAAATCACCTGTTCGTCTCACAGTAGCAGGAATGGGAGATGCCCTTGCAACTTATTTCGAAGCAAGAGCATGCAAACAAAGCGGCGCAGCCTCCTGTGCAGGGGGTAAGACCACAGAAGCCGCTATGGCCCTTGCAAAGCTTTGCTTTGATACCCTGATGGAAGAAGGTATAAAAGCCAAAATCGCACTGGAAGCCGGGGTATGCACACCTGCTGTAGAGAAGGTTATCGAGGCAAACACCCTGTTATCCGGAATCGGTTTTGAAAGTGCCGGACTTGCAGGCGCACATGCAATCCACAACGGATTCACTGTTCTGGAAGAGTGCCACCACATGTATCACGGAGAAAAGGTTGCTTTTGGAACTCTCACCCAGCTGGTTCTGGAGAATGTTCCACAGGAAGAATTAGAGGACATCATTTTATGGTGCATCGAAGTAGGCCTTCCAGTCACCTTAAAAGAGCTTGGCGCAGAAAACGTCACAGATGAACAGCTCATGGAAGTAGCTAAAACCGCATGCTCTGAGAACGATACCCTTCACAACATGCCATTTGAAGTAACACCGGAAACGGTATTTGCAGCAATGAAAGCAGCAGATGCATATGGCAGATATTATCTTGGAGAAAACTAAGACTAAATTAACGGAATAATGCAATTGAGGAGATTTTCTGATAAAATGAAAAGAGTAATTACCTATGGAACCTTTGATTTGCTTCACTATGGGCACATTAACCTGCTTCGCAGAGCCAAGGAGTATGGAGACTATCTGATCGTGGGACTTTCCACAGACGAATTCAACTGGAATGAGAAGCAGAAGAAATGCTATTTTTCCTATGAAAAAAGAAAACAGCTGCTGGAAGCCATCCGGTATGTGGATCTTGTGATCCCTGAAGAAAACTGGGAGCAGAAACGGACAGATGTAAAGGAATATCATGTGGATACCTTTGTGATGGGAGATGACTGGAAGGGAAAATTTGATTTTCTCAAGGAGGAAGGCTGCGAAGTCATTTATCTTCCACGCACACCGGAAATCTCCTCCACACAGATCAAAAATGATCTGAATATGAAGAAAGAAAACGATAACAGATAAGAAAACAAAATGAAACTGCCGCAAATGGGAAATACTATCCCTGGCGGCAGTCTTTTTTGTGCTGGAAAGTGCAGTTTCCTGCCGCAAACATTGACTTTCGTAAAGATTTCTTTATAATATAGTAATGATATGATAAAATTTGGGGACATCTACGTGAGGAAATAAATATGGAAACAAAGATCAATCTGGAAGACTGCTATCTAAATAAGGAAACCATGCAATATTGCTGCTGGAACCAGAATGAGGATGGACAGATTGTATATGAAGAAACACCTGCATTTAATCTGAATGGAACATACGATATTCTGGCAGATGTGTGCGGGGATAGAAGCGGGAAGGTAAAGGTAACGCTTAAGGAAAAGAAGCTCTCTGATTTTGAGCAGGTAAGGGTGCTTCTTGCCGGGGTAAAAAATCAGGAAATTTATATTCTGCCTGTAACGGATGTACAGAGCGACTGTGAATTTACCATTGATACCAGTATCCTTCTTCCTGCCATGGAATATGGAAGAAATAAAAGCGTGCGAATCCTTCTGGAGACCATAGCAGATGGACAATATTTCCGATACCGTCTGGCTGATAAAGGCCGGGCAAAGCAGGACAAGGATCTGCAGAAAGGGAAAAAAGCCTGGATCTGTGAGCAGGCCTGCTCTGAAAAGCTCCTGTTAACCCAGGAGGGCGCCAAAGACATTGCATACACCCTGTGCGTCTACATGGATCAAAAAGGAAGATGGCTGTTCGGACTTTGCGCCAACTGGCGAATCCACAAAATGACACAGATGTGCCATCTGCGCTATCTTACCATCAATAAGAACCTTCTGAAGCTCAGACTGGTTACAGATGCAGATAAATATGGCTATTTCCCTGACAAGGTCCTGTTTCGATTCAGAAGCAAGCTGGAGGTAGAACGGGAAGCGTACAGCTTTACGATCAGAAAAAACAGACTGAGAAATAATCTGCGCCGCTTTGAGGCAGAGCTGGATCTGGACCAGGTGGAGTGGAAAAGCCTGTACTGGGATGTGCTGGTGGTATTTTTGAATCCGAAAACCGGGGACAGATATGAAGCTTCTGTATCCATGACCAGAAATTACCGCTTATTCACCGCGTTTTTATACAGCGGAAAATATAAAAAAGAAAACGGATTTTTCCTGTATCCCTACAATACGTCATCCAAGAATCTTGCATTCCAGTATCGCGAGGAAGGCGAATATGACAGATGGGACTTCCGTATGAAGGAAATGGTCGCATTTTTCCTTTACCGCCTGTTAAAGCCTTACTGGGACAGCCAGCAGATTCAGCTGGTATATGAGAAATTCTGCATGATGGCCCAGGACAACGGCTACTATTTCTTCAAATACTGCATGGAAAACGGGGAAGAAAAGAGGCAGAAAAATCACATTTATTATGTGATCGATAAGAATGCACCGGACCGTGAGAAGCTGCGTCCGTACAAAAATCGGGTAGTGGATTTCATGAGCATCCGCCATATGATCTACATGCAGGCAGCGAAGCTTCTGGTGAGCACAGACACCCGAAATCATTTGTACGCTATGCGTCAGAGAGGCAGTATCCTGAAGCGCTACCTGAGAAGAAAGGATCTTGTATTTCTCCAGCACGGCGTAACCGCCCTGAAGAAAGTGGATTTCTTCTATGGCAAGGGAAAAGCAGGTTCCTGCAATCTTTTCGTGGTAACCTCTGATTTCGAGAAAGGAATCATAGAGAAATATTTCGGATACGCAGAGGACGAGATCGTAAACAGCGGTTTTGCCAGATGGGATGTGCTGGAGGATAAATCAGAAGGCCTTCGGGAAATCCTGATCATGCCTACCTGGAGATCCTGGCTGGAAAATGCAACGGCAGAGGAATTCAAAAAAAGCGATTATTTCCGGAACTACATGGAGCTTCTGAATTCCAGGCGTTTCCACGATTTCCTGGAAAAGAACGACCTGTGCGCTAATTTTTATCTTCACTCCAAGTTCCGTGAATTTATGCAGGACTTTTCCGTGGAATCCAAGAGAATCCGCCTGATCGCATTTGGGGAAGAGCCTGCCAATGAGCTGATGATGCGCTGCAAAATGCTGGTAACCGACTATTCCAGTGTGTGCTGGGATGTATTTTACCTGGATAAACCTGTTGTATTCTTCCAGTTTGACCGGGAAAAATACGAGGAAGCACACGGAAGCTATTTGGATATGAGTAAGGAATTATTCGGAGAGTGTGCGGACAATGTGGACGGGCTTCTTACTTATATGGAAGAATGCGCAGCCGGTCATTTCGTGATCAAACCCCAGTACGATGCTATGCGCACTAACTTCTACAAATATTTTGACGATCAGAACAGCAGGCGAATCTGCGATGCCATTGTGGAAAAATGGGGCAAAAAGAAGGAAGAAGAGAAAGCAGATGAGCAGGAATAACGGCGGGACAGGGAGCAGCAGAAGGATTAGGAAAACCAGCGAAGCTGGTAACGGCAGAAGAATGCAAAGCAACAGCGAATGTAGTGGGAATCGAATTATTACTGTGACAAGGCTGAAATTAAAAGGCTCTGATTTTACGGTATATGCGCAGGCGGGCAAAGCTTTGAAAATTGAGAAAGCAGTGCTGAAATCCCGAAATATTGTCCGACCGGCAGAATATCCGCTGGAATATGAGTTGCTTCCGAAAGGAAAAGAAAGGCATTTTTCAGGAAGGCATCAGTTTTCAGAAGAGCAGCAGGCCTCCGGCAGGCAGCCGTTTCAGATCCGGATCTGGGGCAGCACAGGGAATATGACTTTATGGGAGGGTGACTGGGATGTGTATCTTTACACCGAAGAGGGAGAAATTTTGCCTGTAATTCTGGATGGGGTCACACGGCTGAAGCTTCTCTTTGGAAATTACGAGATTCCAAAGGGGAATCATATTTTATTTCCAATGGCAAGTACGAATCATATGCTTACGCTCCATGATCGGCTTCGGGCCTCATACGACAGTACCGCTACGGCAGTGAAAGAGAATGTCATCTATCTGTTTTACATGCTCACAAAGCCAGTGTGGAACAGGAAAAAAATATGGGTGATTTATGAGAAATACTGTACAGAAGCCCAGGATAACGGTTCCTATTTTTTCAAATACTGTATGGAAAATCTTCCGGAAAAAGAAAAAAAGCATATTTATTTCATTCTGGACAAGAAGTCACTCCAGTGGCCGCAGATGAAAAAATATGGCCGGAATCTGGTTCCTTTTATGAGTGCAAGACATATGTTGTACATGTTGGCAGCCCGGATTTATGTGGCTTCAGATGCCAGAAATCATGGATTTGCGTGGAAGCCTAAGCCTAATATTATTACCAGGCAGATTAGTCAGAAGAAAATGCTGTTTTTGCAGCACGGCGTAACTGCCCTGAAACGGGTAGACAAACTATTCGGAAAAAACGGTTCCGCCCCTATGACCTATTTTGCCGTCACCTCAGAGTTTGAGCAGAAGATCGTCACAGAGAACTTCGGATATGCCAAAGAAAACGTGCCTATTCTTGGCTTTACTAGATGGGATGTCCTGGAAAATAAAGCCAGACCAGATGAGAAAAACATCCTGATCATGCCCACCTGGCGCCCCTGGCTGGAAGAGCAGTCCGATGAAGTATTCCGGGAAAGTGAGTACTGCAGACGGTACCGGCAGCTGCTGGAAAATCCAGAATTGGGAGCATTCCTGCGGGAAAACAATGTGAAGATCATTTTCCACATTCATCCCAAAATGAAGGAATTCCTGGAAGCATTTCAAACAGAAAATGACCAGGTAAAGCTGATCGTCCAGGGCAGCCAGCCCTTAAACGAGCTGATCATGAAATGCTCCATGCTGATCACCGACTATTCCAGTGTGAGCTGGGACGTCCACTATCTGGCTAAGCCGGTTCTGTTCTATCAGTTTGACTATGACCTGTATCAGCAGGCAAATGGAAGCTATATTGATATGACCAGGGACTTATTCGGAGACAGATGTCTGGATCAGGAATGCCTCGTAAAGAATATAAAAGAATATATAGAAAATAATTTTAAGGAAAAAGAAAGGTATGCACAGATGCGAAAGGAGCATTTTGCATACACAGATCATAACAACAGCAGGCGTACTCTGGAATTTCTGAAGTCCAGAGGCTGCTGAGGGAAAGGAAAAGAAATGAGCGAATTACCAAACAGCTCAAAAGAGCGAAAGAAATATCTGGATGCAGCAAAAGGCTGGGGAATCACAATGGTGGTGTTTGGGCATATTACTTCTCTGGGAAATCCCATAGACCTATGGTTTGCAGCATACAAAATCCCCATATTTTTCATTGTTTCCGGCTACCTGCTCTGCATGCGCCAGTCATTTCGCAAGATGAGTGCCAGCCAGTATATATGGAAGCATTTCAAAAGTCTTATGATTCCATATTTTGGATACAGTGCCATTGTAATGCTGTATAATATGCTGGTTTGCCTTATGAAAGGCACCGGACGCGCACAGATGTATTCGAAATTTGTGTACCAGGCCTACACCACACTGAGCCTGAGAGGAATCAGTGCTCTGTGGTTCCTGCCGGCTTTGTTTTTTGCGCAGGTGATCTTTATCCTGGTAATGAAAGCAAAGAGCAATCTTGTGCGGATCGCCAGCGGAATCCTGTCTGTGGTTATCACGGTGTACACTTCAGACACTCTGCTTCCAATGCTGAAGGCCATGCTCACCGAAAGACAGTACAAAATCGTGTCATTTCCCATCCTGGCAGTGAGTAAGGGAATTCTGGGATTCTGGTTTATCGGGGCAGGGTATCTCTGCTTTATGCTTTTTAGCAAAATCAAAGAGAGAAATCTGCGATTTGTCATCGGTGCGGTGATGTTCGTGGCCACTATTTTCCTGTCGCAGAGAAACCTTCATGTAGACATCAACCTGCTTCGAATCGGAGACAGTCATCTGATGTTTTACATAAACGGAATTCTTGGCTCCATGGGAACCATTCTGGTTCTGGAATATCTGGAGAAATGGTGGAAGATGACTTATCTGGAATTTGCGGGAAAAAATTCCCTGATCATTATGGCAACCCATGGAACCCTGGGCTTCAAAGTCCTTGTGATCAAAGGATGGAAGGCAATCTACACCCTGTCAGAGACTGCAGGACCAAGATACTATCTGGAATGTACCGGCATTCTGGCAGAGCTGATGCTCATAGAATGCGGTGTAGTTTCCATTATCAATCAATATTTTCCATGGCTTACAGGGAAATTTAAGAAAAAAAACTAAAAGAGGAAGCATACATGGGGAAACTGAAAAGCCTTTTGAAGGCAGAGCTGGTGAAGCATAAGGTGAAGGGGAAGCCGGATCCGGGAGTGTGGATTTTTTCGTCTACGGATAACTCCCACTACAATTACAATTCCCGTTATCTGTTTGAATATGTAAAGGACAATCTGCTGGAGATCACCCCTTATTTTGTGATCAACGATGAGAAATTGAGGCGAAAGCTTGGGGAAGAGTACGGAGAGCAGTATTTTATAGAAACTTGTTCCGAAGAGGGCATGAAGAAGGTTCTGTCGGCGGGGGTGTGGTTTACTTCCGCAGGGCTTCCAGTCTATGGCACCGGCCTTGGGAAAAACAGGACCATTGTAAATCTGTGGCACGGAATTCCCCTGAAAAAGATTGCCCTGATGGACCCCAATCTTTCTAAGCTTGCCAGGATCTATTTTAAGAAAATATTCTCGGAAAATTACACCTTTGTGCTGACCTGTTCCAGCCGTCTCATTCCCGTGATGGCAGAGAGCTTTCGCATTTCCCCGGACAAAATAAAGGTTTGGGGCCAGCCGAGGAATGACGTGCTCTTTACAAAGACAGACAAAGAGAAAGTGCTGGGAAGCATGTACCCTGATCTTCCCTCCTGCAAAAAGACCATCCTGTATGCTCCGACCTTCCGGGACTACGGCGTGACCAGCCTGTTTCCCTTTAAAGATTATGACAAGCAGGCTCTGGATGCTTTCCTGGAAAAAGAGGACGCCGTTATTTTCCTTCGCACCCACATCAGCGAGCAGGGAAATGCAGGCCCCTACCTCTCTGACCGGGTAAGATACCTGGGAAATGAGCAGGCAGAAGACATTATGGATATCGCAGATATTTTTGATATTCTGATCACGGATTATTCCAGCATTTACATTGATTATCTGCTTCTGGATAGGCCGTTGATCTTCCTTCCCTATGATAAGGAACGCTACCTGAAAGGCCGGGGAATGAACTTCGAATACGACAAGGTAACTCCCGGCGCCAAGCCGGACAGCCAGGAGAAATTCCTGGAAGCCATAGCAGAAATCTGCCATGGGAAAGACCGCTATCAGAAGGAGCGACAGGAATGCAACCTGTTTTTCAATGAGATCCAGAAGCCTTGTATGAAAAAGATCTGTGATGAGGTAAAGAAGCATGTCGGCATGGACGAAAATTAAGAAAAAACTAAAAAGCGGTACCTGGTATCCTTTTTATAATACCTTTTATGAGAAAACCAGGATCGACCCGTACACCATTTTGCTGGAATCCAGAAGCGGACGGGGAATGGAGAGCAACATTTTTGCAATCCTGCGGGAGTTAAATCAGGAAGAATACCGGAAATATTCCATTGTATTTGCCTGCCGCAGCGACTACAAAGCTTCCGTAGAGAAAAAGCTGCAGCATTACGGACTGAAGGTGGACAAGCTGATGAAATTCGGAAGCATCTCCTATTACCGGATGCTTTCCAGAGCAAAATATCTGATCAACGACTCCACCTTCCCGGGCCGCTTTATCAAGAAGGACGGGCAGATCTACCTGAACGTGTGGCATGGAACTCCGCTAAAATGCATGGGCAGGGACAATGTGGAGGAGCGTTACAGCATGGGAAATGTAATGCGAAATCTTCTCATGTCCGATTACCTGCTTTTTTCCAATGTGTTTATGGAGGAAAAAATGCGGGGCGCCTACATGCTGGATAATCTGTACAAGGGCCAGTACATTCACGAGTGCTATCCGCGAAATGAGATCTTTTTCCACCCGGAAAAAGGGGAGGCGCTGAAGAAGGAATTTGGCTTCGAGAATCTGCAGGTATCGGTCTATATGCCCACCTTCCGCGGAAAAGCAGACGCAGTAGACAGTCAGGATTCTGTGAAGGAGATGCAGGGCTATCTGGACATTCTGGATCAGCGCCTTAACGAAAAACAGCTTCTTCTGGTGAAGCTTCATCCCTTTGTGGGAGACGCTCTGGATCTTTCCAGCTATCAGCACATCCAGAAATTCCCGGAGGGCTATGACTCTTACGAAGTTCTGAACATGTGCGATGTGCTGATCACCGACTATTCCAGCGTCATGTACGACTTTGCCAACTCCGGCAAAAAGATTATTCTCTTTGCCTATGACATTGAGGATTATGCAGGAAGCCGGGGCATGTATGAGGACATCCGGAATTATCCCTTCCCGCTGGTGCGAACCCCTCAGGAGGTGGCAGAGCTTCTGCAGACGCCTGCGGATCAGCTGGACGAGGCTTTACGCCAGAAATATGGAACCTATGAGCACGGCAGCGGAATCAAAAAGCTGTGCCATCATGTGATCCTTGGGGAAAACTGCTGTGCCACCGCATCTGCTGTGGGAAATCAGAAGAAGAACGTGCTGCTCTATGCAGGGGATTTCCAGCAGAACGGAATTACCACCTCCTTTCTCAATCTGATGAAAGAGCTGGACAAGGAGGAGTACAACTACTTTATTTCCTACCGCATGAATTCCCTGAAGGAAGCCCCCTGGCGCCTTGACTGCCTTCCCCAGGATGCCAATGTGTATCCCCTTGGAAGCGAGATGAACATGGATGTGGTCACCGCCATCTGCCAGGGCCTTTACATGAAGTTTGGAATCCGCACCAGACGGCTTGCCCACGCCTACGCAAGAGAGTGGAAAAAGCATTTTGGAAATTCAGAATTTCAGGCGGTTCTTCACTTTAACGGCTACGAAAATTACATGATTTCCATGTTTGAGCAGGCACCTTTTCCAAGAACCATCTGGGTGCACAATGACATGGGAAAAGAGATTGAGAGAAAGAAAAATCCAAATAAATATGTGCTTCATGACGCCTATGCCTCCTATGACCATGTGGCTGCGGTAAGCCGGGACATTGCAGGTGCTGTGGCTGCAATTGGAGGCCGCGAGGACAATATTACCGTCATTCCCAACTGCCAGGATTACGAAGGAATCGAAAGGCGGTCCGGGGAAGCTATCTGCTTTGACCAGGAGACAAAATGTACTGTTTCCCTTAAGAAGCTTCAGGAGGTGCTAAATGGCAGCGACCAAAAATTTATCAATATCGGACGCTTTTCCCAGGAAAAGCAGCATAATCGTCTGATCCAGGCCTTTGAGCTTTTCTGGAAGAAAAACAAAAATACATGGCTGATTATAATCGGCGGAGCGGGAAATCTCTATGAACAGACCTGCCAACTGGCAAAAAACAGCGCTGCCGGCAGCCATATTATTCTGATTCGAAGTATACGAAATCCTATGCCCATATTGAAGGCAAGTGATCTGCTGGTTTTATCCTCAGATTATGAAGGCCTTCCTGTAGTCCTGTTTGAGGCAGCAGTACTGGGGGTTCCCTTTGTGGCAACAAATGTCCCGGGAGCACGCTGCTTTTGTGAGGACTATGGCGGAATGCTGGCAGAGCCCTCTGTCTTGGGTGTTTTGAAAGGTATGGAGGCCTTTGAAAGGGGAGAATGCAAGGCACCAAAGATTGATTGCAGGGAAAACAACCGAAAATCCCTGGAGCTGTTTGAAACCCTTTTGCAGAAGACCTGAGACAAAAGAGAAAACGCTTGCAGCAAGAAAAGGTGTGCTGCGAGGAAGCTTTATTATGAGAGGAAAGTAAATGACTGAAAAACAGCAATATCTTCTGAAATTGTTTCGGGAGATTGACGAAATGTGTAAAAAGCATAACCTGAGATATGTAATGGCCGGAGGCAGTCTCATCGGTGTGGCGCGAAACGAAGGCTTTATTCCCTGGGATGACGATGTGGATATCTATATGCCAAGAGACGACTGGAACAAGCTGGTAGAGCTATCCGACCAGGTGCTTCCGCCAAACCGTGCGTTCCAGTGTGTGGATGTGGACAGAAGCTATACCAACACCTTCCCAAGATATGCCTCTACAGACACCTGTGCCATTCACAGACACCAGATCATCGGGAAGGACAAGGCAGGAGAGATCATTGACGTACTGACTCTGGACCCTATTCCGGATGATGACAGGGAATACGAAAAATACAGAACACACCTGATGATCTATTCAGATTTGATCAACATAGCAGTGGTGTATGGAAACCGTTACGAGGTACCGGTTCATCTGTATCTGAAATATCTTTTTTCCTATCTCTTCCTTGGAAAAGAGAAAACCTTGAAAAAGCTGGAAAAAATCATGTTTTCCTACAAAGAAGAGGAATGCAGCCGCTATGCAATGCGCTGGGGCGGCTGCCCCTTCCTGTTTGATAAGGACATGATGTTCCCTGTTAAATATGGCAGATTTGAGGGCGTAGATGTAATGATCCCCAATAAAGTCAGTGATTACCTGATCTGGCATTACGGGGATGAATGGTCCTATATTCCCCCTCACGGGGAAAGGGAATCTCATGACGCAGTGGAGTGTCACCATATGAATTATGAGGAATTCCGAAAAGAATATATGCCTAAGCTGGATACCTTCCGTCTGCGAAAAGATGCGGTGTTCCGCAAGATTTACTACATGGCCACTGCAAAACGCTCCCACAGGCTCATATGCAAAAGACAGGAGCTGTTAGGGGAGGTTACTGCCCAGGATCTGATGAACAGGCTGGAGCAAAAGAAGGGTTCTTTGGAAGCTCTTCTGGAAAAAAGAGATTTCCATACCCTGAACCGGATTTTCGGAGATTATTTCCGGGTGCAGCTTAGCGCAGATTTTATCGGAAGAGAAGAATTTGTGCATATTTATAATTTCTATCATCCGGTTCTGATTGATATAAAGGAAGAGGTTTTTATGGCAGCTATGCTGACCCTTCTTTATTCCGAGAAGGTGTCCAAAGCATACAGAATGCTCAGAGTCCGGGAAAAGCTGCAGGGGCTTTCTCCTGCCATGGAGGCACTTTTACAGGATATTCTTACCTTCAGAAGTGGGGCCTGCCATTACGAATTTGGTGAAAACAGGGCAGCAGAGTGGGAAATGGATCAGCTTCTGGAAAAATATCCGGACAATCCTTCCTTCCTGAAGTTTAAGATCCGTTTTCTGATGGAAAGGGCAAAGAAAGAGAAGCATTCAGAAGAAGCGGAAGAATTTCTTTCCCATTGTCTGGAACTGTTTCCTGAGGACGGATATTTCCTGAAATATAAGGGAGATCTGCTGTGGCTGCGGGGAAAATGCCGTGAGGCGCTTGAGGTGTATGCAGCCGTGAGAAGCAAAACCACCAACGGAATGACTCAGCTGGAGCTGGATAAATTTCTGAAAGAACATAAAATGTCTGCTATGGAAACCTGCAAGAGCCTGGTAGAAAAGGGAAAAGTACAAGAAGCAGTGGAGCTTGCCGCATTGTGGAAGGAGCTTTTGCCGGAGGATGAGAGCATTGACGGATATTTCTGCCAGATGAAGCTGGAAGGCCTGAACAGACCGGAGGAGATCAGGGAATTTTTAAAAGATATAAAAGAAAAGCTTTTGCAGGGAAAATCAGAAAAAACAGGAAAGCTTAAAATCGAAAATATGGTTTACCTGGATATATGCGCATACGGGGCAGAAAAGCTTGGATTTTCCAGGAAACTGGCTAAGCTTGGTACAGAGCTGCTTTATACAGAGGATATGCAGAAGCTGGAAGAGCTTCTTTCTCAAGCCCTGGAGCAGGAGAGTAAAGAGGAATGTAAGCCTGCAGCTTTTCTTATAGCAGGAGATATTCTTTACAAACAGGGAAAAACACGGGAGGCCTTTTCTTATTACAGAAAGGCACTGAAAAAAGACGCTCCTGAATATGTCCGTATAGAAGGAGCAGATAGGGTACTGAAGGATTTGAAGGACGGAAGCAGCTATATCCGCTCCTTTGGAAGAAAGCAGGACCTTACGGAATTTCTGGATGCATGGCTTGGCAAATACGAAAGCCTGGAGGAAATCACAGAACTGTTAAAGGCGATTGTCTGAGGAAAGGAAAACAGGTACATTGAACAAAGAACAGCAGGTGCTGCTTTCTCTTCTTGAAGAAGTGGACAGGCTTTGCACGAAAAATAAAATTGAATACTATCTGGCACCACGTCTGGCGGTACACGCAGTGTATGGGGACGAGATGCCAAAAAGCCCTCTGGCGGGAGGAATTTTGATGAAGCTGTCTGATATGGAGCGGTTTCGCCTTGCATACCTTAAGGAAGAAAGGGAAGACAGGGCTCTGGAATCCATGTATGAGAACAAGCGCTTTCCCGGATTTTTCCTTCGGTATGAGGACAAAAATTCTCTGTGCTTTCGAATGGACGAGGGACGAAATTACGAATATCCGGGAATCGGGATCGACATTTATCCCCTTAGAGGAAAGGAAAGCTCCAGGAAGCTCCATTTGTGGCTGCGCTGCCTGGAAATGGGCTGGATCCAGTTTTGCGACGGGCGTTCCCAGAAATTTACCTGGAAGGAGAAGCTGTGCAAGCTTCCGGTGGCAATTCTTATGGTTGGCGGAAGAGACAGACTTTCCAAATATCTGTATCAAAAGCTTTATGAAAACCAGAAGGAATGTAAGGGAAAAGACTACGTAGTCCGTCTTAAGGGCGCCACCTTGTATTACCCGAAAAAAATATTTAAAAAAACCAGAAGAGTAGAGCTGGAGGGAGTATCCTTAAGTGTGCCTGATGCAGTGGATCCCTATCTGAAAATCTGGTTTGGAAAGGGCTACATGAATAAGCTGACGGAGCCCTATATTCCCTCTATGACGGTTATCACAAGCACCAATATTCCCTGCCAGGAGTTTCTTGCCAGATATTCCGGGCTGGTTAAGACCCTTGTAAAAGAAAGAAGGGATCAGTACAACAAAGATAGAAAAGGGCGAAAATCCCGTGAATATCTGGACTGGTCCTGGAATTATGTGAAGCTGAAGGGCGAAGGGGTGAATCTGGCAGAGGTTTACGCAGGAAAAAAGGAATATCTTCTCAACCTTATGGAAAACAGGGATTACCCCAGGCTGTCAGAGGAATTGAAGGACTATGACAAAATCATGAAGAAATATCTGGAAGCCGGTGAGCTTTATGCGCCGGATCAGGAGATTTTTCAGATTTATTTACAGCTTCTTTTGGCTACAGGTAAAAAGGGCTTGCTAAATAAGATTAAAAAATTCAGCTGATATAGAAGCGAAAGCTCCTACTGACAGATCGCGAAGCGACTGCGTTTATGAGCAAGTAGCGAAGCGGACCTGGAATGTCCGCTTTACACATCCCCGGATGGGAGGACGAAATGTCGAAAAAACATGGAAGTCCCCGAATATCCGGGGCTTTTTTTGCCCAAAATGTTCCAAAAATGCGTTTTGTGATTAAAAAGCTGAGGAATGTGCAAATCCGTCCTTTTTTGGCTTTGTCCTGTTATAATAAAGCTTGTCACAAATCTGGAGGGAAAAATGAGAAAAAAGAGAACTTCTGTTGTTCATCGGATCTGCACTCTGGTCGGATCCCTCTTCTGTTTCATTCTGATTCCACTTCTGCTTATCAACTGTACCCTTATTATCAAAAGTATTACAAACAAAAATGAGGTGCCGGATATTGGCGGAATATTTCCCATGGTTATCCTGACAGATAGTATGAATCCCCAGCTGGCTTCCGGAGATCTGGTGATCTGCCGCAAAGTAAATGCCAAAAATATAAAGACAGGGGATGTAATCTGCTTCTATGACCCTGAGGGAAACGGGACGGCTACCGTTACACACAGAGTGACAGAAATCATTACAGATGAGACGGGCGCCCTTGCCTGGATAACAAAAGGCGACGCCAACAATACAGAAGATGAAAAGCCGGTAAGAAGCGAAAATCTGGCAGGGATTTACTGCTGGCGGCTTCCCGGACTTGGAAATACGGCAATGTTTATGCAGAGCACAAAGGGAATACTGTTATGTGTGGTTTGTCCTTTGCTTTTGATGGCAGCTTATGACAAAAGCTGTGATCTGAGACAGAAAAAAGAGAAGGAAAAAAGTACAGAAGCATTGCTGGCAGAACTGGATGTCCTGCGGGCAGAACGAGAAGAAAAGTCAGGATTGAAGGGAGAATGCAAATTATGATGAAAAACAAAGCAATGCGGATTGCAGCAGGAGCCGGTGTGACCACTTTATTGACCATGAGCGTGATTTCAGGATCATTTGCCAAGTATATTACAAGCGGAACCGGCACAGACAGTGCCAGAGCGGCGAAATTCGGAGTGACTGTCACTGCAAACGGGACGATGTTTGCAAGTGAGTATGCCACTGATGATGAGGCAGTTGGAACTATTGCGAAATCAGTTATAAGTAGTGGCGGAGAGGATGACCACGTAGTTGCACCGGGGACCAAAGGGGAATTGCTGAATGCCACGATTACCGGAAAGCCGGAGGTTGCGGTGAAGGTATCCTATGAACCTACACTGACTTTAAATGGGTGGGAGTATACAGATGAGAGGAGTGCATCGTCGGAATATTTTCCAATTATTTTCAAGGTTGGGGATAAAAAATACGGCATGAAGGGTGTTAAAGATTCAACAGGAGCAGCGATTGCAAATGGAAGTTCCAGTATAGCTGAATTGAAAACAGCTGTTGAAAATGCAATCAAGGGATATTCTAAAAATTATGCTGCAAATACAGATCTGTCTGGAATCGGTGCGGATGGTTTTGTGAATGTCTCCTGGGAGTGGGCATACAACGGAAACAGCGATGAGAAAGATACATATCTGGGCGATCAGGCAGCAGCGAACAAAGCCTCCACAGTGGAGCTGAGCATGAAAACAACGGTAACTCAGATTGACTAAACAAAAATTCCTGCTCCTGTTGTGCCTGCTTCTTCTGCTTCCCTGGTTGAATAAAAATTCCAAAGAAAATGTGCGTAATGGGAATGTTATCTGCCTTACAGAAGGAAAAAACATAAATGCAAGGAGCAAATCTGCAGTCAGGGAGGGCATTCTTAAAAACAGTGAGACAGTAAAAGAAGATGGGAGTGCAAAGGCTGCAGAAGGTTTTCAGACCTGGGATAACCGGCAGATCTGGACAACAGATACTGCTGTTCAGATCTTTCAGACTGGAGACAGAAACCAGGCCGGGGAGCTCACCGTGCAAAGCGAAAGCCAGGACAAGGTGATTGCCCCCGGAACCAGCGGAGACTACACCTTTTTTCTTCAAAATACAGGGAAAACAAAAATGGATTATAAGGTTTGGCTGAAAGCCGGCTGGGACGTGGAAACACTCAAAAGTCCCCTTGAACTAAGGCTGGCAGGGGAAAATGGATGGCTTATAGGAAGTCAGGATAGGTGGAGCAGTCCGGAACAGATGGACAGGTTTCTTCAGGAAGGCTCTCTTCTTTCCGGAGAAAAGAAGAAATACATCCTTTACTGGCGATGGGCTTACGAGCGCGGGAAAGATGAAGAGGACACCTTCTTTGGAAACAAAGCAGAGGACACCCTTCATACCATTGTAATCCATACAGAAGCCGCCCAGAGCATTTCCGGCAATACAGGAGATGGGAAACCTGAAAAGAAAAGCAGCAAGAACAGCGAACACAGCCAGAACAGTGAACAAACCGAACACAGGAATTCTGTGAAAACAGCAGATCACATGTCACCTGGAAGCTGGCTTACAGCATTAGTATTTACCGCACCTGTTATCACCATGTGCTTAATCCTTATGTGGTTTCGAAAGAGGCGCAGCTATGATAAAAAACAATAACAATAATCACAAAAAAAGAAAACTGCGTCTGGATGCAGCACGGCTTTCGCAGCTGTCACTGTCACGTATAATACGGCTTCCCTCACTGACGCCGCCGCTTATGGTGCTTCTGTCTTTTATGCTTTTGCTGGTGGCGCTTCCCACAGATACTTACGCCAAATACATTTTGCTGGCTGTTGAGGATTCCCACATGAAGGTGGCAGGATTTGAGCATAAGGTGTCCATCTGCCCGGAAGGAGAGCTGCCAGAGACATGGGCACCTGGCAGCCAGGCCATATATTCCATTCTGGTATCCAATCAAAGCACCAATGGCATCAGCCAGACCAGCCAGACCTACAGCATAGAGGTTGTTACCGCAGGGGCGCTCCCTCTGCGCTGCACCCTTTTGGAAGAAAGTGAATGGGAAGGAAGCTGGAAGGAAATAGCATCATTTCAGGAAAGCCCTCAGGAGAAAACCCACATTTTTCAGACAGATAAAATGCTGCTTCCAGAAGGCTGCCCCACAGAGCATAAATACCAGCTGATGGTTTCGTGGGAGGATGACTGCCAGTGGGAACCTATGGACACGGAGGACTTTATCAGGATCAATGTGAATATGGAGCAGAAGGATTGAGAAACAGGAAGGTAAAACCCGTGAAAAAATTTTACTTTGTAAAAGGGCAGGTACCAGGCGCAGCTTTTCTTCTGGCAATGGGAGCCGGCATATTTTTTACCTGCCAGCTTCAAACTGTTTGCGCAAAATACCAGTACCAGGAATCCCGGATTGATATCATACATTCAGCTAAAATAGGAAATGACAGCACTACGGACACAGTGCAGAACGCCGACATAGTGCAGGCTGCCGACACTGCGCAGAATGCAGACATAGTGCAGGACGCCGACACTGCGCAGAATGCAGATATGCTGCAGAGCACCGATATCATTCTGCCGTCAGATTTTAGAGAGGCACCTACAGCCTTCTTCGATGGAACCACCTGGGAGGAAGAGGACATGGTGGATTACGGATTTGTTTCAGAATTAAATGAAATTCCAATCAGTCCGTTCCATGACTAGTGTGTCGACAAGTTGATTCTTGTAACAATCTTGCAGGATAAATTTTTTATTTCAAGGCGGAGGAAGGAGGCGTAGCGGTGGCTACGGCGACCGACGACAACGCAGAAATAAGAAATTTAGACGCAAGATTGTTCTAGAAATCAACTTGTCGGCACACTAGGAATGGGATTAAAATCAGAGTGTGTTCATGAGCAAGTAGCGAAGCGGATGCGAATGTCCGCTTTAAAAACAAAAGTTTTAACGATGTTTAACATTGGTAATACATAAAATTTAACATAAGCTTCTATAATTATTTACAAGAACAAAGAGAAATGTGGATGTTAGTTAAGGAGGCTTTTGTTATGAAAAAGGCATTGGCAAAAATACAGAAAACAGAGATCAATACTTATATAGATGAGTTTGTAAAAGCAAGACAGAAATACTTCACCGATGGCCAGGAGTGGCTTGAAGCGAAGGTTACAGATGAGAAAATATACGTCCAGATTGATCGGAAGCAGCTGGAAGAAGAGCTGGATGATATGATAAAAATAAGCCTGCAGTTTGGCCGGGTACTTCCGCTGGAAATGAAGATTCAGGTACGCAAGGTTGCCGGCGGAGCAGAAATCAGCTACATGGACAATGGTGCCGGAAGCTGGAGATGCGGCCGGATCTATGCTCCGGAGAAAGCCGGAAGAGCAGCTTCCCCGGAAAAAAGATGGGGCGTACAGATTGCATAAGGTGATAGTAAAATAAACAAACGGATATGTTTTTATTGCATTTTCCCCTGTATTCTTTTACAATCATAAGTAGAATAAATAAGGAAAAAGGAAAACGGAGCTGGAAAATGGATTTAAAAAACAGAACACTTTCAAATTTTGCAGAGCTTGTGGAAACAGGTGAGTGTAAAAATTTCAAAGGAAGATTAAAGGTTGGTGTGGACCTTGGAACTGCCAATACAGTTCTGGCTGTTGTAGATACTTCAAACCGCCCGATAGCCGGAATTTCTGCACCCTCCCATGCCATTCAGGACGGAGTGATCGTAAACTATTATGAATGTGTACAGCTGGTAACCAGGCTGAAGGAGACACTGGAGGAGCGGCTTGGCACAGAGCTTACTTATGCAGCTGCCGCAATTCCTCCCGGTGTATCAGAGGGGAGCGTTAAGAGCATAGGCTATGTGCTGGAGGGCGCCGGCTTTGAGGTGACTAATATTGTAGATGAACCAACTGCCGCAGCGGCTGTACTTAAGATTCGTGACGGAGCGGTTGTGGATGTTGGCGGCGGTACAACAGGAATCAGCATTCTGAAGGATGGGAAAGTCATTTATACAGATGATGAGGCCACTGGTGGAACCCATATGACGATGACGGTTGCAGGACATTATCGTATTTCCTATGAAGAAGCGGAGCTGCTAAAAAGACAGCCAGATAAGCAGGATGAAATTTTCCCTGTAATTAAAGCTACGGTGGAGAAGATGGCTCTGATCACAGAAAAATTCCTCAAAGGATATGAGGTTCCGGCTATTTACGTTGTAGGCGGCTCTTCCATGTTCCGGGAATTTACATCCGTATTTGAGAAGCATCTGAAGCTTCCCGTTTATCAGCCAGTGCATCCACTTCTTGTTACGCCTCTTGGAATTGCCTATTGCTGTGAGCTGCCTAAGCTATCTCCGAAAAAAGACAACAAAATATAAAGGAGCAGCAGGCTCTTGTAAAAAAGGATTGGTCAGTCAAAAAACTGATCAATCCTTTTCTTGTCATTTCCAAAAACTCTAACGCTATGATTATTAAATATTCAATAGATCGCTGAATACCTTAAGGGCACCATCTGTATTATGCGCAAGGACACGCTTAGCGAGAACTTTACCAAGCTGAACACCCTCCTGGTCAAAGCTGTTCAGGTTCCATACAAAGCCCTGGAACATGATCTTATTCTCAAAGTGAGCAAGAAGAGCACCAAGGGAGGCAGGTGTAAGCTCATCCCCGATGATAATGCTGGATGGACGTTTGCCCTTGAAATTCTTATTCAGGTTCTCATCCTCCTTGCCGCAGGCAAATGCAATGATCTGAGCAGCAACATTGGCGCAAAGCTTTTGCTGGCTGGTACTGTTCTCAATGTCAACATCTACTCCAAGCTGGCTCTTCTTAAAGCCGATGAACTGAAGCGGAATGATATCAGAGCCCTGGTGGAGCAGCTGATAGAAGGAATGCTGTCCGTTGGTTCCTGGCTCACCGAAGATAACAGGACCGGTTACATAGCTTACCGGCTCACTGAAGCGGTTTACGGTTTTACCATTGGACTCCATATCACACTGCTGAAGATGTGCAGGGAAACGGCTTAATGCCTGTGAATATGGAAGAACAGCTGTGGAAGGATATCCCTGAACATTTCTCTCGTAGATACCGATCAGAGCGTCCAGCATATCCGGGTTTTTCATAAGGTCACGGTTAGTTGCAAGCTGATCCTCAGCAGCAGCACCGTCCAGAAGCTGTGCAAATACCTCCGGTCCGAATGCAAGGGAAAGGATTGCACCGCCTACGGCTGAAACAGAAGAGTAACGTCCGCCGATATAATCATCCATAAAGATTGCGGTAAGGTAATCCTCGCTCTTTGCAAGAGGAGAGGTCTCGCTTGTAACTGCAAGCATATGCTTGGAAGGATTCAGACCTGCCTTAGTCAGGGCATCCTTAACAAATGCTTCGTTAGTCAGAGTCTCAAGAGTTGTACCGGATTTGGATACAACGATAAATAAGGAATGTGCAAGGTCAACAGAAGCAAGAACAGCAGCTGCATCATCAGGATCTACGTTGCTGATGAATCTGGCTTCCATTTTGAATGTGTTGTTTGCCTTAGCCCAGTTCTCAAGTGCAATGTAAAGAGCACGAGGACCAAGGTCACTTCCGCCGATACCGATCTGAACAACAGTGGTGAACTTCTCTCCAGCCTCGTTTGTGATCTCACCGGCATGAACCTTGTTTGCAAAATCAGCAGCCTTCTTCTGCTGCGCAACGTAGAATTCACGTTTGTCTACACCATCTACAACAACCGGATTGCCCAGCTGTCTGCGTGCCAGGTGATGAAGGACCATACGGTTCTCACCTGTATTGATCACAGCTCCGTTATATAATTCCTCAAATTTGTCAATCAGCTGTGCCTCATCAGCAAGCTGTGCAAGAGCGGATAAAACAGTCTCGTCTACTTCCTTGGCTGCATAGTTGTAATTCAGCCCAGCTGCCATTGGTGTACTATAATCAGCTACACGCTTGCCACCCTCTTCACCGGACAGAGCAGCTGCAATGTCCACATGATTCTTAAGACTGCAAAGCTTGTCAAAAGAAGCCAGTGTGTCAAGATTTTTCCATGTTGCCATAATATAATTCCTCCTTTAAATGGTTGAGACAACGTTGTCTCGTCAGAGTCTCATGGCGAAACCCATATCGGCTTTATTATACTGAAAAAAAACAGGAATTTCAATCCATGGTTTAAGATTCGTGAAAAAATAACATTGTTCCGGGAAAATTGATGAGAAATATGAAAAAAAGAACATTAAAGCGTGTTTGAAAAAGGCTTTCTGTAAGATGTACCGGCAAATAAAAGCTCTCCCGGGAAACAATCATTTCCCGGGAGAGTGCTGCAGTTTAAAAAAGAAATGGGAAGCTTACTCCTGTGTAATTCCGGTTACTTCATATCCTGCATCTGTGATTACCTGGCGAAGCTTATCTTCATCAACTTTTTCCGGAGCTGTGAAGGTTGTGGTTCCTGCCTCATGGGAGGAAACAACATTCTGTACGCCAAATGCAGCCTCAACGGCTTTGTTTACGTGTGCCTCGCAATGTCCGCACATCATTCCTGTTACGTTAACTGTTACTTTGATCATAGTAGTGTTCTCCTTTTTGCTTGTATTATTAATATTGTTGCTTACATTGGGATTATTGATATTGCTGCTTACATTATGAACCTTAAACAGATTCAGTCGCAGGGCATTGGTTACCACGCAGAAGCTGGAAAGGCTCATGGCAGCGGCACCGAACATAGGGTTCAAGGTCCAGCCGAAGATGGGGATCCATACGCCGGCTGCCAGCGGAATGCCGATTACGTTGTAGAAGAATGCCCAGAAAAGGTTTTCATGGATATTCCGAAGGGTGGCACGGCTAAGACGGATGGCTGCTGGCACGTCGGAAAGCTGGCTCTTCATAAGAACCACATCCGCTGCATCAATAGCCACATCGGTACCTGCACCGATGGCAATACCAATGTCAGCACGGGTAAGTGCCGGAGCGTCATTGATTCCGTCCCCAACCATGGCAACCTTGCCTTTTTCCTTCAGAGAGCGGATCACGCTTTCCTTTCCATCAGGAAGAACCCCTGCGATTACCTGATCTACCCCTGCCTGTGCACCGATCGCCCTGGCAGTGCGCTCATTGTCTCCGGTAAGCATAACCACATGAATGCCCATGCTCTGAAGCTCTTTTACAGCCTGTGGGCTGTCTGGCTTGATTACGTCTGCTACAGCAATGATTCCAAGAAGCTGGTTATTACGGGCAAAAAGCAGGGGAGTTTTGCCCGCCTCAGCAAGCTTTTCTGCCTGAGACATAAGAGCTTTGGAGACTGGAACCAGTGTGCTGATGTATTTCATGCTTCCGCCAATCAGCTTATCAGAACCAAGTGCGGCAGAAAGTCCGTTTCCGGTAAGGGCCTGGAAATCTGTAACCTCCGGGGCAGTAAGGCCAAGTGCAAAGGCTTTTTCAAGAACGGCCTTTGCAAGAGGATGCTCGCTTTTTTTCTCAAGAGCATAGGCAAGGGTGAGAAGCTCTTTCTCGGTGATGCCTTCTACTGGGAGAATGTCCGTCACCTCAGGCTGTCCGCTTGTGATGGTTCCTGTCTTGTCAAGGGCAACGATCTGGATCTTTCCAGCCTCCTCAAGAGAAACAGCAGTTTTGAAAAGAATGCCGTTTTTGGCACCCATTCCGTTACCTACCATAATGGCAACCGGGGTGGCAAGACCAAGGGCACAGGGGCAGCTGATCACAAGCACGGAGATTCCTCTTGCAAGAGCGTGGCCAAATTCATGTCCGGTAAGCAGCCAGATCATGGTGGTGATAATGGAAATGGTGATAACCGCAGGTACGAAAACACCGGAAACCCGGTCTGCGATCTTGGCAATAGGAGCCTTGGTGGCCGCTGCGTCGCTGACCATTTTGATGATCTGGGAGAGGGTAGTATCTTCCCCTACGCGGGTTGCCTTACATTTGATGAAACCGGACTGGTTTACAGTGGCAGCAGAAATCCGGTCTCCAGCTGCTTTATCTACCGGGATGCTTTCTCCTGTAAGGGCGGCCTCATTTACTGCACTGGAGCCTTCCAGGATCACGCCGTCAACGGGAATGCTTTCGCCGGGACGTACAACAAACACATCGTCTTTTACCACCTGGTCAATGGGAACGGTGGCTTCCGCACCGTTTCGGATGACTGTGGCAGTTTTGGGAGCAAGCTTCATCAGACCCTTTAGGGCGTCGGTTGTCTTGCCCTTGGAGCGGGCTTCCAGCATTTTTCCTACTGTGATCAAAGTCAGGATCATGGCGGCGGATTCAAAGTAAAACTCCATCATGTAGTGCATTACAAGCTCAGAATTGCCGTCTACCTGTGCACGGGTCATGGCAAACAGTGCATAGACGCTCCACACAAAGGATGCCATGGAGCCAAGGGCTACCAGGGTGTCCATATTAGGAGAGCGGTGCCACAGGCTCTTAAAGCCGCTGATGAAAAACTTCTGGTTGATTACCATGATGATTCCGGCCAGAAGCAGCTGAACAAGTCCCATGGCTACGTGGTTGCCGTCAAACCATGCAGGCAGCGGCCAGCCCCACATCATGTGTCCCATGGAGAAGTACATCAGGACCAGAAGAAAGCCTACAGATGCGATAAGGCGCTTCTTCAGAATCGGGGTTTCGTGATCCTCCAGGGCCTTCTCCGCATCGGAGACAGACTCCTTCTGACCAGATTGGCTCTTAGAAGAGCAGCCGTACCCGGCTTGTTCAACAGCTGAAATAATGGCTGAGGCTGTGGCGGTACCTTCAACGCCCATGGAATTGGTAAGCAGGCTCACTGAGCAGGCGGTAACCCCCGGAACCTTGCTGACTGCTTTTTCTACACGGGCGCTGCAGGCTGCGCAGCTCATGCCGGTGACATTGTATTGTTCCATAATAAAATTCCTCCTTATACGGGACACGCCTTATTATATAAGCTGGATAAGGTTTTTGAACTTTTGCCCCTAACTTGATATCTGCGAATTGCTCCGCAGCAAAGCTGCTCCCGCAATTCTCGAACATTCGGAATCCGCTGATTTACTGCGTAAATCGCTACTTCCTCATGTTCGGCGGGTCCCAAGTTCAAACGCCTTATCGTGCAAGCACGAACGGCTTTTTGACCTTTTGACCCTGATACTCTCATTTATTTCATAAGCTTCTGCAGTGTTGCAACAAGCTCATCAATGGTCTCGTCCTTACCCTCCCGAATATCTCTTGCCACGCAGGTTCGGATATGGTTGGCAAGAAGCTCTTTATTAAAGGCGTTCACTGCGGCATTTACAGCGGCGGACTGGATCAGGATGTCATTGCAGTAGGCATCGTTCTCCAGCATTCCTATAATGCCCCGGATCTGGCCTTCAATACGCTTCAGACGGTTGACCAGCTTTCTTCGCTCCGCTTCGGAACGCAAGGTGTGCTTGGTGCAGCAGGAACAGACCTTCTGTGCAGGTTCCTGGCTGGAAAGGGGTTCAGTATCGGCTGCAGTGTGGCTGCAGCAGGCTTCGGATTTATGATCAGCTGTCATAGGCAGGCTCCTTTCTTATTAAACAAATGATTGGCCGGAAACTGCGAACCGGCGTTTTAACTTTCAAATACCCATTGGGGGTATCTTGCCTATGCACTTAATATATACCCCCTGAGGGTATTTGTCAAGGGCTTTTTTGTTTCATTGTGGAGTTACAGCAGGTTAAAATATATCTGTCTGAAAGTCCATTGATATAGATTGTATATTCATAAAATATCCATAATACATTCATAAAAAATACATAAAATTATGGTATCTATTAGATATCCGAGTCGAATATGTATAATGATATAACGCAAAGGTCGCATTATGAACATGATGCATAAGAGAGAATCCGGTGAGAATCCGGAACGATGCCGTCACTGTGTAAGGGAGCTGCTTCAGAGCCCACTGGGTAACCGGGAAGGGGAAGCGGTGTTGAACGAAGTCAGGAGAACTGCCTTGGCGTGGAATTGTGGGTCTGCGGTACACAGAACCTTATTCTCATAGCAATATATAGGAATGATACCAGTGTCAAAAGAGCTTTTGACGTTCATATCATTGTAATCCTGTTTGGAGGAAATGTGTTTATGAGGAAAGTGCAGCTGCAGAGTTTGCAGCTGCTTTTTTACAAAGCAGGAATCACAGAAGCTTCCTGCCGTAGAAAAAGCCCTGCCGGGCCGTGTCCTTATACATAATTCAATCCGGAAATACAGGAAAAAAGAGGAAAAAGAAATGAAAAGAAAATCTTTATTAGCACTGCTTCTTGCAGCATCCATGGCAGCAAGCATGACTGCAGCAACAGGAACTGTTGCATTTGCAGAGGAAGCAACAGAGGAGACAACTGACGAAGCAGCAGATGACGCAGACGATGCAGAAGCAGCAGATGACGCTGAGGCAGCAGATGACACTGAGACAGCAGATGATGCAGAGGCATCTGACGCAGATCAGGAGGCAGCTGATAAAGTTGCAGCACTTATCGATGCAATCTATGTTCAGGAGAGAACAGACGACACAGATGCACAGTGCAAGGAAGCTAAGGAAGCATGGGATGCTCTGACAGACGCTCAGAAAGAGCTGGTAGAGGGAGAAGAAGCAAGCCCGGAATATTTCGGACGCGATACAGGAGATGCTTCCAAGGATGATCCTCGTAACCAGGATGAGATCGGTGAGAACGAGCTTCTTGTAGTAAGCTTTGGTACTTCCTTCAACGACAGCCGTGTTGAGGATATCAAAGGAATCGAGGATGCTCTTGCAGAAGCTTTCCCGGACTGGTCTGTAAGAAGAGCATTTACCGCTCAGATCATCATCAACCATGTACAGGCAAGAGATGATGAGCACATCGACAACATGCAGCAGGCACTTGACCGTGCAGTAGCAAACGGTGTTAAGAATCTGGTTGTTCAGCCTACACACCTTATGCACGGTGCAGAGTACGATGAGATGGTAGAAGCTATCGATGAGTACAAAGATAAATTTGAGTCTGTAGCAATCGCTGAGCCAATGCTTGGTGAGGTTGGATCAGACGCTACTGCTATCAACGAAGACAAGGCTGCTGTTGCACAGGCAGTTACAGATGCAGCTGTAAAGAGCGCAGGATATGACAGCATGGAAGCTGCTGCTGAGGATGGAACCGCATTCGTATTCATGGGACACGGAACCTCTCACACAGCAAATGTTACATACAACCAGATGCAGACACAGATGGAGAAGCTTGGATTTACAAACGCATTCATCGGTACTGTAGAGGGTGAGCCGGAAGATACCGCTTGCGATGTTGTAATCGACAAAGTAAAAGATGCAGGCTTCAAGAAGGTTGTTCTTCGTCCGCTTATGGTTGTTGCAGGTGACCATGCAAACAACGATATGGCCGGTGACGATGAGGATTCCTGGAAGAGCATGTTCGAGGCTTCCGGAGAGTTCGATGAGATCGATTGCCAGATCGAAGGACTTGGAAGAATTGATGCAGTTGAGCAGCTTTATGTAGAGCATACTCAGGAAGCAATTGATTCTATTGCAAAATAATCTGTTGATGTTTTATTTTCAATTCATCAAAAAGTAAGGAGAAAAGTTATTATGAAACGTTCATTAGTCATTTTATTATCAGCAGTAAGTATTTCCACTATGACAGCAGGAAGTGTTGCACCTGTATGGGCTGAAGCGGCACAGACAGAAGCTGCCAAAGCAGAGGACACCGCAGAAGCTGAGCTTGAAGACGGCGTATACGGTGTGGAATTTGACACAGACAGCGGCATGTTCCATGTAAATGAGGCATGCAATGGAAGAGCAGTTCTTACAGTGAAGGATGGCAAAATGACCGTTCATATTACACTTGTCTCCAAGAATATCGTAAATCTTTTCCTTGGAACAGCTGAGGACGCACAGAAGGATGGAGCTGAACTGATCCAGCCTACTACAGATACTGTTACCTACAGTGACGGAATGTCAGAGGAGGTTTACGGCTTCAATGTTCCGGTTGAGAAGCTGGACGAAGAGTTTGACCTTGCCATCCTTGGCAAAAAGGGTAAATGGTATGATCATAAGGTCAGCGTAAAAGATGCAAAAGAGCAGACTGAGGAAGAGAAAAACGCAGTAGTGATCGGTGAGGATGACAGCGAGACAGCAGATGCTGAAGCAAAAGAAGCAGAGGATTCCAAAAACTGATTTTCACAGCTAACAAGTAAACCCTTACAATATTTCTTATAAAAAGACAGGCCCCGGGCAATATCATTTCTGTTAAATGATATTGATTCCGGGAAGCCTGTCTTTTTATATATCTGTTTTAATTTTCTTTTCCCTCTCCTGCAAAGTATTCCTTTGTCAGTCTTACAACTGTTCCGGAGAGCAGGAATAATGCAATCAGGTTGGGGATTGCCATAAGACCGTTAAAGGTTTCGGCAATATTCCACATCAATCCAAGATTTGCAGTGGCACCAAGGATAGCAACCAGAGCATAGACAACCATAAATGGTTTGATTACTTTTTCGGAAAACAGGAATTCGATACAGCGTGCACCGTAAAGGCCCCATCCAAGTGCTGTGGAAAAAGCGAAGCAGCACATTGCAACTGCAGTGAAAATGGATACCCAGTTTCCATATGTAGAAGTAAATCCAAGGATGGTCAGCTCAGCACCTGCGGCTTCTCCGTAAGTGATGGGAACGCCGCTGCACAGAATAACAAGTGCAGTCAGAGTACAGATGACGATGGTATCTGTAAATACTTCAAAAATTCCGAACATACCTTGCTTTACCGGCTTCTTGGTATCTGCACATGCATGTGCAATGGATCCGGTACCAAGACCGGCTTCATTGGAAAAGATACCACGGGAAACACCCTTTTTTATACTGAGGAACATGCTTCCGATAATACCGCCGGTTACAGCGGAGGGCTGGAAAGCTCCCTTAAAAATAGAAACAAATACGGACGGAACATTCTGGATGTTCAGAAGAATTACTCCAAGTCCAAGAAGAATGTAAAGCAGTGCCATAAACGGAACAAGCTTTTCTGTTACCTGGCCGATACGCTTGATTCCACCAAGAAGGATCATGGCGATCAGAATGGCGATCACAATACCGATGATCAGATTGGATGTGGAAACTGCGCTTTCGCTAATAATGTTATAATTTAAAAGTGCGGAGTTAATAGCTGTGGTAATGGTATTTACCTGTGTGGCATTGCCTGTTCCGAATACGGTGAGAACGCCGAAGGCCGCAAACAGATAAGCCAGCCAGTTCCATTTTTTGCCAAGACCGTTTTTGATGTAGTACATCGGTCCTCCTACCAGTTCCCCGTTTGCATTGATCTCACGGAAATGAACGGCAAGGGTAACCTCTGCGAATTTGGTACACATTCCGAAAAGTGCGGAGACCCACATCCAGAAAATAGCACCGGGTCCGCCGATGGCAATGGCACCTGCCACGCCGGCAATATTTCCGGTACCTACTGTGGCGGCAAGAGCCGTACACACAGCCTGGAAAGGAGTGATAGCGCCGTCGGAAGCGCTGCGCTTGCGGAAAATACGTCCAAGAGTAGTGCGGATCGCATAGGGGAACTTGCGGATCTGAAGAAAACCGGTGCGGATGCTAAGGTAAAGTCCGACGCCGAAAATACAGACCATTGCAGGAACTCCCCAGATAAAATTATTGACAGCTGTATTAATGGTTTCGATAATCTGCAGCATAAAATACCTCTCTTAAGTTTTTTATCGGATAAAGTTTGTTTTGATCTTATCCTCCGCCTGTGGAGTGGTAATTCCCGCCGCTTTCCCTGCTTCGATACATTTCAGAAGCCATGCCATATTGCTTCCCAGGGTACGCATGATCTGTAATCCCTCTTCATCCTGCTGTACCTCTGCCGGAGTATTGCCGTGTACCATATTCCAGTAGTTTGCAGATACAACCGGCATCTCGTGATAGCTGAAATATTTCTGAAGCACATCCAGGGTAGCAGTAGTTCCGGCTCTTCTTGCAGAGGCAACTGCTGCAGCCGGCTTGTGAAGCATGTCTTTGCCTGCCATGGAGCAGAGCTTATCCATGAACTCAATAATCTGTCCTGTGGGGGAAGCCCAGTATACCGGGGAACCTACAACCAGAGCATCTGCCTCCTTTAATTTCGCCGCCGCCGCTTTTACGTTATCTTTATCAGGATCTCCTGCCTGGAAAATCTCGGTATCAATTCCGTTCTGATTCAGAGTCTTTGCAACCTCACTAAGTGCAGTGAAGGTACAGCCTTCCTTACGCGGGCTGCCGTTTAAAAGTAAAACCTTCATGTTCTTTCATCCTTTCATCTCGCTAAAGCGTTAATATATTTCTTTATTATACGATAGGCGTGGTTCAATTTCAAGACACAGTATATTCACATTTACAGGATATAATAGAAAAATTAAATGATACCAGTGTCAAAAGGTCAAAAAGCCGTTCGTGCTTGCACGATAAGGCGTTTGAACTTGGGACACGCCAAATATGAGAAAGTAGCGATTTACGCAGTAAATCAGCGGATTTCGAATATTTGGAGGATTGCGGGAGCAGCGTAGCTGCGTAGCAATCCGGGGATCAAATGAGTGCCAAAAGACCTTTTGACACTCATACCATATAAACAGCAGAAAGGAATTTGCAAGTGCTTCAGATTAAAGACATACATAAAGAATACAGAACCGGAAATCTGGTGCAAAGAGCCCTGGACGGAGTGAGTCTTAGCCTTCGGGACAATGAATTTGTGGCAATTTTAGGTCCAAGCGGTTCTGGCAAGACCACCCTTTTGAATATTATCGGTGGCCTGGACCGTTACGACAGCGGAGACCTGATCATCAATGGAATTTCCACCAGGAAATATAAGGACAGGGATTGGGATTCCTACAGAAATCACACCATTGGCTTTGTTTTTCAAAGCTATAACCTGATTCCCCATCAGACTGTGCTGGCCAATGTGGAGCTTGCTCTGACCATTTCCGGCGTCTCCAAAAACGAGAGACGGCGCAGAGCCAAAGAAGCTCTTGAGAAAGTGGGGCTTGGTGCCCAGCTTCACAAGCGTCCCAGTCAGATGTCCGGCGGACAGATGCAGCGAGTAGCCATTGCCCGTGCCCTGGTCAATGACCCGGAGATTCTTCTCGCGGATGAACCGACAGGGGCCTTGGATTCTGATACCAGCGTTCAGGTTATGGAGCTTCTGAAAGAGGTTGCAAAGGAGCGCCTTGTAGTAATGGTAACCCACAATCCAGAGCTTGCCCAGCTTTACGCAACCAGAATCGTGACTGTGAAGGATGGAAAAATCCTGTCAGATACAGATCCCTTTGAGATGGATACAAAGCAGATGGCAGCACCTGTTCACAAGAACATGGGAAAATCCTCTATGTCTTTTTTCACTGCATTGTCTCTTAGCTTTCAGAACCTGAAGACAAAAAAGGCAAGAACCCTTCTCACTTCCTTTGCCGGCTCTATCGGCATCATCGGAATTGCCCTGATTCTTTCCATATCTAATGGCGTAGACAAATACATCACAGACATGGAGGAGGAGACCCTTTCCGAGTATCCTCTGCAGATTCAGAGCACAGGGGTGGATCTGACTTCCATGATGATGGGGGCGGCGTCTGCCCAGAGTGAGAAAAAAGAAGGAGAGGTAGGGGTGGCGCAGATGGTCACCAATATGTTTTCCAAGATGAATTCCAATGATCTGGAATCTCTGAAAACGTTTCTGGACAGTGACGAAAGTCAGGTGGACCAGTATGCTAATTCTGTGGAATACAGCTATTTAGTTTCCCCGCAGATTTTCCGCCAGGAAAAAAACGGCATCCGCCAGGTAAATCCGGACAAATCCTTTTCCTCAATGGGTCTTGGCTCCGGTTCCTCCAACAGCATTATGTCTTCTACCATGAGTACAGATGTGTTCTACGAAATGCCGGAGAATGAAGAATTGTACAAAAATCAGTATGATGTGAAAGCCGGCAGATGGCCGGAAAATTACCAGGAATGTGTGCTGGTGCTTACCTCACATGGAGATATCAGCGATTTTCTCCAGTACACACTGGGCCTTCGGGACAGTAAAGAGCTGGATGATATGGTGCAGAAATTTATGGCAGAGGAAGCAGTTGAGGCGCCAGAGAATGGAGAAACCTATTCCTGTGATCAGATTCTCGGAACCAGCTTCAAGCTTGTAAACAGTACGGATTATTACGAATATGATTCAGAATACAAGGTCTGGAAGGACAAATCTGACAACAGTGCTTACATGAAAAAACTGGTGGCAGATGGGGAGGACCTTACTATTGTAGGAATCGTACAGCCTGCAGAAGGTGCCACAGCATCTATGCTCACAGCAGGAATTGGCTATACGCCGGCACTTACCAGACATGTGATCCAAAAGGCAGCGTCCAGTGACATTGTAAAGCAGCAGCTGGAAAATGAAAAAATCAATGTTTTTACAGGGGAGGCGTTTGGGAAGGAAGACCAGGAGGAAAGCAAATTTAATATGGAATCTCTTTTTGGCATCAATGAGGATGCCCTGAAGGAGGCCTTTCAGATCGATGAAAGTGCTTTTAATATGGATCTTTCCAGCATGGCTCTCTCGGGAATGAGCATGGATATGCCGGATCTGTCCGAAAGCAGCATGCCTGATTTTTCCAGTTTGATCAGCTTTGGAGACTTGAATCTGGATCTATCCGATGCCATTGACCCGGAAGAGATTTTGAAGGAACTTCCAGCAGATCAGGTTCCGGATATGAGTGAGGCATTGAAGTCTGTGAAGTTTGATTTTACAGAGGAAAAAGCCACTGCGCTTCTGAAGGATGTTCTGAAAGGATACCAGGAGAGCATTCAGGATAAGCCGGAGGCGGATCTGTCAAAAATGCAGTCGGCCATTCAGCAGTTTCTTAGTTCCAGTGAAGTAAATGACAGGCTGTCTGCAGACATTGAGCAGCTGGTGAATGACAATATCAAGGTGGACGTTTCCACAGAAAAAATGATCGCCGCTGCAGTGAAGCTGATGAATCAGTACCAGGAATATGCCAGGGCCAATGGAATAGAAAAAGCAGATGCTGCCAGCATTCTGGGATTTCTTAGCCAGAGCGACATCCAGCAGCAGATCCGGCAGGAGGCCAATGAGCTGATTCAGGGAAGCGTGACGGTGACGATCACAGCAGACCAGATCAAAGAGCTTCTTATGAAAGATGTGATCCAGGCCTATCCGGAATATGCCAAAGCTAACCAGCTTCCGGACCCGGCCAATCTTGGAACCTATTTTGTGGAATATATGCAGTCTGAGGATGGACAGAACCGTCTGATGAAGGGGCTGACCTCCATGATCGACACCAGTGAGGCGGAGAAGCAGTTTTCCTCTGCAATGGAAACCTACATGACAAATATGATGACTGCTTTTTCCGATGCCATCACCAAAGCCATTGAGTCGAAATTCACGGATGTGATGAGCCAGGTGGAAACACAGCTCACACAGGGAATCCAGACTGCCATGGAGCAGATGATGGGCTCCATCAGCGACAGTATGCAGGGTGCGCTTCAGTCTGTGATGACAAGCGTGACCTCCAGCATTACCACAGCCATGAGCCAGGCAATGGGACAGATGGGAAGCAGTATGGAAAATGCCTTTGCCATTGATCCAGAGGCTTTTGCAAATGCCATCCAGATGAATATGAATGAGGATGACCTTTCCGAGCTGATGATGTCTTTGATGTCACATGAAAATGCTTCCTATGACGGAAATCTGAAAAAGCTTGGATACGCAGACCTGAATGTTCCAGGTGGAATCAATATTTATCCAAAAGATTTCGAGTGCAAATCCCAGATCGTGAACATCTTGGATCAGTATAATGCAGATATGGAGGCAGCAGGAGAGGATGAGAAGGTGATTACCTATACGGACCTTGTGGGAACCTTGATGTCCTCTGTGACGGATATTGTGAATATTATCAGCTACGTGCTGGTTGCTTTTGTGGCTATTTCCCTTGTGGTTTCCTCCATTATGATCGGTGTTATCACCTACATCAGTGTTCTGGAGCGGAAAAAAGAGATCGGTATTCTAAGAGCAATTGGTGCCTCCAAACACAATGTGTCTCAGGTGTTCAATGCGGAAACCTTTATTATCGGCTTTTGCGCAGGGGCAATGGGAATCGGAATCACCCTGCTGCTTCTTATTCCAGCCAACAGCCTAATCCGTTCCTTGGCGGACGGCGTGAACGTGAAGGCATCCCTTCCGCCTGTGGCAGCGCTGGTGCTTGTGGGATTAAGCGTGGTGCTTACTTTGCTGGGCGGTCTGATTCCGTCACGAAAAGCGGCGAAGAGCGATCCGGTGACAGCGCTTCGAACAGATTAAAAAACAGAGATGACAGTTTTTATAAAAAAGCGCAGAAATCAGAAAAAATTCTGGTTCCTGTGCTTTTTTTGCGCCCGGAATTCTGGGCAATCCTGTGTTTGGCCGGGGAAAGATTTTGCTGGCTTGAGAGTAAAAAGAAAGATTTGTGGATACTACTATAAAGAACAGGGAAAATGTATCTGCTCACGTTTGGATGATATTCCATAGAAAAATCAAATTCAGTCAAAATAATTCATAATTGTGCAAATGTGATAAATCAAACGGTCAAATCTTGTGAAAAAGATTGATTGACTTTGACCGTATCGGAAAGTATAATAAGCACAACAAATCAAAAACAAGCAAAAGTAAGCAGGAGGCAGAGATGATTTACACTGTGACTTTTAATCCGTCACTGGATTATATTGTGTCGGTAGAGGACTTCCGGCTTGGACTTACCAATCGTACCAGTTCGGAGATGCTTCTGCCGGGAGGCAAGGGAATTAACGTATCTACGGTTCTTATGAATCTGGGAATCGAGAGTACAGCCCTTGGATTTACAGCAGGCTTCACCGGAGATGAGATTATACGCAGACTTGAGACTATGGGTGTGAAGAATGGTTTTATCCAGGTGGGGGAGGGCTTTTCCAGAATCAACCTGAAGCTGAAGAGCATTGATGGTACTGAGATCAATGGTCAGGGACCAAGAATCGGCACAGACAAGGTAGACATGCTGATGAAGCAGTTGGGAGAGCTTGGAGAGGGTGATGTGCTTTTCCTTTCCGGCAGCATTCCATCCTCCATGCCGGACGATGCATACCAGAAGATTATGGCCATGCTGGATGGCAGAGGAGTGCGGATCGTGGTAGATGCCACCAGGGATCTTCTCATGAAGGTTCTTCCCTACCACCCATTTCTTATTAAACCTAATAACCATGAGCTTGGAGAAATCTTTGGCGTGAAGCTGGATACCCGCCAGTCTGTGATTCCTTACGGGAAGAAGCTGCAGGAGATGGGTGCTGTGAATGTGCTGATTTCCATGGCAGGAGAGGGTGCTGTTCTGATTGATGAGAATGGAAGGGTTTATGAGGAACCTGCACCTAAGGGCAAGCTGATCAATGGTGTCGGAGCCGGTGATTCTATGGTAGCCGGATTTATGGCAGGCTACATGGAGAAGCAGGATTATCAGTATGCATTCCACATGGGAATTGCAGCCGGAAGTGCCAGCGCATTTTCTGAGAATCTTGCTACCAGAGAAGAGATTGAGGCTGTCTATCAGCAGATCATCGGATAGAATCAGGAGGAAAGGTAGAAATGAGAATTACAGACTTACTGGATGTGAGAAGTATTTCACTGGATGCTGCTCCCGCAGACAAATCCCAGACCCTGGATGCTGCGGTGGCACTTATGACCAGAAGCGGTAAGATTAATGATGAGGCAGCTTACCGGAAGCAGGTTTATGCAAGAGAGGAAGAGAGTACTACAGGAATCGGTGAGGGAATTGCCATTCCTCATGGCAAATGTGATGCAGTAGATAAGCCGGGCCTTGCAGCCATGGTCATTCCGGGTGGAGTTGATTTTGATTCCCTGGACGGAGAGCCTGTTACACTGTTGTTTTTGATCGCTGCGCCTAACACAGAGGACAATGTACATCTGGATGTGCTCAGCAAGCTTTCCATGATGCTGATGGATGAGGAGTTTACTGCCAGCCTTCGCGCTGCGAAGACACCGGAGGAATTCCTTCAGATCATTGATCAGGCAGATGAAGAGAAGAAGAGTGTGGATGAACGTCTGGCAGACATGGGAGAGGCTTCTGAGGATCAGTTTAAGATCCTGGCTGTTACCTCCTGTCCCACCGGAATCGCCCACACCTACATGGCAGCTGAGGGAATTGAGAAGGCAGCCAAGGCGAAGAACTGCTTTGTGAAGATTGAGACAAGAGGATCCGGCGGTGCCAAGAACGTGCTTACTGCCCAGGAGATTCAGGATGCAGACTGCATCATTGTGGCCGCAGACGCCCAGGTTCCCATGGATCGTTTTGACGGCAAGAAGGTGATTCAGCGCCAGGTTTCCGATGGAATCAATAAGGCGGACGAGCTGATCGAGCTTGCCATGTCAGGAAATGCCCCTGTTTATCACAGCGGCAATGCAGCAGCTGCCCAGCAGAACTCCGGCAAGTCCGGCGGCGGAGTGGGACACCAGCTTTACACACAGCTGATGAACGGTGTTTCCCATATGCTCCCCTTTGTAGTTGGCGGCGGTATTCTCATTGCCATTGCGTTTTTGATCGATGGACTTCTGGTTGATATGAATGCCCTGGATGTGGCAGAACGTGCTAACTTCGGTACCATCACTCCGGCAGCAGCTATGTTCAAGCAGATCGGAGATGTGGCATTTGGATTTATGCTTCCGGTGCTGGCTGGATTTATTGCTATGGCCATCGGTGACAGACCGGCTCTTGCACTTGGTTTTGTAGGCGGTATGATGGCAGCCAATGGAACATCCGGTTTTCTTGGTGCTCTGGTAGCTGGTTTTGCAGCAGGCTATATTATCCTGGGACTTCGCAAGGCATGCGAGAAGCTTCCGGAAGCCCTTGAGAAAATCGCTCCGGTTCTGATCTATCCGGTTGTTGGTATTCTGGTAATGGGATTACTGATGCTGTTTGTAGTTGAGCCGATCATGGGCGGTATTAATACTGCACTGAATAATGGACTGACATCTATGGGAAGCTCCAGCAAGATCGTACTTGGTCTGATCCTTGGCGGAATGATGGCAATCGATATGGGCGGTCCATTTAACAAAGCAGCTTATGTATTCGGATCTGCAGCGATTGCAGCAGGTAACTATGATATTATGGCAGCCGTTATGGTAGGCGGTATGGTTCCGCCATGTGCTATCGCACTTGCTACTCTCCTTTTTAAGGATAAATTTACAAAGGAAGAACGAGAGTCCGGTCCTACCAACTTTATTATGGGACTTGCCTTTATCACAGAGGGCGCTATTCCTTTTGCAGCAGCGGATCCTCTTCATGTGCTTCCGGCCTGCATCGTTGGTTCCGGTCTTGCAGGGGCCATGTCCATGGCATTTGGATGTACCTTAATGGCACCCCACGGCGGAATCTTTGTAGTCCCGGTTATGGGAAATGCAGTGATGTATCTGGTGGCACTGGTTGTGGGAACTGTAGTTTCTGCAGTGCTTCTGGGACTGCTGAAGAAGAAAAACGCGTAAGATTATCAATTATAACGGCTGCGCAGGCAGAACTAAATAATAAAAAATAGCTTTTGGGTTGACAGAGAACCCGGAAGTCGATATAAAGAAATTATAGAAATAGCAGAAAAATAAAATTACAAAAACGGAGGAAATCATCATGAGAGAATTTAAGTATGTAGTAACAGATCCGGAAGGAATCCACGCACGTCCGGCTGGAGAACTGGTAAAGGCAGTAAAGGCTTTTTCCTCTGACATTAAGATCGCCAAGGGCGGCAAGGCTATGAACTGCAAGGCAATCTTCGGAGTGATGGGACTGGCAGTTAAGAAAGGGGACGAGGTCACCCTTACATTTGAAGGCGCAGATGAAGATGCCGCATACGAGGCAGTAAGCAAATTCATGCAGGAGACTCTGTAAGAGGCAGCGAAAGAGACGGACATACCTGCGGGTATGTCCTGTTTTTTACAAGTATTTGTGGGAGAGAAAACATGCAGGTATATAACGGAAAAAGTGTATTTGGCGGAATTGCCATCGGTAAGATCAGTGTATATCAGAAGAAGGAGCAGCAGGTAAAGCGCGTGAAGGTGGAAGACCCGGATCAGGAGATGGCGCGCTATGGGAAAGCCAAGGCAGAAGGAATCCGCCAGCTCCAAGGCCTCTATGACAAAGCCTTGAAAGAAGTGGGAGAAGCCAACGCCGCGATTTTTGAAGTCCATCAGATGATGATGGAGGATGACGGATACAATGAATCCGTAGAGAACATTGTCCGCAGCCAGGGCGTGAATGCAGAGTATGCAGTGGCAACCACAGGAGACAATTACGCACAGATGTTTTCTGCCATGGATGACGACTACATGCGGGAGCGTGCTGCAGATGTCCGGGATATTTCAGAGCGTCTTCTCACCATCTTGAATGGGGAAGACACAGGCAGTGTGGACGCAGACGAGCCAAAGATCATTGTAGCAGAGGATCTGGCTCCTTCAGAGACTGTTCAGTTGGACAAGGATAAGGTTCTTTCTTTTGTCACAGTGAAGGGCTCCCTGAATTCCCATACTGCTATTCTGGCAAGAACCATGGCAATCCCTGCACTTGTGAATACTTCCATGACTCTTGATAGTGTGATGGATGGGAAGCTTGGAATTGTGGATGGCGCAAGCGGTACCTTCTATGTAGACCCAGATGAGAAGACTCTTGAGGAAATGAAGAAACGACAGGAAGAGGATCTTTCCAGAAAGCAGCTTCTCCAGACCCTGAAGGGAAAGGACAATGTTACACTTGACGGACAGAAAGTGATGTTGTACGCTAATATAGGAAACATCAAGGACCTGGCAACTGTGATCCAGAATGATGCAGGCGGAATCGGACTTTTCAGAAGCGAATTTATCTATCTGGAGAAAGAGGATTTCCCTACAGAGGAGGAGCAGTTCCAGATTTACAGACAGGTTGCACAGACGATGGCGGGGAAACGTGTGATTATCCGTACACTGGATATCGGTGCAGATAAGCAGTGCGATTATTTCCATATGGAGCATGAGGAGAATCCGGCACTTGGCTGCAGGGCTATCCGTATCTGCCTGACCAGACCGGAGATTTTCAAGACACAGCTTCGGGCTTTATTCCGTGCCAGTGTATTTGGCAGGATTGCCATTATGTACCCTATGATCACCAGCGTGCAGGAGGTACGCCAGATCAAGAAGATCGTGGAAGAAGTGAAGCAGGAGCTGACCAGCCAGGGCGTAGAATTTGGCAATCCCGAGCAGGGTATTATGATCGAGACTCCGGCAGCAGCCATCATTAGTGATAATCTGGCGAAGGAAGTGGATTTCTTTAGTATCGGAACCAATGATCTGAGCCAGTATACCATGGCAATCGACCGTCAGAATCCACAGCTGGATCCGTTCTTTGATCCTCATCATCCGGCAGTGCTTCGTATGATCTCCATGGTTGTGGAGAATGCACATAAGGCTGGTATCTGGGCTGGAATCTGTGGAGAGCTTGGTGCAGACCAGTCACTTACGAAAGAGTTTCTGGCAATGGGAGTGGATGAGCTTTCTGTTTCTCCGGGAAGCATTCTGCCGCTCCGCAAGATCATTCTGGAAACAAATGTTGGAGAATATAAGGCGGGAAAAGAATGTTAACACAGCAACGGCATGAGATCATCCTGAAGCTTCTGCGGGAAAAGGGAAGCATTACCGTAACAGAGGTGCGGGATCTTCTCGATACATCAGAATCTACAGTGCGAAGGGATATCACAGCACTTGACAAGGAAGGCAAGCTGGAGAAGGTTTTCGGCGGCGCCGTGGAATTGAAGGAGCGGGTAACTGCATACGAATATTCCGTAGCAGAGAAAATGGGACTGAAGCTGGAGGAGAAGCATAGGATTGCAAGATATGCAGCGGGTCTGATCCAGGACGAGGACTTTGTGTATATTGATGCAGGAACCACCACCGGAGATATGCTGAAGTTTCTCCAGGTGACAAGAGCGGTCTTTGTCACCAATGCAGTAGCACATGCCCAGTCTCTGGCAGAAAGGGGCTTTAAGGTTTTTCTTGTAGGAGGAGAATTGAAAGGATCCACAGAGGCGGTAATCGGCAATCAGGCGATGAATACCCTTCGGGAATACCATTTTACCAAGGGATTTTTCGGAACTAACGGGATTACCAAGAAGAGCGGATGCACCACCCCGGATGCCAATGAGGCAGCAGTAAAGTCAGCAGCCATGCAGCAGTGCCGGGAGTGCTACGTGCTTTGCGACAGCTCCAAGTTTGACAATATCAGTTCTGTGACCTTTGCGGATTTCTACCGTTCCACCGTGATCACAGATAAGATTCCGGCAGGATATGAGGACTGTTCTAACCTTGTAGAGGTGCCGAAGGAATAAAAAATAACAGAGGGTGTTAAGAAACGAAAGAGGCTTGAAAAGAATGATAAAATTAATTGCATCCGATCTGGATGGAACGCTTCTTCAGGAAGGAACTATGGATATCAATCCGGAGATTTATGATATTATCCACAAATTAAAGGCAAAAGGAATCGTTTTTGCGGCAGTCAGCGGAAGGGAATATGACAGTATTGCCAGAGTCTTTGCACCTGTAAAGGACGATATTTATTTTATTGCAGGAAACGGTGGAATCATTTCCTTCCAGGGAGAGATTATTGAGAAAATGGCAATCCCGGCAGATGTTCTGAAAGATGTAGTGGAATACGTCAGAAGCCAGGAAGATGCCTCCTTTATGACTGCAGGAAGTGCCCAGGCGTATGTGGAGCGTGCGGATCAGGCGTTTGTGAAGAAGCTGCGTGAGGGGTACAAGCTTCATGTAAATGAAGTAGATGATGTATTGCATGCACCGGAGACCATGACCAAGGTTGCCATGTACAATGAGAAAGTAGATGCTGCGGCAGGCGCCGAGGAAGCCAAGAAAATTTTCGGTGACCGGATTCAGATTATGGCGTCTGGGGATTACTGGGTAGATTTTGTAGACATCCATTCCGGAAAAGGAAATGCATTACAGAAACTCTGTGCTCGTCTAGGGATTACTAAGAAAGAAGAAGTGGTGGCATTTGGGGACAACTGCAATGATGTGAGCATGCTCACCGAAGCAGGCAAAAGCTACGCCGTTACCACCGCCCGTGAGGAAGCCAAGCAAGCCGCAAAGTATGTCCTGGAAAAACCCGGTCCGGACAGCGTGCTGAATGTGCTGAAGATGATTCTGGAATTGTAGAATTTAAATAATTTGGCTTGTGGGAACAAATTTATAATCCGAATTTTAAACCTATCGAATTCGATTCAATTAGTGATTGTAGTATGTGAATAACAAGCCCTCTCCAGGCTGCATAATAGGCAGTTCGGAGGGGCTTGTTTCATCATTCGGGCATGTTTAAATTTAAGATATTAAGTTTGAGGAATAAAGGGGAATCCTGGTGCGTGTCAGGGCAGAATTCTTCCATCCGTGGAAATGGTATACACCTGCCATGGAAGGAATTTTCCGCTTGCTTTCATGGCATTTACGGCAGCCTGCTGGATTCCGCCGCAGCAGGGGACTTCCATGCGCACGATGGTCACGCTCTTAATATCGTTCTGGCGGATGATCTCTGTAAGCTTCTGGCTGTAGTCTATAGAATCCAGTTTTGGACATCCGATCAGGGTAATCTTTCCCTTAATGAAATCCTGGTGGAAATTTGCATAGGCGTAGGCAGTACAATCTGCTGCAATGAGAAGGTGTGCTCCGTCAAAGTAAGGCGCATTTACAGGTACAAGCTTAATCTGTACCGGCCACTGCTGAAGCTGGGATTCTGCCGGCATATTACAGCCAGGCTGAATGCCTGCAGTCATGTTTTTATCAGAAGAAAACTGTTGATTGGAAACAGGTGTATTCTGACTGCTATTGCTGCGGCTGCCAAAAAGGGAAGATGATTTTGCCTGAGCCGCATTTCCCCTGTGCAGCAGTTTTGCCATGCTTCCCGGGCATCCGGTGTGAGCCGGGGCAGCAGAAGCAGCTTCCAGTTTCTTCTTATTTTCCAGAACTGCGGCTTCATCGTAGGCAGCCGCTTCTCTTTCTACAAAGGAAATGGCATTTGTGGGACAGGCTGGGAGGCAGTCCCCCAGACCGTCACAGTAATCCTCCCGAAGGAGCTTCGCCTTTCCGTCCACCATGCCGATGGCACTTTCGTGGCAGGCCCGGGCACAAAGCCCGCAGCCGTTGCATTTTTCTTCATCTATATGAATGATTTTTCTGATCATGAAATTTTTCCTCCGTTATTATCCCAGCAGTGTGGCCAGATCTTCCTCCGGTGTAGTAATCGCCGCAATCCCGAAATTCTCTACCAGGTAATTCAGTACATTTGGGGAAAGGAATGCCGGCAGGGTCGGGCCAAGGCGGATGTTCTTGATTCCAAGATGCAGCAGGGTAAGCAAAATGGAAACTGCCTTCTGCTCATACCAGGAGAGCACCATGGAAAGAGGAAGCTCATTGACGCCACATCCAAATGCCTCTGCAAGAGCCACTGCCACCTTGATGGCACCATAAGCATCGTTGCACTGTCCCATATCCATCAGTCTCGGAAGACCTCCAATGGTTCCAAGATCCAGATCGTTGAAACGGTATTTTCCGCAGGCCAGAGTAAGGATCACGGAATCAGCAGGAGTCTGCTTCACGAAATCAGTGTAATAATTGCGCCCGCTTCTTGCGCCGTCACAGCCTGCCACCAGGAAGAAATGACGGATGGCGCCTTTTTTCACGGCATCGATTACCTGGTCAGCAACCCCGAGAATAGTGCCGTGTCCAAAGCCTGTGGTCAGGGAAGTGCCGCCATTGATTCCTGTAAACTGCTGATCCTCCTCATATCCGCCAAGCTCCAGTGCACGCTGGATCACCGGAGTGAAATCCTTTTCCCCGTCAATATGCACGGTTCCCGGGAAAGTTACAGTTCCGGTGGTAAAGACACGGTCCATGTAGCTTGGTTTCGGCGGCATCAGGCAGTTGGTTGTGAAAAGGATCGGCGCCGGAAGATTTGCAAATTCCTTCTGCTGATTCTGCCATGCAGTACCGAAGTTTCCTTTTAAGTGGCTGTATTTTTTCAGTTCCGGATAAGCGTGGCAGGGAAGCATTTCCCCGTGGGTGTAAATGTTGATTCCTTTTCCCTCAGTCTGCTCCAGAAGCAGTTTCAAGTCGTGGAGGTCATGTCCGGTGATGACGATGAAAGGTCCTTTTTCCACAGTCAGGGGTACGGTCACCGGGGAAGGTGTGCCGTATGTGGTGGTGTTTGCCCGGTCCAGAAGCTCCATGCAGGAAAGATTGTATTTGCCTACTTCCATGACAATGGGAAGCAGCAGGTCCATATCCCAGTTTTCGCCCAGCGCGAAAAGTGCTTTTCCGAAAAATTCATATACCTCCGGATCGGTATATCCAAGCGTCAGCGCATGGTAAGCGTAAGCCGCCATTCCGCGGATTCCAAAAAGAATCAGGGATTTCAGGGAGCGGATATCTTCCTGTGCATTCCAAAGGCGGTTCATGTCGTAATCGTCATTGTGTCCGCATGGGGAAGCGCAGCCGCCGCAGTCCGGGCGAAGGCGGGCTTTTTCCTGATGGACACGGTCTGTAAGCTCTGCAATGGCTTTGTCATCGAAGCTTACGTTGGTAAGAGTGGCGAAAAGTCCTTCCACCATCAGCTTCCATGTGGAATCGGAAAGAGGAGCATTTTCGTCTGCCGCGTGTGCAAGCCCGATCAGCGCGCCGGTAAGCTCATCCTGAAGACGGGCGGTGTCAGCGGTTTTTCCACAGACCCCTTTGGCACCTGTACAGCCAGTACATCCGGCAGTCTGCTCACACTGAAAACAAAACATATTTTTTTCCATAGTAGATAACCTCCTGTGTAGTGTTTTATATTTATATAAGGAATAGTTCTGGTTAAAAGCCGCGGACAGCAGAGGAAACAATCACGAAAAGCTTTCCATTTCTGCTTCGTCCTTGACTTTACATGTGCACTATAATATAATTCAGACAACAAGTATGTTGTTAAAACAACAAAAGGAGAAAAAATGAATTTTGAATTTCTTTCCAGAACATTTCTTTTCCAGGGAACCAGTCCGGAGGAAACTCAGCATATGCTTTCCTGTCTGAATGCGGAGCCAAAAAGCTATCCTAAGGGAAGCGTAATCTGTCAGGTTGGGGACCAGATGAAAGCTATGGGACTTGTGCTGTCAGGCAGTGTTCATATTGAGAGCATTGATATGATGGGAAACAAAACTATTCTGAACCGGATCGCTCCGGGTCAGGTGTTTGGGGAAACTTACGCCTGCATTCCCGGGGAAAAGCTGCTGGTAGGGGTGACGGCTGCGGAGGACTGCCAGATTTTGTTCCTTGAAGTGGGAAAAATTTTCCGCACCTGCCCGGATACCTGTCCCTGTCACGAGAAGCTGATCCGCAACATGCTGATGGTCATGGCAAAAAAAAATCTGGAGCTTTCCAGACGAAGCCTTCACACTGCGCCAAAATCCATCCGGGGAAGGCTGATCTCCTATTTTTCCCAGGAGATGGTGCAGCAGGGCAGCAGTCGGTTTATTATTCCCTTTAACCGGCAGGAGCTTGCGGATTATCTGGGAGTGGACAGAAGTGCTCTGTCCAATGAGCTTGGGAAAATGCGAAAAGAAGGCATGATTGAAGTAAACAGAAACCAGATTCATTATCTGGAACAGGAGGATTAAAAGATGAAGTACGATTTTACAAGTATTTTGGACCGCAGGGGAAAGGATGCCATTGCAGTGGACGCTCCTTATGTGGAGGGCTGCTTTAATCATGAGTATTTTGCGGCTGCCACACTGAAAGAAGGGATGGACTGGATCCCTATGTGGGTTGCGGACATGAATTTCCCAACTGTGCCCACTGTGCAGAAAGCCGTCGTGGAGAGAACGGCCCATCCGGCATTCGGATATTTTTCCCCAAGGGACGAATATTTCGGGGAAATTATCAAGTGGCAGGAGACCAGAAACCAGGTGACCGGGCTGACCAAAGAGTGTATCGGGTATGAGAACGGCGTTCTGGGCGGCGTGATCAGTGCGCTGAATGTGCTTTGCTCAAAAGGGGACAGCGTGCTGGTGCATTCTCCAACTTATGTGGGATTTACCGGGGCTCTTACTAATAATGGATACTACATTGTACACAGTGCTTTGAAAAAAGACGAGGAAAATGTATGGCGCATGGACTTTGCCGACATGGAAAAGAAGATTGTGGAAAATCACATTCACGCCTGCATTATGTGCAGTCCCCATAATCCAACAGGTCGCGTCTGGGAGCGTTGGGAACTGGAAAAAGCTATGGAGCTTTTCAAGAAACATGATGTGTATGTGGTTTCCGATGAGATCTGGTCCGATCTGATCCTTGGGGAAAATAAACATATCCCTACCCAGATGATTTCTGAGGATGCGAGAAACCGCACCATTGCCATGTATGCGCCGTCCAAAACCTTTAACCTGGCCGGGCTGATAGGAAGCTACCATATTATCTATAATTCCTGGCTGCGTGACAGAGTGGACAAGGAATCCAGCCTGAGTCATTATAATGAGATGAATGTGCTGTCCATGTATGCGCTGATTGGTGCGTACCAGCCGGAAGGCTATGAGTGGGTGGATGAACTTCGCCAGGTGCTCACCGAGAACGTGGAGTTTGCATGCGATTATATTAAGGAACATTTCGATGGGGTGGAGGTGTCCAAGCCTCAGGGAACTTATATGCTGTTCCTGGATTGTGAGAAGTGGTGCAAAGCCCATGGCAAAAATATGGACGAGCTGGAGCGCGCCGGACTGGAAGTTGGAGTCATGTGGCAGGACGGCAGACCATTCCACGGGGAGTACGGCATCCGCATGAACCTGGCTCTGCCGCTGTCACGGGTGAAGGAAGCCTTTGAGCGGCTGGATAAGTTTGTTTTTAATGCGGAGTAAATGATTTTGAGACACATTCTAACATCATAAAACGCGAAGCGCCGCCTCCAGCCCGCGTACAAGATCTTCAAGTGCCATACTTGGTGTCGGCCGGTTCATAGTGGAAGTCTGAACCGGAATATAAGGGACATGGACGAATCCGCCCCGGGTATTGGGAAATTCATGATGAATGTGATACAAAACACCATACATCAGCTGATTGCACACGAATGTGCCTGCGGAATAAGAGATGGCAGCCGGAATTCCGGCGTTACGGATGGCAGCCACCATATCCTTGACAGGAAGCGTGGAAAAATACCCATCCGCGCCGTCCGCAAATACAGGCTCGTCATGTGGTTGGTTTCCCTGATTATCCGGGATGGCGGCATCCATGAGATTGATGGCAATCTGTTCCACAGTGATGGCAGTGCGACCTCCAGCCTGTCCAATGCAAAGGACAACATCCGGCTGGTGAAGCACCATGGCTTCATGAACCGCCTGGGTGGAAGCTCCGAATACGGTAGGGACAACAAGTTTAATAAGTTCCATATCCGGGGCTGGTGCCTGAATTTGTTTCAGCGCTTCCTGCGCCGGATTGACAGTTTCCCCTCCGAAAGGGTCAAATGCGGTCAGCAGAATTTTCATGGCAGTAAAACCTCCTGTAATAGTAGTTGGGATGTGTAAAAAATATTATAACAGACATGGAGGGAAGTTTGAACCGAAATCTGTCTGAAAATGTGTTGGCTTAGAGTATGTCCCCCAAAAGGCTTTCTGCAAGATGTGCGTCACAATTTGCGAGAGATTGCGGGAATGATTTTGGTGATACGCTCTAACGCAGTTTTGGCTAGATGTTTGATAAAAAAGTTTACAGAAGAACAAAAATGCAGTACGATATAGAAATAAAATTTGTAACTGTTCAGTACCTTCACAATACTGCCTCGCAGAATAGTTACTAAAATTTATAACAGCAGGAGAACGAACAAAATGAATTTAACACCCTATTTCAAAAGCATCATTGACCAGGACACTGCCTCTGTGGTGATCTGCAATCTGGCTCATGAGATCATCTACATGAATCCCCAGGCCATCGCCAATTATCACAAATGGGGCGGTGAGGCGCTGATCGGAAAAAGTCTTATGAACTGCCATAACCCCAAGTCCAAGGAGGTGATCGAGAAAGTCATCGCCTGGTTTGGCAAAAGCAAAGAACACAACCGCATCCACACTTTCTATAATGAAAAGCAAGCGAAAGACGTATACATGATTGCGCTTCGAGATGAAAACGGAACCCTCATCGGCTACTACGAAAAACACGAGTATCGAACAAGGGATGAAGAGCCTTTCTACAATTTTTAATGAAAAAAAGCATATGAACTTATCCCCACGGATAAAATTCATATGCTTTCTTTTTTTGCGTCGAAATGCGGCTTCCGCAGTTAGCTGAACACCGCGAACAGCGCTCCAAACAGCCCTGCACTTGCAGCTCCCATAATGATTCCAGCCAGCAGAACCCCCAGCATAACTGCAAGAACGCTGGACTTGAAATCCATATCCAGAAGGCTGGCAGCCAGAGTTCCGGTCCAGGCGCCTGTACCCGGAAGCGGGATTCCGACGAACAGAAGCAGTGCCAGAAACAGTCCCCGGCCCGCCTTTGCCTGAAGTGCCTTGCCGCCCTTTTCCCCCTTCTCCAGACAGAAGGTGAAGAAACGTCCGATTACAGGCTTATCCTTTCCCCATTCCAGCACCTTGCGTGCAAAGAAATAAATAAAGGGTACCGGGATCATGTTTCCGATAATCGCAATAATGTAAGCCTGAGTCAGCGGAATACCAAAAGCCACCGCATAAGGAATAGCCCCTCTAAGCTCAATCAGCGGCACCATAGAAATCAGAAAAACAATCAGATAACTTTTCATGTGCAAATCTCCTCTTAAAATTCAATTCAATGCCAATATACGTTGTCTTTCCCTGAAAAACAACCAATCTGGTTTATTATACATGAAAATCCCCCGATTGAACAGAGCAAAACAGGGAAAAAATTTAGAAAAAAGTTAAGAAAAATTTATGTTTTTCCCTAGAAAACTATTGACAGCAAAATAAACCATGCTATAATAAAAACAAACATATGAATAATTGTTCATATGAAACAAAGAACATTTTCAAAAAGGAGATCACTACCATGAAAAAAACTTACAAAATCGACGTTGACTGTGCAAACTGTGCGAACAAGATGGAGGAAGCTGCTAAGAACACAGCTGGTGTTAAGAATGCAACTGTGAACTTCATGACACTGAAAATGATCGTTGAGTTTGAAGATGGACAGGAGCCGAAGGCAGTTATGCAGGAAGTCCTGAAGAACTGCAAGAAAGTAGAAGATGACTGCGAGATCTTCTTATAAGAAGAAAAAGAAACGCAGAATCGCCCGGAGCATGCCCAGAAGGTTTGGAGAGGTCCACATGCTCTGAAGCAACCGCCGGACAGAGTCGTGAGCTGTCCGGCTTTTCCAAAATGAATCCCGCGGTAATGCATCACCGCGATCCTATAAACTGGCAGCTTTGGCCAGAAATAATCCTAAATTTTCAATAATTAAAGGAGGCCATGCCCCGGCGGCATGAGAAATGGTATGAATAAGAAGCAGAAAAAAGTTCTGATCAGAATCATTATTACGTTTGTACTTCTGATCCTGCTGCGTTTTATTCCGGTAGAAGGCTATGTTCGAATGGCATTGTACATGATTCCTTATCTGGTAATCGGTTATGACATTCTGAAAAAAGCGTTCAAAGGAATCAAAAACAGGCAGGTATTTGATGAAAACTTCCTGATGGCAGTTGCTACCATCGGAGCCATTGCCCTGGGCGATTACCAGGAGGGAACATCCGTTATGCTGTTCTACCAGATTGGCGAGCTTTTCCAGAGCTATGCAGTAGGAAAGAGCAGACGAAACATCAGTGAGCTGATGGATATCCGCCCGGACTATGCAAATGTGGAGCGGGATGGCAAGCTGGAGAAGGTTGATCCGGATGAGGTTGAGGTTGGAACTGTGATCGTGGTTCAGCCTGGTGAGAAAATCCCCATTGATGGAATCATCGAAGAGGGAACTTCCACATTAAACACCAGCGCCCTGACCGGAGAGAGCCTTCCAAGAGATGCCAAAGCCGGAGAAGAAGTAATCAGCGGCTGCATCAACATGACAGGCGTGCTGAAAATCCGCACCACCAAAGAATTCGGCGAATCCACCGTTTCCAAGATTCTGGATCTTGTGGAAAATTCCAGTTCCAAGAAATCCAGATCCGAGAACTTTATTTCCAAATTCGCAAAATATTACACCCCTGCAGTCTGCTACAGTGCCCTTGCCCTTGCAGTCATCCCGCCTCTTTGCAGAATGCTGTTCATGGGACTTTCCCCGGAGTGGGGCGACTGGATCTACCGTGCCCTTACCTTCCTGGTAATCAGCTGCCCATGTGCACTGGTCATCAGTATTCCTCTTAGCTTTTTCGCAGGAATCGGCGGCGCCAGCAATCAGGGTGTCCTGGTAAAAGGTTCCAACTATCTGGAAGCACTTTCCCAGGCAAAGATCGTAGTATTTGATAAAACCGGGACCATGACAAAAGGTGTCTTCGAGGTAAGCGGAATCCATCACAGCCAGATGGAAGATGCCAAGCTTCTGGAATATGCAGCTTATGCAGAGTGTTCTTCCTCCCATCCAATCAGCAAAAGCCTTCAGAAAGCATACGGCAAGCCCATTGACCGAAACCGTGTAACCGACATTGAGGAAATCGGCGGAAACGGTGTAATCGCGAAGGTTGACGGCGTGCAGGTCGCAGCCGGAAATGCCAAGCTGATGAAGCGTCTTGGCATCGAATACAAAGACTGCCATCATGTAGGAACCGTTGTCCACATGGCAGTTGACGGCAAATATGCAGGACACATCCTGATTTCCGACATTCTGAAGCCTCATGCAAAAGAGGCCATCGCCAACCTGAAAAAGGCAGGCGTTGCCAAGACTGTTATGCTCACTGGAGATGCCCGCAATGTGGCAGAGTCCGTGGCAGCAGAGCTTGGAATCGGAGAAGTGCACAGTGAGCTTCTTCCGGCAGACAAGGTTGCCAAGGTGGAAGAGCTTCTGGCAAACAAATCTGAGAAAGAGAAGCTGGTATTCGTTGGGGATGGAATCAACGATGCGCCGGTTCTTTCCAGAGCAGATATCGGAATCGCCATGGGTGCTCTCGGATCAGATGCTGCAATTGAAGCAGCCGACGTTGTCCTGATGGATGACGACCCTGTGAAAATCGCCAAAGCCATCCGCATTTCCAGAAAGTGCATGCGCATTGTATATGAGAATATTTACTTCGCAATTGGAGTCAAGCTGATCTGCCTGATCCTGGGCGCACTTGGTATTGCAAACATGTGGGTTGCCATTTTCGCAGATGTAGGAGTTATGGTTCTCGCAGTACTTAACGCGATCCGCACATTGTTTGTAAAGAATCTTTAATGATACAGAGAGATGCCGCTGAAAGATGACATCTATGTTTTAGAAACAAAAGAGGGGGCAGAGAATTTTGCCCCCTGAATTCATATAATGAAATTCAGTGAACGGATACAACGGATATTAAGGAATAAGCATATTGATTTGCTTGATATTTCGTTGTATTGTTATTTGGATATCTATAAAATGAGGTGCCTGATTATGAAAAAAGATACAGAAAAAGAAATTGAAATCTGCGATTGCTGTGAGGTTCACGAAAACCTTCTTCAGATCGTAAACGAAACTCTTCCGGAGGAAAATGAACTCTATGATCTTGCAGAGCTTTTTAAGGTATTTGGCGATTCCACAAGAATCCGCATTCTGTTTGTGCTTTTTGAGGCAGAGGTATGCGTGTGCGATCTTGCCAAGGCTTTGAATATGACACAGTCCGCTATTTCTCACCAGCTTCGCATTCTGAAGCAGAATAAGCTGGTAAAAAGCCGCCGGGAGGGCAAATCCATTTTCTATTCTCTGGCAGACGAGCATGTGCGCACCATTATCGACCAGGGAAGAGAGCACATTGAAGAAGAATAACAAGGCTGCAATTGAGCGGTAAAATAACAGGCGCTGAAGGGGGGTTGACTTCCTGGAGACAATTTGATATATTAAATACACTTGTAGATTCCGTGAGGGAGTAGTTTGCGTGAAAGCGTGGTTTGTCAACAGTCGCGGCTTTGGTTCATTTTGGACCTTGCCTGGCAAATCTTAAAGAATGAGACTCATGTATGTCTGTTTTTGGCATACATGAGTCTTTTTGCGTTTTGGAATTTTATACCTATACAATTGCCTTATAAGGAATCTGTAAAAAGAAAAAAATAATTATAACAAGAGTAAAGGAGAATGTTATGCAGGATTTTATTAATGGATTGCCAATCGCAGCAGTTATTCTGCTGTTACTGGCAGGCTTTGCCTTCCTGGTAAAGGGTGCTGATCTTTTTGTAGAAGGAAGCTCCAGTATTGCAAGGAAATTAAAGGTTCCGCCTATTATCATCGGTCTTACCATCGTAGCCATGGGAACCTCACTTCCGGAAACAGCAGTCAGTGTAACGGCTTCTATGGTGCAGAATAATGAGCTTGCAGTCAGCAATGTGGTAGGCTCCAATATTTTTAATCTGATGTTTGTAATCGGTGTCTGCTCCGTGCTGACTCCCATCATGGTACAAAAGGTAACTCTGATCAGAGATATTCCCTTGTCCTTTGGATGTGCCCTGTTGCTGCTTGTGCTGGGAATTCTTGGCATAGGTGATAAAACAGGAATGACACTTGGACATATAGACGGAATTGTTTTTCTTATTATATTTGCTGTATATATTTTCACAATGGTACAAAGTGCAATGAAGGCCAGAGCGGCAGGACAGAAGGTTGAGATAGAAGGTGTTGAGTCCTGCGAAACGAAAGAACTGTCATATGCAAAAAGCATCCTCTTTCTCATCGTAGGAGCCGGTGCCATTGCATTTGGAGGCGATCTGACCGTTGATACTGCCAGCAGAATTGCAATCAAGCTTGGAATGAGCCAGACTCTGGTAGGCCTTACCATTGTATCCATCGGAACCTCACTTCCGGAGCTTGTAACCTCTATAGTTGCAGCCAGAAAGAATGAAGTGGATATGGCAATTGGAAATGCGGTAGGCTCCAACATTTTTAACATTCTGATGGTACTTGGAATCTCAGCAACTATTAGCCCGGTTGCCCTGCTTAGAGAAAATATCATCGATATTATTATTCTTATGATATTTACAGTGCTTGTATGGCTTTTTGCAGGAACGAAAAGAAAAATCAGCCGTAAAGAAGGTATTATTATGGCTCTGACTTATCTGGTTTACTGCGGATATATTATAATTCGTTAATTGGACTTACATTAAAAAAAGCTTTTATCCGTTCCCTTTGGACAGATAAAAGCTTTTTTATGATAAATATACACGCTAAAGTACATTGCTGATGAAAATCTCCAGGCCGATTGCGATCAGGATCACGCCGCCTAAAATATCTGCTTTGTTGGAAAGCCTTGTACCAAAGCGCTTTCCAAGGGAAAGCCCGGCCATACAGATAAAGAAGGTAACCACAGCAATGATCACAGAACAGACAAGAGCCATCAGCCAGTCATAATTGGCGATGGTAAAGCCTACAGATAAAGCATCAATGGATGTGGCAACTCCCTGGATAAAAAGTGCTTTAAGACCGATTCCTGAAAATTCTTCCTCTTCCCCAGTCCCCCGGATGCCGTTTATCAGCATGGAACCGCCGATATAGCCCAGCAGGATCAATGCAATCCACGGAATAAATTTCTCAAAAGACCGGAAGGATTCCACAATGGTATGAACACATAGCCAGCCGGCCATAGGCATAAAGGCCTGAAATCCGCCGAAGATCCCGGCAATACCGCACATTTTTCGGACTCTCATTTTTGGCTCATGAAGGCCGTTGGCAAGAGAGACAGAAAACGCATCCATTGCAAGCCCAACTCCCAGAAGAGCACTGTTGAGAAAAAAGACAAAGCTGTAACTCATTTTTACTTTCCTCCATATTTTAACTAGAGCGTGTTTGAAAAAGGCTTTCTGCAAGATGTGCGTCACAATTTGTGGGAATGATTTTTCAAACACGCTCTAAAAAGCATGAAAAAAGACCCGATATATAACCATCGCTATATATTGGGTCATCAACAATCTTATAAAAGGACAGACTCCATGTATAGCACCAGTTATACATGAGTCTCGCAATTTAATGCAAGCCAGACCAAAGCATTACTTCCTAACAGCTGTCGGCCGGTGTGTTGACTTGCCACGTGTGAATAACACGCTTGCTACTCCCTCACAGGGAAACCTTGTTTTGTAACTCTAGCAGATAAAAAAGAGTTTGTCAATAATATTTCTCAATAATATTGACATCCTGAAAAAATTAGAATAAACTAACCCCTGTAACAAGATAAAATTTCTCAATAAGGGGAATCATATGATGTGAGTGTCAATAAGTATAAATTGCTTATTTGTGCGAGCACAAACGCAATTTATACTTTTGACACTTACATCATCATATCATACATAGGAAAAGAGGACAGTACATATGACGTTAAAAGATCTTCCTATCGGAAAAACCGCTACTGTGACAGTAGTAGGCGGAGAGGGAGCCCTAAGACAGCATTTTCTAGATATGGGAATCATTCCCATGGCAGATGTGACAATGGTGAAATATGCACCTATGGGTGATCCTATTGAAATACGGATCCACAGCTACGAGCTGACCCTGCGCCTTGCAGATGCAGCCAAAATTGAAATCGAAAACATCAGAGGTGCGAAAGCTCCAAAGAGAAACGAGCGTGCCAAAGCCATTCCTCATCCGGGACTTGGAGAAGGAGGCAAATACCACGAAAAGACAGATGAGCATCCCCTTCCGGAAGGAGAGCTTCTTACCTTCGCACTGGCAGGAAACCAGAACTGCGGCAAGACTACCCTGTTCAACCAGCTGACCGGCTCCAATCAGCATGTGGGAAATTTCCCGGGGGTAACTGTTGACCGTAAGGACGGTGCCATCCGCGGAAAAAAGAACACTCTTGTAACAGACCTTCCGGGAATTTATTCCATGTCACCTTATTCCAGCGAGGAAATCGTAACCAGAAGCTTTATTCTGGAGCAGAAGCCGAAGGGAATCATCAACATTGTAGACGCCACCAACATTGAACGAAATCTTTATCTGACCATGCAGCTGATGGAGCTGGATGTGCCCATGGTACTGGCACTGAATATGATGGACGAGGTAAGACAAAACGGCGGAGCTGTTTTGGTAAACCAGATGGAGGAGCTTCTTGGAATTCCTGTTGTTCCTATTTCAGCGGCAAAAAACGAAGGAATCGATGAGCTTGTAGCCCATGCCATTCATGTGGCAAAATATCAGGAACGCCCCAAACGGCTGGATTTTTGTGATGCCAATGACGATGGCGGAGCAGTTCACAGATGTCTTCACGGAATTATGCACCTGATCGAGGATCATGCCCAGAAGGCAGACATTCCGGTGCGCTTTGCAGCCAGCAAGCTTGCAGAGGGAGATGAGCTGATCCTGGAAAAGCTGAAGCTGGATCAGAATGAGAAGGAAACCTTAGAGCATATTGTAAAACAGATGGAAGCGGAAAGAGGCCTTGACCGTTCTGCAGCCATTGCACACATGCGCTTTGATTTTATTGAAAAGGTCTGTGACGAGACGGTTGTCAAGCCTCATGAAAGCAAGGAGCATTTAAGAAGCCAGAAGATGGATAAGATCCTTACCGGCAAATATACAGCAATTCCCTGCTTTGCAGGCATTATGGCTCTTGTGTTCTGGCTTACCTTCAGTGTGATCGGAAAAGGACTTTCAGATGTTCTTGACATGGGAATTTCCAGTCTGACAAATGCAGTGGATCAGCTGCTGACTGCCTGGAACGTAAATGATGTGCTTCATTCTCTTGTAATTGACGGTATTTTCAACGGTGTTGGAAGCGTACTCAGCTTTTTGCCTGTAATCGTCACCCTGTTTTTCTTTTTGTCTCTTCTGGAAGACAGCGGATACATGGCAAGAGTTGCCTTTGTAATGGATAAGCTTCTTCGTAAGATCGGACTTTCCGGACGAAGCATTGTGCCAATGCTGGTTGGCTTTGGCTGTACGGTTCCGGGAGTGATGGCAAGCAGAACACTTCCCTCTGAGCGTGACCGTAAGATGACCATTCTTCTTACTCCGTTTATGAGCTGCTCTGCAAAGCTTCCGATTTATGCATTCTTTACAGCAGCATTTTTCCCGAAATATGGGGCACTTGTAATGGTGGCACTTTATTTTGGCGGAATTCTGATGGGAATTCTGACGGCGTTGATTTTCGGCAAAACCCTGTTCAAGGGCGAGGCAGTGCCCTTTGTAATGGAGCTTCCGAATTACCGTCTTCCGGGAGCGAAAAATGTAGGGCAGCTGCTCTGGGAAAAAGCAAAGGATTTCCTGCAGAGAGCCTTTACGGTTATCTTTGTGGCAACAATTGTAATCTGGTTCTTACAGACCTTTGACCTGCATCTGAATATTGTGACAGATTCCAAGGACAGTATTCTGGCAGTCGTGGCAGGTATGGTGGCACCTGTATTTAAGCCTCTTGGCTTTGGAGACTGGAGATTTTCCACAGCCCTTGTCACAGGCTTTATGGCAAAGGAGAGCGTGGTTTCCACACTGTCCATTTTGTTTGGCAGCACGGCAGCCCTGACAGAGGTGCTGACACCCCTTGCAGCAGTCTGTCTTCTTACCTTCTGCCTTCTGTATACACCATGTGTGGCAGCTATTGCTTCTGTGAAGCGGGAGCTGGGTGGAAAATGGGCAGCAGAGGTGGTAATTATGCAGTGCGCAGTAGCCTGGGGTGCGGCATTTTTAGTAAAAATCATCGGCGTTTTCCTCGGATTTTGAGAAAAATGACTATTTTTCATTTTTGTTAAAATAAATATTGACTATTGGTCATTTTGGGTTATACTATAGTACGAAAGAAATGAATTAAGGAGATGACATCAATGGTCAAAGTAGGAAAATGGATAGCCAAGCATAAGGTTCTGGTTCTTCTTATCGGGCTTTTGCTGGTAATCCCGTCTGTGATCGGAATTGCAGAGACAAGAGTTAATTACGATCTGTTAAGTTACCTGCCGGATACCCTTGAAACTGTAAAGGGTCAGGATATTCTGGTGGATGAGTTTGGAATGGGCGCCTTTTCCATGGTAATCGTGGAAAATATGGAAATGAAGGATGTCCAGAAGCTGGAGGATGAGTTCAGCCGGGTAGAGCATGTTAAGGATGTTCTCTGGTATGATGATGTGGCAGATATCACCCTTCCTGTGGAAATGATTCCTGAGAAATACAGAAAGGTATTTATCAATGGCGACGCCACCATGATGCTGGTACTGTTTGATAATACCACATCCTCCGATGATTCCATGGAAGCCATTACAGAGCTTCGTAAGATTGCCAATGAGCAGTGCTTCCTTAGTGGTATGACAGGTGTTGTTACGGATATTAAGAATATTGCCATGCAGGAGCTGCCGATTTACGTTGTGATCGCAGCTGTGCTCAGCCTGATCGTTCTGGAGCTGACAAGCGGATCCTTCGTTGTTCCCTTCCTGTTCTTGCTTAGTATCGGACTGGCAATCCTCTATAACCTGGGCAGCAATATTATATTGGGAGAGACCTCCTATATTACGCAGGCACTTACTGCAGTCCTTCAGCTTGGTGTAACAATGGACTATTCCATTTTCCTTCTCAACAGCTATGAAGAGAATAAGAAGCGTTTCCCCGGTGAGAAAGACCGGGCCATGGGTCATGCCATTGCAAATACCTTCAAGTCTGTAGCAGGAAGCTCCGTTACAACGGTTGCCGGCTTTGTTGCACTTTGTGTTATGACCTTTGCCCTTGGACGTGACCTTGGTATTGTTATGGCAAAAGGCGTTGTCATTGGTGTTGTCTGCTGCGTAACCATTCTCCCTGCACTGGTTCTGTTCTTTGACAAACCAATTGAGAAGACACAGCATAAGCTTCTGTTTTCCAGAATGGATAAGCCATCTGCTTTTATTACAAAGCATTATAAGGCATGGGTTGTTATTTTCCTGGTTCTTTTGTTCCCGGCTATTTACGGAAACAATCATACACAGATTTATTACAACATTGCAGAATCCCTTCCGGCTACCCTGGACTGCAACATTGCAAACAATGAGCTGGAGAAAACATTTGCAGTAGGAAATATCCATATGGTTATGATGGATAATGACATGGATCCCAAGCAGAAGCAGAAGATGCTAAGCGAAATCGATGAGGTTGAGGGTGTAAAGTGGAGTCTGGGTATGAATTCCCTGATCGGCTCAACTGTTCCGGAATCCATGATACCAAGTGATCTGAAGAAGATTTTTAAGGGTGACCAGTATGAGCTTGCATTTGTCTGCTCCGAGTATGAATCTGCAACAGATGAGGTAAATGCCCAGCTTGCCAAGATCAATGAAATCGTTAAGAAATATGATGATACAGCAATGGTAATCGGCGAGGCACCGCTTATGAAGGACCTTCAGGATACGACAGATGCCGACCTGGTACGTGTAAATGTTATTTCCATCGGTGCTATTTTCCTGATCATCCTGATCATTTTCAAATCAATTTCCCTGCCTATTATTCTGGTTGCGGTTATTGAATTTGCGATTTTTGTAAACATGGCGATTCCGTTCTATCAGGGAATCAGTCTTCCGTTTGTTGCAAGTATTGTCATCGGTGCCATCCAGTTAGGAGCCACAGTTGACTATGCGATTCTGATGACCACCCGTTATCAGAGAGAGAGACAGCATGGTAAGGATAAGAAGGAAGCCATCAGCATTGCCCATAAGACCAGCATGCCGTCCATCATCAGCAGTGGTCTTAGCTTCTTCGCAGCAACCTTCGGTGTTTCCTGTTATTCACAGGTTGAGATGATCGGTTCTATCTGTACACTGCTTGCACGTGGTGCCATCATCAGTATGGTAGTCGTACTGTTCATTCTGCCGGCTATGTTCATGATCTTCGATAAGCTGATCTGCGTAACCTCCATCGGCTTCCTTGGAGATAAGAAAGCAGCGAAAGCAAAATAAAACATACATAGGAAAAATAAGTCCTGCTTCTAAGATGAGGCGGGACTTTTTTCGGTTGAATATAGGGAAAGAAAACGGTATAATTGAATTGCTGTTCAATTAAGTGGCGGTAAAATGCCTTCCGCAAGGAAAGGGCGCACCGCGATACAGGCAGCAGATAAGGAGTGAAGTGACAGATGACACTGAAAGAGATACTGACCCAGGTGCAGCAGGGAACCCTTTCCCCGGACGCAGCAGGGACGATGATCCGACAGGATGGATATAAAGAAATGGATTATGCCAAACTGGATACAGGCAGGAAAGCCCGTACCGGTTTTGCGGAGGTAATCTATTGCAGCAATAAGGCAGATGAGCATCTGCTGAAAATTTTTGAAAGATTGTACCATGAGGAGGGCGAAGTGCTGGGAACCAGAGCATCCCAGTCGCAGTATGAGCTTGTGCGGGAAAAATTCCCCCAGGTTCAGTACGATCCCCTTTCCCGGATTCTGAAAATAGAGAAGCTGGATAAGGTTCACGAGGGCAAAATCGCTGTGTGCACAGCTGGCACCGCAGATATTCCCGTTGCGGAGGAAGCTGCCCAGACAGCAGAGTATTTTGGTACCCATGTGGAGCGGATTTATGATGTGGGAGTCAGCGGAATGCACCGTCTGTTTTCCAGACTTGAGGTAATCCAGGAAGCCAACTGCGTGGTAGCAGTGGCAGGCATGGAGGGCGCCCTGGCAAGCGTCATGGGCGGACTGGTAAGCCGTCCGGTGATTGCAGTGCCTACCTCTGTGGGATACGGCGCCAATTTCCACGGACTGTCTGCCCTTCTCACTATGATCAATTCCTGCGCAAACGGAATTGCAACCGTCAACATCGACAATGGATACGGTGCCGGCTATCTGGCTACGCAGATCAACCGTCTGGCACTGGGAAAATAAGGAGACAAAATGGGAAAAACATTATATTTGGAATGCTATTCCGGAATCAGCGGGGATATGACAGTAGCAGCCCTTTTGGACTTGGGCGCAGATCAGGAAGTACTGGGAAAAGTACTTGCAAGCCTGCCCGTGCAGGGCTTCGAGACCAAAATCAGCCGTGTAAAGAAATCCGGAATTGACGCATGTGACTTCGACGTAATCCTGGACGCCGAGATCGACGGACATGATCATGATATGGAGTATTTACATGGACATGAGCATCCTGCAGAGGCAGCACAGCTGAGTAAGATGGAAGTGCATGCGCATAGTCATGAAGAAGAGCATAGCCATGAGCATGTACACGCTCACCAGCACTCTCATAGTCACGAAGAAGAACATTCACATGGACACACACACAGCCATGAAGAGGAACCTAATCATGAGCATGTCCATACTCACGATAACGAACATGAACATTCTCATAATCAGGAAGACCATGCGCATGAGCACACACACAGCCATGATGGTGAGCATACCCATGATCACCACCACCATCACCAGCACCGCGGCATGAAAGGAATCCGCCAGATTATTGCTGCCGCCGACATGACCGAAAACGCGAGAAAAATCTCCCTGGACATTTTCGAAATACTTGCCCAGGCGGAAGCCAAAGCCCACAACGTGCCCGCAGAGGAAGTTCATTTCCACGAAGTTGGCGCCGTAGACTCCATTGTAGATATTTTATCCGTGGCAGTCTGCCTGGACAACCTTGGAATCACAGACGTGATCATCCCTGTATTATATGAAGGAATCGGCACCATCCGCTGCCAGCACGGCATCCTTCCGGTTCCCGTTCCTGCCGTCACCAACATTGTACAGCAGTGCGGCCTGGACCTTAAGATTACCCAGGTAAAAGGCGAGCTTGTCACCCCAACAGGCGCCGCAATCGTAGCCGCAGTGCGCACCGGCAAAACACTTCCGGAGAATTTCGAAATTGAAAAAATCGGCATCGGAGCCGGCAAACGAACCTACGAATGCCCGGGAATCCTCCGCGCCATGCTGATTCGAAACACAGACTCCGACCAATCCAGCGATGACAAAGACGTTATCTACAAACTGGAAACCAACATCGACGATTGCAGCGGTGAAGTCCTTGGCTTCGTAATGGAGCGCCTTTTTGAAGCAGGCGCAAGAGACGTCCACTACACCCCTGTATATATGAAGAAAAATCGCCCAGCATGGCTGCTCACCGTAATCTGCAAGGAAGAAGATGTCCCCGGCATGGAAGCCCTGATTTTCGCAGAGACCACCAGCATCGGCATCCGCAAGGCAAGAATGGAGCGTACCATTTTACCAAGACGCAAAGAAAAAGTCATGATTCCCTTCGGCGAAGTGGAAGTAAAAATCTGCGGCCCGGAAGGCGCCCAGAAGTGCTACCCGGAATACGAAAGCCTTGCCAAAATCTGCCGCAAAACCGGAATCTCCTACGCCGAAGCCTATCAGATGGCCGTAGAAGCCAGCCGGAACCGAGGTTAATATTGCAACCCATGATAGAGTGTGCTAAAATACAGCTTAGTTTTTTCGGAGACACAATCTCCGGGAAAGCCAATCTATTTATACAATGGAGTGAATATGAAGAAATACATTGACAATTTCAGACAATACCAGTTCCTGTTAAGCGAGCTGGTAAAAAAAGGAATCAAGCTGAAATACCGCCGTTCCTATCTCGGTATTGTATGGTCAATGCTGGAGCCTTTGCTTTCCATGATCGTACTGACCATCGTATTCGGAACTCTCTATGGAAACAAAGACAGAACCTTCCCTGTATACATTCTGACAGGACGTCTTCTGTACAGCTTTTATTCACAGGCCACCAAAGCAGCGCTGAAATCCATCCGTGCCAACTCCGGCATGATCAAGAAGGTATATGTACCCAAGTATTTATACCCCCTTTCAGCCGTTGCTTATAACTATGTAATTTTCCTGATCTCCCTTTTGGTGCTTGCAATCGTAAGCGTGATCCTTGGAGTGAAGCCTACCATTTATCTGCTTCAGGCTCCGGTGCCGCTGCTTATTATCCTGCTTTTCTCTTATGGAAGCGGAATGCTTCTTGCAACCATCGGCGTATTTTTCCGGGATATTGAATATCTGTGGTCCGTAGCCCTGATGATGATCATGTACACCTGCGCGATTTTCTACTATCCAAGCAAGCTCCTTAAGAGCGGCTGGGCATGGATCCTGAAATTCAACCCGCTGTACTGCATCATCCAGATTTTCCGTTCCGCAATTTTCGGAAAGCCTATGTATCCGCCATATGTATTATATGCAGTGGGATTCAGCGTTATGATCACCATTGTGGGCGTAATCTGCTTCCGAAAAAAGCAGGATCAGTTTATTCTTTATATTTAAGGAGAAAATATGAGCCAGAATGCCATAGAAGTAAATGATGTAAGTATGAAATTCAACCTGAGCCGCGAGAAGGTTGACAGCTTAAAGGACTACATTTTTAAAGCCATCAAAGGTGAACTCCAGTACAATGAGTTCTGGGCTCTCAGAGACATTAATTTCAGCGTGGAAAAAGGAGACCGTGTGGGAATCCTGGGCCTTAATGGAGCTGGAAAAAGTACCCTTCTTAAGGTAATCTCCGGCGTATTCAAGCCCACCACAGGAAGCGTGAAAAAGCACGGCAAAATGGTTCCTCTTCTGGAACTTGGCGCAGGCTTTGAGCCCCAGTACACCGGAACCGAGAACATTTATCTTTACGGTTCCATGCTTGGCTATACCAAGGATTTTATTGACAGCAAATACGAGGAGATTGTGAAATTTTCCGAGCTTCAGAAATTTATGGATGTTCCGGTGAAAAATTATTCATCCGGTATGAAATCAAGGCTTGGATTTTCCATCGCCACAGTTGTGGAGCCCCAGATTCTGATCCTGGACGAGGTGCTTTCCGTCGGAGATGCCAAGTTCCGTAAGAAAAGCGAGAAGAAGATCATGAGCATGTTCGACTCCGGTGTCACCGTGCTTTTCGTATCCCATTCCCTGGAGCAGGTTATGCGTCTTTGCAACAAAGCCATGATCCTGGAAAAAGGCCAGCTGCTTGCATACGGCGATATTGGCCCTATCGCAGAGCAGTACAGCCAGATGATCAACTAAAACGATAAAAAGAGCTTGACACAAACATCTGTGTGCTATATAGTTAAAAGCACATGTGATGAAAAGAAAGGAAAGGAGGCAGTAATATGAATATCACAGGAATAAGAAACAATCATTTACATGAAAACCTGAGATTAAGGAATATCCAGCTGCCTGCTTTTATGGACTGCGAAGCGATGTGAGAAGGGCTTTTTCTTAGATGAAAGCATCCTAAGAATTGGACGGATTCACACAGAGCGAATATTGCAGTGACTTTTGCGTATACAGGACATCCCTTGATTCAGAGGGGTGTCCTTTTTTTACTGTCAATTTTGACAAATGCATATGGCGCAGTTCCCATAAAGCACAATGCGTTATTTAGGGGAGCTTACGCGAAGTGCTTTTGTCTGGACCAGAAGAGCAAAAGAAAAGCAGGAAGTAAAACCAAAACAGGGGGAAAGTATGAAATCAAAAAGAAAAACTGACAAATTCCGGATCATTTTCCGTTTCCTGAAAGGAAATATCCGGTTTTTAGTGGGAACCTTAGTGTTTTCCGTGCTGTTTACAGCATGCAACGCACTGATCCCGCAAATCGTGAAATACACGGCAGACCATATTCTGGTGCTGGATGGAATCCCGGATGGTCTGAACGTGCGGCAGGCCTTGTTACTGGCCGCCATTCTGGTGGTAGCCGCAGCTGTTTTGTCGGGGATTTTTAATTACCTGAGTAAAATGTGCCTGGCAAAAGGTTCCGAGAATTTTTTGAAATCCATCCGTGATACCTTGTATCATCATACCCAGTATCTGCCATTTTCCTGGCATGTACAGCATCAGACCGGAGAAATCATCCAGAGGTGTACCTCAGACGTGGAAGTCATCCGCAACTTTGTGTGCCGGCAGCTTCCAGAGGTGTTCCGAATCTGTTTTCTGATCATTTTGTATCTGGGAATCATGTTTTCCATGAATGTGCCCATCACCCTGGCGGCGGCAGCCTTTTTCCCGGTGATCATCGGCTATTCCGCATTCTTTCATTCTCGGATCGGGAAGCGGTTCCAGGATGCCGACGAGGCGGAAGGCGCCCTTTCCAGCACCGTGCAGGAGAACCTGACAGGAGTGCGGGTGGTCCGTGCCTTTGGACGTGAGAAATACGAGATCGACCGCTTTGACCAGAAAAACAACGCCTACTCAGACCTCTGGGTTTACCTGGGTAAGCTGATGAGTGTGTTCTGGGCATCTGGCGATCTGATCACCAACCTGCAGGTATTGACGGTTATGGTTCTGGGCGTGGTGTTCGCTGTGGAAGGAAGGATCACCCTTGGCGAATTTATTGCTTTTCTTTCCTACAACGCCTCCCTCACCTGGCCGGTGCGAAGCCTGGGCAGAATCATCTCCGATATGAGTAAGGCAGGCGTTTCCATGGAGCGTGTGGCTTATATTCTGGAAGCAGAGGAAGAGGATGCGACAGATGCCAATAACAAGCCAGCGCTGACCGGAGACATCTGTTTCCGCAATGTGTCCTTCGCTTATTCCCTGGATCACCCGATTTTGAAAAACATCAACTTCACCATCCCAGCAGGCAGCACCTTCGCCATCCTTGGTACCACAGGCAGCGGCAAATCCACCCTGGTCCATCTTCTGAACCGTCTGTACGACTTGCCAGAGGGTTGCGGCAGCATCACCATCGGCGGTACAGACATCCGTGATATTGACCGCCAGTATCTGCGTCAGAACATCGGAATGGTCCTTCAGGAACCCTTCCTTTTTTCCAGAACCATCCGGGAAAACATCGGTATCACAAAGGAGAAGCTTCTGGACGAGGAAATCCGTCACGCAGCGGAAATTGCCTGCGTGGACGAATCCATCCAGCATTTTACCGACGGCTACGACACCATTGTGGGAGAGCGCGGCGTTACCTTATCCGGCGGCCAGAAGCAGCGTGTTGCCATTGCCAGAATGCTGATGAAACAGGCTCCGGTGCTGGTATTTGACGATTCCCTTTCCGCAGTAGATACCGAGACAGACAACAAGATCCGCAAAGAACTGAAAAAAGAGATGGAGAAAGCCACGGTCATTATGATTTCCCACAGAATCACTTCCCTTATGCAGGCAGACTGCATTATTGTCATGGACAAAGGGGAAATCCAGCAGATGGGAACTCACGACCAGCTGATCCAGCAGGAGGGACCATACAAAGATATTTATGAGATACAGATGAACAGTGACATTCGTCTCATGGAAGGAGGTGCAGTATGCGAATAGAAGAAAAAGAATATACCAAATCCATAGACCTTTCCATCTGGAAAAAAATATTTCCCTTTCTTGCACCAAGAAAAAATACATTGATCATGGTTGTGCTGATGAATCTGCTTTGTTCAGTTGTGGACATTATTATGCCTTTGTTCCAGCGCCATGCCATTGATTCCTTTATTGAGAAGAATACCCTGTCAGGCCTTGGTGGATTTATCCTTTTGTATATTGCCGTGATCGTGTTCCAGATGTGTACGGTAATCTGCTTTACCAGAGGATGCATGAAAATTGACGTGGAAACAGGCCGCGATATGAAGCGCGCCCTGTTTGTCCACCTTCAGAAGCTGTCCTTTTCCTATTACAACGCCACTCCGGTAGGATATATTCTCTCCAGGGTGATGAACGATGTGGCAAGGATCACCGAGCTGATCGCCTGGGATGTGATCGACATGCTCTGGGCCATTTCCTATGTGGTTGGCGTGCTTGTGGCAATGCTTTTCCTGAACTGGAAGCTGGCACTGGTGATCATGATGATCGTACCGGCTATTGCCGTGCTCACCTGGTACTTCCAGAACCGGATCCTTACCTGGAACCGTCAGGTACGCAAGATCAATTCCAAGATCACAAGCGGCTACAACGAGGGGATTATGGGCGCAAAAACGGTGAAGTCCCTGGTGGTGGAGGAGAAAAATTTCGGCGAATTTTCCGCAGTAACAGAGGAAATGCGAAGTGCCTCCATCAAAGCAGCAAGACTGAACGCCATTTACATTCCTATGGTAGCGTTTTTCGGTTTTCTGGCTACTGCCCTTGTGCTGGACCGCGGCGGAATTATGGTACTTGACGGACGGCTGGATCTGGGAACCCTTGCTGCCTTTACTGCTTATGCAGTAGGAATCTTCGAGCCAATCCAGAGACTTGCCGGAATTTTGTCCCAGTGCATTTCCGCGCAGGCAAATATTGAGAGGGTGACCTCCCTTCTGGAAGAGAAGCCCCAGGTGGTAGATTCCCCGGAAGTGCTGGAGAAATACGGTGATTTCTTTAATCCCCACAAGGAGAACTGGGAGCCTATTAAAGGTGACATTGAGTTTGAGCACGTTTCCTTCCAGTATCCAGACGGAAAAGAAGAGGTATTAACCGACTTCAACCTGAAAATCCCGGCTGGCACCAACGTGGCAATCGTAGGAGAGACCGGTGCTGGCAAAAGTACGCTGGTCAATCTGGCCTGCCGTTTCTTCGAGCCGACGAAAGGCAGAGTCCTGATCGACGGCAGGGATTACCGGGAGAGAAGCCAGCTGTGGCTGCACAGTAATATTGGCTATGTGCTTCAGAATCCTCACCTGTTTTCCGGCACGGTAATGGAGAACATCCGCTATGGAAGACTGGATGCCACAGACGAAGAGGTGAAGGCAGCTGCCCGGGCAGTACATGCGGATGAGGTTGCCGAGAAACTGGATAAGGGCTATGACAGCGATGTAGGAGAGGGCGGCGACCGTCTTTCCACAGGAGAGAAGCAGCTCCTTTCTTTTGCCAGGGCAGTTCTTGCGGACCCCGCCATCTTCGTTCTGGATGAGGCAACCTCCTCCATTGACACCAAAACCGAGCAGCTGATCCAGCAGGCTACAGACAAGCTTCTGAAAGGAAGAACCTCCTTCCTCATTGCCCACCGTCTGTCCACCATCCGAAACGCCGACCTGATCCTGGTCGTCCGCGACGGCAAGATCGTAGAGCAGGGCAGGCACCTGGAACTGCTGGAGAAGAAGGGATATTACTATCAGCTGGTACGGCAGCAGTTCGCAGATGAGGAGTCACGGAAGGTGTTGAGGTAGAGCGTGTTTGGCAGATATGTACATCTGTCTGCCCCTGGCGAAAAATAATGCATGAAATTTGTATAATTATACTTGACTTCCCAAAACTTTGGTAGTAAAATTACTTCAGTTCGTTAAACAACTAAATTTAAAAAGGATTAAATTCCTTGAAGGGAAGCAGTAGGAACAGGAAGCTTGTCTACAGAGAGCTGCGCAGGTGGAAAGCAGCGTCAGGTCTGTTTTGAAGATCATCCCCGAGAAGGGAAGCCGAACGCATCACACGCCAAGTAGGTTTCCACGGCCGTTCCCCGTTACCGGAACCACGTATGTCGGTACGTTGTCTTTCGTACTTGTTTCAAAGGAGAAACAGGGTGGTTGCGGCCTTATATAGTCCGTCCCTAGTTTAGGGGCGGACTTTTTGCGTGAAAGTCCCGGACAGCAGCCTTGAATCTCCCATGCTTGCATGGGAAATTCAAGGATATTGGACGGGCAAGACGACATGAGCAAGTAGGGCAATAGCCCGGATTGCGAATGTCGTCGGCAGCTGCGGGAGCGCCAACGGCGCAAAGACAAAAACCGCACAAGCAACAAAGGAGGAGAAATCAATGAAAGTATTCAAGAAAATCATGAATGCAGTAGCAGCAGTGGAAAATTGTATTCTTGTAGTATCCACCCTGCTGATACTGATCCTGACAGTGGGAAATGTTTTTTCCCGTAAAGTCATCCATCGTTCCTGGTCCTTTACCGAGGAGCTTGTAGTTGCAGTCTTTGTTCTTATTACCTTAATGGCTGCCGCACTTGCATGTCGCGAAGGAGAGCTGGTCAACCTGTCCTTGGTTACAGACCGTCTTCCCAGGAAGCTGAAAAAACCATCCGTAATCCTTTCCACTGTACTTTGCATTATTTTTACTGCCATCTTATTCTGGTTTGGCATGGACAAAGTAATCACACAGCTGGAGAACGGCAAACGTACCTTCGTACTGAACTGGCCGGAATGGATTTTCTGGTCCTTTGTTCCAATCGGATCCGGATGCATGATCTTACATTTTATTGAATATTGCATTGACTACTGTACTGATAAAATCAAGAAGGAGGATAAATAAATGATAAGCGCAGTTCTTTTTGTTTCATTTTTTGTTTTCCTGATCATGGGTGTGCCCATTGCAATCTGTCTGGGCCTGTCCTCTGTGTGTGCAATTTTGTACTCTGGAACCTCCCTTACTATTGTGGCAACCAACATGTATGCCGGAATCAGCAAATTTCTGCTTCTGGCAATTCCGTTTTTCGTACTTTCCGGAAATATCATGGCGAAAGCCGGAATTTCCAAAAGACTTGTTAAATTCGTTGACACCTGTGTGGGACACAGAAGAGGCGGTATTGCAATCGTATGCGTTATTGTAGCCTGCTTCTTTGGTGCAATTTCCGGTTCCGGCCCGGCAACTGTTGCAGCCCTTGGCGCAGTTCTGGTTCCGGCAATGGTGGAAAGAGGCGGCTTTAGCGCACCATTTTCTACTGCGCTTATGGCCACCTCAAGCTCCATCGCTATTGTCATTCCGCCAAGTATCGCATTCGTTGTATATGCCTCCATTACAGGCGTATCCATCGCAGATATGTTTATGGCAGGTATTGTACCTGGTATTCTGATGGGCGTTGCACTTGTTATCGTAGTTATGGTGGAAGCCAGAAGAAAAGGCATCCAGCCGGCACAGAAAAAAGCCACAGCCAGAGAACGCTGGGATGCATTTAAGGATGCTTTCTGGGGCTTCCTTATGCCGATCATTATCCTGGGCGGTATTTACGGCGGCGTTTTCACCCCAACAGAGGCAGCAGCTGTATCCGTTGTATATGGTCTGTTTGTAGGTATGGTAATCTACCGTGAAGTAAAATTAAAAGACCTGTTTGACCTTTGTGTTGACTCTGCAAAAACAACCGGAGGAATCATGCTGATCGTAGCATGTGCTTCCCTGTTTTCCTATGTATGTACCAAATTCGGTATTGCAGATGCAGCTTCCCAGCTTCTTGGAAGCATTGCACATAACCAGTTTACCTTCCTTCTGATCGTAAACATTATCTTCCTTATTGCAGGCTGCTTCATTGATGCAAACTCTGCAATGTACATTTTCATTCCGGTTATGCTTCCGGTATGCAAAGCACTTGGCTATGATGTGGTAGCCTTCGGCGTTATGGCAACTGTAAACCTGGCAATCGGACAGGTTACCCCTCCTGTAGGAGTCAATCTGTTTGTGGCAATCGGAATCAAGATCAAAAAAGGCATGGAGGTTACCCTTCAGGAAATTTCCAAAGCCGTTATGCCTATGCTGGCAGCATGTATTGCTGTGCTTCTGGTTGTAACCTATATTCCGGTTACCTCAACAGCACTGCCAAAAGCTCTTGCGAAAAACGGTGCTTATTCCGGAGACTCCGCTTCCGGCGAAAACGGTTCCACCGCAGCCTCTGCAGCTGGCGAGGAGGATCATTCCTTCAATGAAATCGGTGACTACAGCGACCTTGGCTGGGAGGAAACCACCTGGAACTTTACCTGCTCTACAACAGAAACCTCTACCTGGGCAGATGGCGGCCGTAAGTTTGGCGAGCTGATGGAAAAAGCCACAGGGGGAAAAGTAAAGGTAAATGTATATGCAGCAGATCAGCTGACAAACGGAAACCAGTCCGAGGGAATCCAGGCATTGATGAACGGAGATCCGGTACAGATTTCCATGCATTCCAATCTGATCTACTCTGCTTTTGACCCAAGATTCAACGTAGTATCCCTGCCATTTATCTACGACTCTGTGGAAGATGCAGATGCCAAGTTTGACGGTGAGGCAGGAGAAAAATTAAAGGAAATCCTCAGTGAGTATGGTCTGCACTGTATGGGAATTGCAGAGAACGGCTTCCGTGAGCTTACCAACAGCGTCCGCGAGGTAAAATCCGTAGAGGATATGAAGAACCTGAAAATCCGTGTGGCAGGCTCCAACCTTCTTATGGAATGCTATAAGAGATGGGGAGCAGACGCTACCAACCTGAACTGGTCTGAAACCTATACCGCACTTCAGCAGAACACAGTTGAGGGCCAGGAGAATCCCCTTCCGGCAATTGATGCAGCCAGTGTGCAGGAGGTTCAGCCATACTGCTCCATGTGGGATGCAATTTATGACTGTCTGTTCTTCTGCATCAATCAGGACATTTACAATGGACTGACTCCTGAGCAGCAGGCTGTTGTAGACGAGGCTGGTCAGAAAGCAGTAGAGTATGAGCGTTACATTAACCGTTCCGGCGATGAAGAGATTATGGATCGCTGGGCAGAGAAAAACGGTGTAACTTTTACTCAGAAAGAGGATATGGATATTGATTCCTTCAAAGAGGCTGTAGACGGTATTGACCAGTGGTTTGTAGAAGAACTGAAGAAACAGGGCTATGACGATGCAGAAGAGCTGGTGGAGGCATTTGCAGGAATCGGTGATTACAGCGACCTTGACTGGAAGGAAACCACCTGGAACTTTACCTGCTCCACAACAGAAACCTCTACCTGGGCAGAGGGTGGTCGTAAGTTTGGCGAGCTGATGGAAAAAGCCACAGGTGGAAAAGTAAAGGTAAACGTATATGCAGCAGATCAGCTGACAAACGGAAACCAGTCCGAGGGAATCCAGGCATTAATGAACGGAGATCCGGTACAGATTTCTATGCATTCCAATCTGATCTATTCTGCCTTTGACCCAAGATTCAACGTAGTATCCCTGCCGTTTATCTACGACTCTGTGGAAGATGCAGATGCCAAGTTTGACGGTGAGGCAGGAGAAAAATTAAAGGAAATTCTTAGTGAGTATGGTCTGCATTGCATGGGAATTGCAGAGAACGGCTTCCGTGAGCTTACTAACAGCGTCCGCGAAGTAAAATCCGTGGACGATATGAAGAACCTGAAAATCCGTGTAGCAGGCTCCAACCTTCTTATGGAATGCTATAAGAGATGGGGAGCAGATGCTACCAACCTGAACTGGTCTGAAACCTATACCGCACTTCAGCAGAACACAGTTGAGGGCCAGGAGAATCCCCTTCCGGCAATTGATGCAGCCAGTGTGCAGGAGGTTCAGCCATACTGCTCCATGTGGGATGCAATTTATGACTGTCTGTTCTTCTGCATCAATCAGGACATCTATGACGGACTGACCCCTGAGCAGCAGGAGGTTGTGGACAAAGCAGGAAGAATGGCAGTGGAATATGAGCGTTACATTAACCGTTCCGGTGACGAAGAGATTATGAATCGCTGGGCAGAGAAAAACGGCGTAACCATTACCCAAAAGGAAGATATGGACATTGATTCCTTTAAAGAGGCTGTAGACGGCGTAGATCAGTGGTTTGTAGAAGAACTGAAAACCCAGGGCTATGACGATGGCCAGGAGCTGGTAGACGCATTCAAGTAAGTATCTAAAGAAAAACACCTTCTGAGATGGGAGAGCATTTCAGAAGGTGTTTTTTTACAATAATCCTGCAATTCTCAGGGAACACCATACCAGCAAAAGGGCCATAACCCCGTTCATCAGCTTATAATGTCCACTGTAAAACCGCTTTAGCATATTTCCTGCAAACGCCCAGATCAGATTTCCCAGTGCCCCGAGAAACATCAGATACACCGCAAACCCAAACAGTATGGGAGCTTTTGTCTCATAAGGCAGAATATAAGCGGAAAACATAGTCAGTCCATAAATGATAATCTTCACATTCACCAGCTGCAGGAAATAGCCCATGAGCCAGGTGGGCTTTTTCTCCTGTACCGCATCTGAGGGCGGAAGTCGGCGCCAGGTCTGCCATGCCAGATACAGCACATAGGCAGCACCCAGATATTTCATCACAGGCTGGATTCCCGGAACCACCTTTCCAAGGGTGCTGCAGAACAGTCCGGAAAGACACATCAAAGTAAGAGAACCGCTCCAGATTCCCGTCATAAACCGCAGATTCCCGGAAATTCCATATTTGCTTGCCGTGGAAAGCAGCAGGATATTATTTGGCCCCGGTGACCACACTGTGAGAATGGCAGACAGGGTCATTTCAATAAAAACAGATAAAGGTATGGAAATCCCCTCCTTTGGTATTTTGGCAGGATGCGTACAAATTATGATTTCCTGTATCGTAACACAAAATTGCCCGGATGTATATAGAATATTCGAACCATAGCACGAACGGCTTTTTGAACTTTTGACACTGGTATCATTAAATATTTGTAAAATTCAAGCAAAATGGAAATAGATATGATATAATACAGAAAATAACGAGGCCGTGAGCAGATTCAGAGCTTAACAGCATCAGATATAAGGAGGAATTGCAATGCTGAAAACCTGGATACCGGAAGAGATACCGGAAAAAGATGAACTGAAAAAACGAATCAAGGAAGCAGGAGAGAAGCTTTACCAGCAGCAGATGAAGCTAAAGGAGCATAAGCTTCCGGTGCTTGTGCTGTTTGAAGGCTGGAGTGCATCCGGCAAGGGAAGCACCATCGGTAAGGTGATCAAATACATTGATCCTCGATTTTTTAAGGTGGCTACTATGTCCAAGCCTACAGAGGATGAGCTGCGCAGACCGTTTCTGTACCGCTATTTCAACCAAATCCCGGAAGCTGGCAAATTTACCTTTCTGGATTCCGGCTGGATGGAGCAGACCTGTAAGGACTGCCTGAATGGATTAGAGGAGGAAGCTTACACACAGCGGATTGAGAGTATTAAGCATTTTGAGCGGCAGCTTACAGATAATGGTTATCTAGTACTGAAATTTTTCATGGAGATTGATAAAAAAGAGCAGACAAGCCGCATGGAGCACCTTCACAAGGATCATGATACCAGGTGGCGTGTAAATGATTTTGACAGATGGCAGAATGAACACTACAAACGCTGCCAGAAGGTTTTTGACCGCTATCTTACAGACACCAACACCTCTATTGCACCCTGGTATATCATAGATGCTGCAGACAGAGGCTGGGCGGAGCTTCAGGTGCTTGAGACAATGGTAAATAATATTGACGTTGCCCTGCAGAACAGCGCCCACAGTGCGCCTCTTCTTCCAAATGTTTTTCCTCTTGTGAAAATGCCCCGGCTTTCTGAAATCGAACTGGCAGACAAGGTGATGGAAGATGAGGAATATAAGAAGGAGCTGAAACATCTGCAGAAAAAACTGGGAGAGCTTCATAACCGTCTGTATCGGAAGCGTGTGCCTGTGATCATTACCTATGAGGGCTGGGATGCAGCCGGAAAGGGTGGAAATATCAAGCGAATTACAGAGGCTCTTGATCCCCGTGGCTTTGAGGTTCATCCTATTGCCAGCCCGGAGCCTCATGAAAAGGCACGTCATTATCTGTGGCGTTTCTGGACAAGACTGCCTAAGGATGGCCATATTGCTATCTTTGACCGCACATGGTACGGCCGTGTGATGGTGGAAAGGCTGGAGGGCTTCTGCAGTGAAAATGACTGGAAGCGTGCTTACAATGAAATCAATGAGTTTGAGAAGGAGTTGTCTGACTGGGGTGCTGTGATTATTAAATTCTGGGTTCAGATTGATAAGGATACCCAGCTTGCCCGCTTTACAGATCGCCAGAATAATCCGGAAAAACAGTGGAAAATCACTGACGAGGACTGGCGCAACCGCGAGAAATGGGACGCCTACGAAACCGCCGTAGACGAAATGCTCACCAAAACCAGCACCGCCTACGCTCCGTGGCACATTCTGGAATCCGTGGATAAGAAGTATGCGAGAATTAAGGCACTTAAGATTGTAATCAAAGAATTGGAGAAAGTATTGGGATAGATATTTCAATAGGGACGCATCCGGGCACCTGTTATTCCACGCAGGTCGGTGCAACGCTCCGGTGAACTAACTGCTAACTACGACTAAATCGTTCAGGATAGCCTTCACGATTAAGTCTTCGTAAGCAGTGGATTTCACCTTCGCTAAGAACGCACCTGAAATGACCTGCTTAGGAATAACAGGTGCCCGGATGCTGTGTACTGGATGGAACTGATGAGTACAAGGGAAGTTTATATAGGGCTTATACCGGATTATAAGAGGATGGGTTACGCATGCTTTACAGATGAGAAAATCACCCTGTGTCAATATAGCAGATACTTAATTTTTGCTGTATTACCAGTTGTCGATAACCAGCGATTTTGCAAGGTATATTCATGTAGCAGGCCATTTCAGGAGCGTCTTTAGTGGAGGCGAGATCCGATGGTTACGGAGACTTAGGCGCGAAGGCTCTCCTGAGCGTCTTAGTCGAAGTTACCAGCTAGCTTGCCGGAACGTTGCGACGGCCTGCGGTGAATATACCTTGTAAAAGCGCGTACGGGTAACGGCATACATCATGCCCTCAAATAATTCCTCATAGTCTTCAGCGCATTTTTCTCCAACCTGCTGACCTGCGCCTGGGAAATCCCAATCTCCTGGGCCACTTCCATCTGTGTTTTCCCCTCATAGAAACGCAAGTCAATAATATGCCGCTCCCGCTGATTCAGCCTGTTAATCGCCTCCCGCAGGGAAAGGTTCTCCACCCAGTTTTCCTCCCGGTTCTTCTTATCACTGATTTGATCCATCACGTAAAGGGTATCCCCACCCTCCGTATAAACCGGCTCAAACAAACTCACCGGATTCTGAATGGCATCCATCGCATAAACAATGGTCTCCTTCTCAATCCCAATCTCGTTGGCAATCTCCGCAATGGTCGGCTCCTTCAGATTATTCTTCATGTAAGTCTCTTTCGCATAAATCGCCCGGTAAGCAATATCCCGCAAAGACCGGCTCACCCGAATACTGTTGTTATCCCGGAGATACCGCCGGATTTCCCCAATGATCATAGGCACTGCATAAGTAGAAAATTTTACATTCAATGTAGTGTCAAAATTGTCGATGGCCTTAATCAACCCAATACACCCGATCTGAAAAAGATCATCCATATTTTCACTGCTCCCTGAAAAACGCTTGATCACACTGAGAACAAGCCGCAGATTTCCTTTAATATAAAGCTCCCTGGCCTCTTCATCACCCTCTTTGATCCGGCGAAAAAGTTCCTCTTTTTCCTCTGCTTTCAATACCGGAAGCTTCGACGTATTAACTCCGCAAATTTCAACTTTGTTAAGTGCCATTTTATGAATCCTCCTTTTTGTGCATAAGTAAACGGATTAATAAAATGATTCTCATGCCGGAGGATAAATATTCTTTTTTCGGGAAAATATAAAAATTATTGCCCCTTGACAATTTAAAACCATATTGCAATGAGCTTAGCAGGTTTCATAGTTTGTAACTCCTGACTGGTGTTATATTTTGCCTGAATTTGGCTGTATTAGTCTTTTTTACAGCAATGCTTTTCATCAATCTCTACTAAAATAATGTCATCCCCAATCTGCCGGATGCAGTTCCAGGGAATGACATACTCGCTGGCCGGACCCCAGAAACAGAAGCAAAAGCTCCCGGGTCCCGGAACCACAATAGCCGTAATACACCCGCTTTCGCAGTCAAACTCCACATCCACCGGGCAGCCCAAAGTACGGCAGGTACAGATATTGATCACTTCTTTTTGTTTTAATTCGCAGATACGCATGCAAAATACCTGTTTTTTATGAGATTATGCAAAAATTCTGAAAATATGCCCAGAGTTTGTTGACACACTTTCTATATTTAAAGTATAATAAAAATTAAGAAATTCAGTTCGTTTTATGTTACCGAATGAAAAGATTGGTGCTGGTTCTGGCAAGTGAGAAAATACCTGTAAAAGTGCCAATGAATTGCTCCTAAAAAATGAGGAATACCTAATATAAAGTGATGCCGCCAACAAGCGGCATGTCCGTTTTGAAAGGCTGATACATGGGAGCGAAAAGGAGGGAGACAAGTTCATATGAGATGCCCATATTGCAATCAGGATAATACAAGAGTAGTAGATTCAAGACCAGTAGAAGAAACTAATTCCATCCGCCGCAGAAGATTGTGCGATTCCTGCGGAAGGAGATTTACTACATATGAGAATGTGGAGATCATTCCGCTGACGGTCATCAAGAAAAATCTGAACCGGGAGCAATACGACCGCAACAAACTGATCAACGGCATCCGCCGCGCCTGCTATAAGCGTCCCATCGCCAGCGAGAAATTAGAAGCCATGATCGACGCCGTAGAAGGCGACATCTTCGACACCGAAGAAAAAGAAATCTCCAGCACCAAGATTGGCGAAATCGTCATGAGCCACCTAAAAGACCTGGATTCCGTCGCCTACGTGCGCTTCGCGTCCGTGTACAGGGAATTTAAAGATGTAAGCACCTTCATGGATGAATTGAAGAAGTTCATGAACTAAGAAAATCCCCCGCCGTAGAGCGGGGGATTTTCGCTACGCAAACGGAGCGAAGCGGAGTTCGCGGTTCCCGCCCCCGCCGTAGAGCGGGGGATTTTCGCTACGCAAA
>NZ_JAOQJM010000015.1:88581-101097 GCF_025566865.1 Blautia acetigignens
GCTTAGCAGCATCATCAGCTTTATGGAAGATATCTACCATGATACCGTGAAGCTTCTCATCCACTTCCTCAGCTGTCCAGGAAAGTCTCATGGAGTTCTGGCTCATCTCAAGAGCAGAAGTAGCAACGCCGCCGGCGTTAGCTGCCTTACCAGGCATAAACAGAACACCATTCTCCATCAGATAGCTTGTAGCATCAAGAGTAGTAGGCATGTTAGCACCCTCAACTACATATTTGCAGCCGTTAGCAACCAGTGCCTTAGCACCCTCAAGAGGAAGCTCATTCTGAGTAGCACATGGAAGGTATACATCACATTTAATGTTCCAGATTCCAAGTCCCTCTGTATAGGTAGCACCCTCAACACGGTCAGCATACTCTTTGATACGACCACGTTTTACTTCCTTAATATCCTTTACAATATCAAGCTTGATTCCCTCTGGATCATATACATATCCGTTGGAATCGCACATAGCAACAACCTTGCCGCCAAGCTGCTGAGCCTTCTCAACTGCGTAGATAGCAACGTTTCCGGAGCCTGTAACGATGAAGGTCTTGCCATCAATAGAATCATTATGTGCTTTCATGATCTCATCAAGCATATAAACAACACCATATCCGGTAGCCTGTGTACGAATCAGGGATCCGCCGTAGGTAAGTCCCTTACCTGTAAGAACACCCTCATATAATCCGCGGATTCTCTTATACTGTCCAAATAAATAACCGATCTCACGTCCGCCTACACCGATATCTCCTGCAGGAACATCAGTATCAGCACCAATATATTTAGAAAGCTCTGTCATAAAGCTCTGGCAGAATGCCATAACCTCTCTGTCAGATTTACCCTTCGGGTCAAAGTTGGAACCACCTTTACCACCGCCAATGGGAAGTCCGGTAAGGGAGTTCTTAAAAGTCTGCTCAAATCCAAGGAATTTTAAGATACCCTGGTTAACTGACGGATGGAAACGAAGACCACCCTTGTAAGGTCCGATTGCACTGTTGAACTGTACACGGTAACCCTTATTAACCTGAACAACGCCCTTGTCATCTACCCACGGAACACGGAAGGAAATGATTCTTTCCGGCTCAACAAGACGTTCCAGAAGAGACATGCTGCGGTATTCTTCTTCATTCTTGTCGATTACGACTTTCAGGGAATCCAGAACCTCTTTTACTGCCTGATGAAACTCCGGCTCGCCAGGATTCTGTGCTACGACTCTTTCATATACTTCTTCAGTGTAAGACATTGTAATTCCTCCTCATCCTGAGTATGTAAAATTTTTTCAACGTCGCTATTATACACTAAAGCGCTAAAAAAGAAAAGAGTTTTTTTCGGATTTCCAAAAATTTCATAGGGGCTTGCGAAAATCAGCCAAATATGAGATGATAGAAAACAAGAAACATGCTATGCCGATGCAAAGGAGTGAAAATAAATGAAGACATTTGAGAAATCCAGCAAACTGGATAACGTACTATACGATGTGCGAGGCCCGGTTGTGGATGAGGCAGCCAGAATGGAAGAGGATGGAATGGAGATCCTGAAACTGAATATCGGCAACCCATATCCTTTCGGTTTTTCCGCACCACAGGAAGTAATACTGGACATGCTGAGCAATATCCGTACCTCACAGGGGTATTCTGATTCCAAGGGAATATTCTCAGCGAGAAAGGCAATCATGCAGTATGCACAGCTTCGGGGAATCCCGGGCGTGACCATGAATGATATTTATACAGGTAATGGTGTCAGCGAGCTGATCAACCTGTGTATGCAGGCCCTTTTGGATAATGGGGACGAGATTCTGATCCCGGCACCGGATTATCCTCTATGGACAGCGACTGCTACCTTAGCCGGAGGTAATGTAGTGCATTACATCTGTGATGAGCAGTCAGAATGGTATCCGGATATTGATGACATCAGAAGCAAGATCACAGATAAGACCAAGGCCATCGTTATCATTAATCCTAATAATCCTACAGGTGCGGTATATCCTAAGGAGATCCTGGAGCAGATCGTACAGATCGCAAGAGAGCATGAGCTGATCATTTTCTCCGATGAGATTTATGACCGTTTGATCATGGACGGGTATAAGCATACCTCCATCGCCTCTTTGGCACCGGATGTATTCTGCGTTACCTTTTCCGGACTTTCCAAGTCCCACATGATCGCAGGCTTCCGTATCGGATGGATGATCCTAAGCGGTGCCAAGAATAAGGCGAAGGGCTACATAGAGGGAATCAATATGCTCTCATCCATGCGTCTTTGCTCTAATGTTCCGGCCCAGTCCATTGTGCAGACGGCACTTGGCGGCTACCAGAGTGTGAATGAATACATTCAGCCGGGCGGAAGGGTTTACGAGCAGAGAGACTTTATTTACAAGGCCCTTAATGATATTCCGGGAATCAGTGCTGTGAAGCCTAAGGCTGCCTTCTACATTTTCCCGAAGATCGACACAGAGAAATTCAATATTTACAATGATGAACAGTTCGCTCTTGATTTCCTGCATGAGAAGCAGGTGCTTCTGGTACCGGGTAAGGGCTTTAACTGGAATTCTCCGGACCACTTCCGTGTAGTATATCTGCCGAACGTGCGTCAGCTGGAGAAGGCTATGGGCAAGATGAGAGAGTTCCTGTCCACATATAAACAAAGATAAGCAAGCTTGCATTTTTCAGGGAGGAAGATTTATCGGAAAATTAAAAAGAGAAAGGGGTTTACCATATGGCAGGATTTAACATGAAAGTAACACCGGAAATAGAAAGCCTGACAGGAATCTGTAAGGAGCATACCAGTCTTGATCTGTCACTTTATCAGAAATACGATGTAAAGCGAGGTCTTCGTGATATCAATGGTAAGGGCGTTCTTGCAGGCCTGACTCAGGTTTCCAATGTATGTGCAGTGAAGGTAGTTGACGGCAAGGAGGTGCCCTGTGCAGGAAGTCTTTCCTACAGAGGCTATGACATTAAGGAGCTTACCCGAGGATTTATTGAAGATGACAGATACGGTTTCGAGGAGACTACCTATCTCTTGCTGTTTGGCAAACTTCCCAATGAGACGGAGCTTCAGAGCTTTACCAGGCTTCTGGCGAATCAGAGATCCCTTCCCACCAATTTTGTAAGGGATGTTATTATGAAGGCACCTTCCAAGGACATTATGAATGCCCTGTCAAGAAGTGTACTTACACTTTATTGCTACGATAAGGAGCCAGATGATATTTCTCTTCCGAATGTATTGAGACAGTGCCTGAACCTGATCAGCGTATTTCCGCTTTTATCCGTATACGGCTATCAGGCCTACAACCATTATGTATGCGGCAAGAGCCTTTACATTCACAATCCGAAGAAGGAGCTTTCCACAGCAGAGAATATTCTGCGTATGCTCCGTCCTGACAAGAAGTATTCCCACCTGGAGGCGAAGATCCTGGATCTTGCCCTGATCCTCCACATGGAGCATGGCGGCGGTAACAACTCTACCTTTACCACCCATGTAGTATCTTCCTCAGGTACCGATACGTATTCCGCAATCGCAGCTGCCCTTGGTTCCTTGAAGGGACCGAAGCACGGCGGTGCCAACATCAAGGTTGTAAGCATGTTCCAGGATCTGAAGAAGCATGTTAAGGATATTTCCGATGAAGAAGAGGTAAGAGAGTATCTGCGCAAGCTCCTCCATAAGGAAGCCTTCGATAAGAGAGGTCTTATCTATGGTATGGGACACGCTATCTACTCTGTATCCGATCCCCGTGCCCAGGTTCTCAAGGGCTTCGTAGAGACCCTTGCAAAGGAGAAGGGCCGCATGAAGGAGTACAACCTTTACGCCATGGTAGAGAAAATGGCACCTGAGGTAATTGCTGAGGAACGCCATATTTACAAGGGTGTCAGCGCCAACGTGGACTTTTACAGCGGCTTTGTATACAGCATGCTGGATCTGCCCCTTGAGCTTTATACACCGATTTTTGCAGTGGCGCGTATTGTAGGATGGAGTGCCCACCGAATGGAAGAGCTGATCAACACAGATAAGATCATTCGTCCGGCATACAAGAATGTACTGCCGCCTGCACAATATGTACCTCTTAAGGAGCGTGAATAGAAATGACAGAAGCAACAGAAGCAACAGAAGTTTCATCCTCTCTTATTCTGGAGGGTGGAGGAAACAGAGGCGTATTTACAGCAGGAGCATTGGATTTCCTTATGGAAAAGGATGTGAAATTCCCCTATGTTGTGGGGGTTTCCGCAGGCTCCTGCAATGCCCTTGACTATGTTTCCCATCAGCCGGGGCGCACCAGGGACTGTATGATTGTAGAGGACAAGGAGAATAGCTACATTGCCACCAGGGCTGCCCTTAAGAAGCACCAGCTTTTTGATATGGACATGCTATTTGACAGGTATCCAAATGAGCTCTTTCCCTTTGATTTTGACACCTTTTTCCAGTCCGATATCCAGTGTGAAATGGTAGTGACAAACTGCCTGACAGGTGATGCGGAATATATGTCTGAGAAGCATGACAGGCAGCGGCTGATGGATATCGGAAGAGCCTCCTCCAGCATTCCCCTTGTAAGTCCTGCTGTGGAGATAGACGGAGTTCCCTATCTGGATGGAGGAGTTGCAGATTCCATTCCCCTGATCCATGCCATGGAGAAGGGCTATCGCAAGAATGTGGTGATCCTTACCAGAAATAAGGGCTACCGCAAGAAGAAGCCGGGTAAAAGCACACCTGTCTATGTAGCTGCCTTTCGCCATTATCCGGAGCTTCTGAATACCTTATATAACCGCTACCGCAATTACAACCGGACCCTGGAGCTTATAGAGAAATGGGAGCAGGAGGGACACATTTTTGTAATTCGCCCGGAGCTGCCTGCCGTAGGAAGAGCAGAGACCAATAAGGACAAGCTGATGGATTTTTATCAGCATGGCTATGGGGTAATGAAGGAGCGCTATGAGGAGCTGCAGGCTTACCTGCACAGCTGACAGAATATAAAGAAATAAAGGATGTAACAGAATGTTTGAACGCTTTTTTCCGGATGAATATCTGGATTCAGCATATGTAGTAAACTATAAGAACTTATACCAGGAGGGCTATCGGGGGCTTTTGTTCGACGTTGACAATACCCTGGTTCCTCATGGGGCACCGGCCGACGAGAGAGCCATACAGCTTTTTAAGGAGCTGCGGGACATAGGGTTTTCCTGCTGTCTGGTGTCCAACAATAAGAAAAAAAGAGTTGCACCCTTTGCCAGTTTAGTGGGTGCCGAATATATTGAACTGGCAGCCAAGCCATCCAGAAGAGGCTATGAGAGAGCCATGGAGCGGCTTGGAACAAACTCCGGGAATACGGTATTCATCGGAGACCAGCTGTTTACGGACATTTGGGGGGCTAAGAATGCCGGTCTTCGCAACATTTTGGTGAAGCCTATACACCCGAAGGAAGAGATCCAGATCGTGCTGAAGCGCTATCTGGAAAGAATCGTATTACATTTTTATACCAAGGAGGAGAAGAATTCATGAACCATATTGTGGTTATCGGATTTATGGGTTCTGGCAAGACAAGAGTGGGGAAACGTCTGTCCAGTGACCTGGGACTGACATTTGTAGATGTAGACAAGGTGATCGTCCGCAAAATGAACATGCCTGTGAAGGAGATCTTTCAGAGATTTGGAGAGCCATATTACCGCGCACTGGAGACCATGACCGTGAAGGCACTGATCGAGGACAAGGAGAAGAAAGTAATTTCCCTTGGCGCAGGTCTTCCGATCCAGGAGCAGAATGAGAAATATATCAAACAGCTTGGCACAGTTGTTTACCTGAAGGGTTCTGCAGAAACCTTTCGCAAGAGACTGGAAGGAAATAACAATCCACTTCTGGAAGGAGATAACCAGGAGGAGAAGATCAAGAAGCTTCTGAAGCAGCGCGACCCGATCTATCATAAATTTGCAGATATTGAGGTAGTAACAGGCGTGAAGCCTTTCGAGGAGCTGATCAAGGAAATTGAGAGTAAGCTTCCCTGAGAGTGAGCTGTGAGCCAGTTCCATATCCATGATTTTCAAGAAAAATCTCTCATTATAAAAAAAGTAGTTGAAAAAATGGTACATATATTATAAAATATTGCTAGTCACAAGCACTATAAGGAGGAAAAATTAATTATGATTTCAGCAGGTGATTTCAGAAACGGTGTCACAGTAGAAATTGATGGCAACGTTTGTCAGATCGTAGAATTCCAGCATGTTAAGCCGGGTAAAGGAGCTGCTTTCGTTAGAACCAAATACAAAAACATTATCACAGGATCCGTATTAGAGAAATCCTTCCGTCCTACAGAGAAATTCCCTACAGCACGTATTGAGCGTGTTGATATGCAGTATCTGTACAATGACGGCGGATTATACTACTTCATGAACGTAGAGACATTTGACCAGGTTGGTCTTACAGAAGAGCAGGTTGGCGATTCTCTGAAGTTTGTTAAAGAGAACGAGATGGTTAAGATCTGTTCCCACAATGGCAATGTATTCGCTATCGAGCCGCCGTTATTCGTTGAGCTTGTAGTTACAGAGACAGAGCCAGGATTCGCTGGAAATACAGCACAGGGTGCTACCAAGCCAGCTACAGTTGAGACTGGAGCACAGGTTATGGTTCCTCTGTTTGTTAACCAGGGAGACAAGCTTAAGATCGATACCAGAACAGGTGAGTATCTGTCCCGTGTTTAATGCTTGAATAAGCGTAAGGTTTTGTGTGCCATCGGCGATTGCGCCGGTGGCATATTTTGTATGTGGATAACAGCATGATAAATGTATATTGCTAATCGAATAATTACAGGAGGAGACGAAACATGGAGTACACGACATTAGGAAAAACAGGACTTCAGATTTCAAGGATGGGCTTCGGCGGAATCCCCATTCAGAGAATTGACGCAGAGGGAACCAAGGCACTGATGAAGCAGCTTATGGATGAAGGTGTTAATTACATTGACACTGCAAGAGGCTATACGGTCAGTGAGGAATATCTTGGTTATGCATTGGAGGGAATCCGGGACAAGTTTGTGCTTGCCACCAAGAGTATGGCCAGAACTAAGGATGCTATGGCAGCAGATATTGAGAAAAGTCTTGGAAATCTTCGCACAGACCACATTGATCTGTACCAGGTACATAACCCAAGCATGGAGCAGCTGGATACAGTTGTAGGCGAAGGGGGCGCACTGGAAGCCCTCATGGAAGCCAAGGCAGCAGGCAAAATCAGTCATATCGGTCTTACCGCACATTCCACAGAAGTGTTTGAACGGGCTTTAAGCCTTGACTGGGTGGAGACCATCATGTTCCCATATAATATAGTAGAAAGTCAGGGAGAAGAGCTGATCTGCAAATGCCAGGAGAAAAATGTAGGCTTCATTGCCATGAAACCTCTGGCCGGCGGCGCCATTGAGAACGGAACCCTTGCCCTTCGCTACGTCTGTTCCAATCCTGCTGTTACTGTGGTAATCCCGGGAATGGCAGAGGTATCGGAATTAGAAGAGAACATTAAAGCATGCGCAGACACCACACCCCTTACCCAGGCAGAGCTTTCCGAAATGGAAGGAATCCGCTATCAGCTCGGCACCAATTTCTGCCGCCGCTGCAATTACTGCGCCCCCTGTACCGTAGGAATCAGCATTCCAAACGCCTTCCTTTTCGCAGGCTACCTGGAACGCTACAACCTTGCAGATTGGGCACGGGACCGTTATGGAAGCCTTGGGGTAAAAGCATCCGCCTGCGTAGGCTGCGGCAAATGCGAAACCAGATGTCCATACCATCTTCCAATCCGGGAAATGCTGAAAAAGGTGGCCGAGGAATTCGGAGAATAGAACCAGGTGACATGTTCGCTCTACAAGTAAGTCCCGGAAGCATTGAATCCTCAATACTTCCGGGGCTCCTGGAAAAAACAGGCTGTTATTATTTACCATTCTTCTTTTCGTTTTTCAACAACAACCTTACATCTTTTCTTATAGAAAGCGATACCGTAAAGTGTTATATCGTGGCGTCCGTCATTTCTCAAATACTCATAATATCTCCGGCTCTTAATTTGCTCAATCGCTTTTGCACAGGCCTTATCTAAGCCTGATATGTCTTTTGAATACTTAAGCTCAAAGACAATCCCTGCATCTGGATTTTCCGGTTTAATAATGATATCTGCAAAGCCTTCCCCAGCCTCCACATTTGACCGAACCACCCAGTTCGTGTTTCCAATCAGCAAGCCTACCAAAAACGTATGATAAGAACTCTCCTTTTCTTTTTCCGGTGCTTTCGTGTCAAAGACACTGATGGAATTACTAAGAGTCCGATTTAAATATTGTTCTATTGATGATACATTTCCTTCTTCAACAGACTTCCAGAAAAAGGTTAATTGTTCCGTATTCGCACGTACTTTTTTATCAAACCATTCCTGTATTTGAACCTTATAGACCTCTTTCACTTCTTTATTGGGAATGACCAGCTTATATGCGCCCTGGTCTGTGATTCCGGCTTGGGTCAGATAGCCTGTGGTAAATAAAACACTCCAGATATTTTCAATGCTATTGTCAATCTCATCGTAGGTCAATTCCAATCTGACATTTTTTTCAATAGGCTCGCCTGCAACCAAACGCTCGATTTCATCCTGGGTTGTCTTGTTTGCCCTGGTGATGAAATTTTTGACAAGAATGTTTCCGCTGGTATTGATCCAGTAGCACTGTGGCATTGCTGTTGGATTCTTACAAAGGAGATCTACATGATTGATCACATCCCATGGACAATAAATATCTGCAGCTCCAAAATGGTAACCATCGTACCACTCTTTTATTTCAGGCAAATGCCCTTCCAAATGATAGGTCTTCAGCAGTTTGCTTACTTCCTCTTCAGTGAAACCAAATTGTTCATCAAAGCGAACATCTGTAATGGACAAAACCTTGAAATTATTCAGACCAGTGAAAATACTCTCCTTCGAAACACGCAGACATCCGGTTAAAACTGCAAACTGCAGGAACTGGTTGGTTTTCAGAGCATCTCCGAATAACGCGCGAAGCAGTGACAGCATTTCCTGGTAATAGCCGTTTTGATATGCCTTGTCCAAAGGAACATCATACTCATCAATCAAGATGATGGTCTTCTGCCCATAATAGTGAAACAACAATTCCGATAATGTCTGCAGTGCCGCTTCAAGGGTTTCATCATCCATCAAATATTTGCCGCTGCTCATTTGAACCAATGCACCATATCTGGCTTTTTCATTTTCTGTCAGTCTGTCACTGTCTTTCAGAAAATGGAATCGCTCTGCCTCCAGAGCAACTAACTTAACCAGCTTCGCTTTCGCTTTTGCAAAGGTTTCGCCCTCGACACCTTTTAATGTAAGAAATATTACAGGAAACTTCCCAAGATATTCTTCCACAAGATCCTTTCTTTGTGAAATATTAAGTCCCTCAAATAAGGTGCTATCAGCCCCGATTTCGAAAAAATAACGGAGCATACTCATGTTCAGTGTTTTTCCAAAACGCCGGGGTCTTGTAAACAGATTTACCTTTCCCCAGTTGTCAAGAAGCTGTTCAATCAATTTCGTTTTATCAATATAGTAAAAACCAAGTCGGCGAATCTCCCGAAAATCTTCAATGCCAACCGGAAGCTTCAGCAATGCCGCCATATTTTTCACGCTCCTTCCCAAAGCTATATTCCCGAGCTCAAAATGTCTCCCATGTATTTTGATTTTATCATCTGAAGGAATAAATGGCAAGATGAAGCCCCAGAAACTATCCCTTGACAACCTGAAGCCGTTTGCCTTATAATAAACCAAAAGCGCAACCGCTTAAACTTCGTCTGCGTACCAGAACTACCTATTATAATCCATTTAGGGCTTGTACTGGTTTCGACGGGGGTTTTGAAGTTGTGGAAGCCATCCGCAGTCTCCCGAACTGCGTAATAACGGGAAATTCTAAATATAAACGCTGACGATCAGTTAGTAATGGCAGCCTAAGTGCTGCCCGTCAGTCCTGTTGCACTCACACCTCAGGAGTCTGGCGTCGACCTTGTGAGAAACCTTGCCGGGTAAGCTTTGCCCCGGCAGATGTATTATGAAGCTACTGAAGCAGTAAGCCTGTCGGTGGGCGTGCTGCGGAGGGAATGTTAATACAGCGACTGTGATGGGAGATGCCGCAAGGGATAGACTTTCGGACGCGGGTTCAATTCCCGCCAGGTCCACTTAAGAGACAAGGGTGTTTATTATGGCACCCACAGGGCAAGCCCCGGAAACATTGAACTTGGATGTTTTCGGGGCTTTTTTCTACAAATTTGCAATCAACTCTATTTATTAATAAAACCAAAGTCCCAAAGGAGAAGTGCTATGAACAAAATTCTTATACATCAATTTGGTCCAATTTGCGAAGCTGAAATAGATTTAGATAAAAAAATGCAGGTATTTATAGGCACTCAGGCATCTGGGAAAAGTACAGCCTGTAAAGTTATTTACTATTGCCAGAAGATAAGGGATTATACGCTGGAATTCTTAATGGATGGTGCACAGTATACAGACAATCACAAAAATGAATATTTTAATAATTATATGAAATATCTGACCAGACAGTTTATGGGATGCTTCGGCAAAACCACACACATGCAAAACTTCAAGATAGAGTACTTTTTTGGAGAAAAGAAAATAGAAATCACTCTGAATAAAGATGGATATGTCCGCTTTCGCTTTGCTGAAAATTTAAAATATGCATTAAATGAACTGATATATGAAGCATCTGTAATGTTTTTGGCAACGCTAAACAGTGAACAAATTAATTCCATAATCGATAATATTACTGCTCTGGCAATGCTGAAACAGCAGTTCAAGGAACGTTTGTATAAGCTTTTTGAAAATAATGCGGACATTATCTATATCCCCGCAGGAAGAAGTCTTCTGGCCACCATGTCAGAGCAGCTGCATGATTTTTCTATTTCAGATATGGATCTGACAATGCAGGATTTTATCAATCTGATCAGAAATACAAAAAGCAAATTTGGAAGCAAAATTCCGGAAATTGTAAAAGACTATACTAAAACTGTAAAAGGTCAAATTAATAATATTTCACTTGACACAGCATACAGTCTCATAAAAGATATTTTTAAAGCGGATTATACCAGCGAAATGGATGGAGAAAAAATTTACTTTGATGAAAGACATTGGGTAAAACTGATGTATGGTTCCTCCGGGCAGCAGGAGGTACTGTGGATTCTGATGCTGGCCTTTATCATTATTCTGGAAAAAAAGAAGAGCTTTGTAATTATAGAAGAACCGGAAGCACATTTATTTCCAATTGCCCAGAAAAATGTTGTAAGCCTGATTTCTTTGATGGTTAACTCCACAGATAGCAGAGCAATTATTACAACACACAGTCCATATATTTTAACATCTTTAAATATCCTGTTGTATTCGGACAAGATTGAAAATGGACCAAAGAGTAAAGGTACGGTAGTTATTGCAAAAAATTTACGTGTTAATTATAAGACATTTGCTGCTTTCAAACTGGAAAATACAAGATCAGGATTAAGCAGCATGGAAAACCTGCTGGATGAAGAAAGCCATATGATCAGTACTGATTATATTGATGAAGTTTCATCAATCACAAATTCGGAACTGGAGCGCTTACTGGACAAGGAGATGGATGAATGATATGTAATAAAGTGGAAAAATGCATAGAAGAACAGCTTGTCAATCAAAAGACTACTGCATGTGTAAATAAAAACATTGAGTGTATTGAAGTATCCGATAATCGCTCAAGGATAAAGTGTGAGGAACGCAAGAAAAAATACATCCTGGAGAATACCCGGAAAGATCATGTGATTTTATATAAAATGGATGGCGGTATAATTCCACAGGATAAATCAGTCCCGCCGGGAATCTGCAAATGTGATTATTTATTTGTACTTGGAGGACAGGAATGTGAGGCTATTTTAACAGAACTGAAAGGCGTGGACGTAGCTCATTCATTAAAACAGATTGACGGAACATTATCACAGTTTAAAGCTTTGTTTTCCGCTTTTAACCATGTATATGCAAGAATAATAGTGGCTTCATCCACTCCAAACATAAAAGCAAGCCCGAATTACGTCAATTTGGTCAAAAAGCTGCGAAATAACTACAGAGGAAATCTTAAGATTGCAGAGAAGCAGTTGGTGGAGAAAGATGTTGATTTATTGAAATGAGTTATTTCGATACACATTTTGGATGGTTCGGCTTTCTGTTCATCGAATGAAAACAAGATAAAAATATCTTTTTTTAGAAAATAGTAAAATTATGAGGAAAAATGGAATTTCGGTTGTATAATAAGATAAGAGATAATTCTTAATTATCAATAAATTCACAAAGGAAATTAACTAATGAGAGGAAAACTTATTTGCTTATTTGGCATAGATGGCAGTGGGAAGTCTAGTCTTCTTGAAATATTAAATAAAAGTAAATTAACTTGTTGTGCTAGATAAAATAAATATAAAGAAACTTCAACAAAATGTGCTATCCTATTTGTAGGGAATACAATGAAAGGAGGCATCATTATGT
>NZ_JAOQJM010000016.1:0-85926 GCF_025566865.1 Blautia acetigignens
GATACCGCCCTTTGGGGCGAGCAGTAACAATGGCCTTTGGAGGGCCAAGGATAAACCACCAGTTGAACTGGTGGTTGCTAACTAGTGATAAATTGTGAAAGGAAAAGAATGAGAAAATTAGCACTTAGTGACGAAATATTGCTCAGTGTTGACAATCTCTTTTTTCATTGTTGCGGCTGTAACAGCCATTTCTTTTGATTCTTTTCTCATTCTTTTTTCCTTTCTGCCATCACTGGCTGAGCGTTTAATTGTCTTTCAATTATATATTGTCCGATTTTCGCTCAGAATCCGATCTTTTATGAAAATTTTTGATAAAATTTCAAATAAATGACATATTAATCCTGTAAGGTGGATGTCCATACAAAGGAATATATTTATAGAGTATTTATACATTTAATATGTAATATTTTTAAGAATGATTATTTAAGAAAGGTTTTTCCAAGAAAACAGATATCCCAAAAGCGACAAGCACCTCAACATTTTTTGACAGAAACAAAAAATATGACATATTAATATTGAAAAAAGAATCTTGTAAAAAAAGGAGGGACAGCAGACAATTTTCACCATTTCCACAAAAGCACACAATTTCTCTTGAATTTCTGAAATGACCTGTATTATAATAGGATAATTAACGGCATATACCACAGCCGGTACCGCAGTGACCAAATGCCGTTTTCGGGGTAAAAATAGGTTCAAAAATGAGCATTATTTTTCCCACTTATTCAGAAAAAAAGTCACTATCCAAATCTAAACAGAAGAAGTTCTGTATTTGGCAAATAGTGACAAATCGTGAAAGGAAAAGAATGAGAAAATTAGCACTTAGTGACGAAATATTACTCAGCGTTGACAAAGCAGCCCGTTATATCGGCGGGGAGGTCAACTCTGTGATGAAAAATTTAGACGGGATAGATATCCGTGTGGCGTTTTGTTTTCCGGATGTCTGTGATTAGCAGATTACGTCTACGCCCATTTCGCAATATATAGTGCTATCTCATGTTATCTTGTACATGATATTGTGTGTCATTTGATACCATTTAGTACTAGATAACACTCAATAACACACGGAACAAACAATTTTTTTGAACACCAAATGTGACAGTTTCAAGGTTGATTTTTGTCCCCTTCATTGATCTTTTGGTACTACTTAGTGATATTTGGTGTCATATAATTACGTTCTTTTCCTGCGCTGCTATCTAATGCCATTTAGTTCCGTTTGGTATTATTTCACAGATCAGATTTGCTAACCATATTCCACATACAGCATTTCTTTTATCTGTTTTTTGTTACTATTAGTATATATTGCTTATCTCAATCTGTCAATTCCCCCATTATAGATATTTCTAAAAACTCATTTGACTCATTAAGACATCTAACCTTTATGCTTTTTTACTATTGTTTGAACTGAAGAAACATTTGACGAAATTTTTGCCCTGTTGTATGATTGTTATATAAATATAACTTCTAATGTCAGGAGAAATTCATGAACGTAAAAGACAGTATTTCTGCAACAATGGATTCCATAGAAGGAAACGAATCGGGAGATCAATCTGCAAAAAATATATTCTCATACAAACCAATTATGGGAAATATCTTAAAGTACACAGTAGCAGAATACAAAGACTGCTCATTAGAGGAAATCATGGAATGTATTGAAGGAGATACCATCCAGACAGGAACTGCATTAGTGGAAGAGGATATGGCTCAAACCATACGTGGAGAAAGAACAGAAACCAATGCCACAGGTAAGCCACCGGCAACTTTTGATGTTTTATTCCGTTCGCTACTTCCAAATTCAAAAGAAAATATTCTGGTAAACCTTCATATTGACTTTGAATTTCAGAAAGAATATGATCTTGACTATCCAGTTATAAAAAGAGGCATATACTATGGATGCCGCAAGCTGTCCGCTCAGATTGATAAGATTGGCAAGAATGGAATTGCATATAAATACCTAGAGAAAGTATATAGCATTTGGATATGCCTTGAAGGTATACCAAAAAGACTACAGAATACTATATCTTATTACAAAATACAGAATTATAAGAACGAAGGTTTTCCAAAACCAGATATCAAGGTTAATACCGCCGAAGCAGACCTTCTAGAAATAATCATCGTAAGACTTGGCGGAGAAAAACAAGATCAAAAAGGACTCGTGGATTTTTTATATGGATTATTTTCTGGTAATCAGAAAAAAGTATTATCATATATCCCGGACTCTGATAAACCGGTCCGACAAAAGGAGTTGGCTGATATGTTAAGTATGATTTCCTATGCTGAAGAAAATGGCGAAAAAAAGGGTGAAAACCGTTTAGGGACGCTTATGAATATTCTTTTGAAGAACAAACGTTATTCAGATGCAGAGAAGGCCTCTGAGGATGAAGAGTATCGTGAGGAACTTTATAAAGAATATAAATTATAAGCATATTTAGAAATAAATATTATGCACAGCTCGGTTCTTGCAAAAAGGGTACATGAATTGAAAGAGACACAGAAAGGGGTTGAGTTTATGTGCTATGAAATGGAGAAAATTTATAGTGAGGGAATGGAAAGCGGCGAGAAATGCGGTGAACTGAAAAAAGCGAAAGAAATAGCCCTTTCCATGGCAGAAGAGGGCATGGATGTAAAAATGATTGCCCGTCTGGTTAAGGTGAACGAAAAAGAGGTCCAGAAATGGATTGATGAAAGTTTATGCGTAATGAAATAGTTTTAATTATAAAAAAATTTCTGTAAATAATATTCTTGTATGACAGTAAGGGTGACTAGCTTAAAATTTAGGCTTTTCACCCTTAGTTTATACAGAATAGTAGTTGAATAACATATCAAAATAATTCATACCGCAGAAAAATATTAGCAGGGTAAGAGGTGGCTGGGATGATTCTAGATAAAACTTGTAAAACATGTGAATTTAACTTTGAAGGAAAATGTGGAATTGAACACAAATATACTCCCAATAAAGAGTGTAAAAGCTGGGGGGCTTCTTTTGAATATTATAAAGAAATTACCCAAAAAGCACCTTGGTATCTAAAAGAGTCCTATGATAGATACAAATTAAATTATATGGAATTTCTCGATCTTTTGCAAAAAGATGAACAGGGAATTGGAGTTGAAATAAATATTTACGATGTTATTGAAAAGATTTATCAACTAACCTCGGAAGAATTGGCAGGGATATTAGATGTATCTATTGGTGTCCTTGGATATGCCAGAACACAAAAAACAATTCCCAAAAGGAAAAGACAATTTTCAACTAGATTACACATACCAGAAAGCTTTTTTGAAAGTTTTATGTCAACTCGGCTTGATGAACTAAAAAAGTGTAGAGAAGAATTTGAATCTTTTTACGGAGACGAATTAATAAAAAAATTCAAGCAAAATGGTCTTGATGCTATGGAAGCAAGAATGAAAAGATTAAGCGCTATTGATAAAATTCGAAATGAAAAGTATCGAGAAGAAAATCAAGAAAGATATCAATATAAGGAGAAATCAAAAATGTACCATGATTTAACAGATGACTATAAATCCAGAGATTATGTAATTGCTATAACCTTAAAAGATGGTGACTATTATGGTAACATATTTTATGAATATACATCTGGAGGATATGGTTTATCAGTATCTACAATGGAAGATATTTTACAATTTATTGAAGAACTAAATTGTGAAGAAATTAATGAATTAAATGAGGAAGGTCTTCTGAATAACAATATAGCATTAAGAGCAGACATAAATGGTTTGAATATTCACTTTGAATTAAAAAATGATAAAGGTGAAAAGCTCGAAAAAACAATATCCGAGGATGAACTACAAAAATATATTGTTGGGTATGAAATGATACGATGCGATGGGCATGGAATGAAAAAAGAACGTAGAAAGTGCAACTCTTGTGAAAACTTCACACCAATAGAAGGCTGCGCAAAGGGAAATTGCTCAGTTAGAGGTGATGTAGTTCAGCGGAGCAGGATTATATGTGCTCATGACTTTGTCCCTAAAACATCTAATCTATAATATCGAAGGCAAGAAATTAGACAAATAAATATATGTAAAAATCCACAATCTGATAGTTGGATTTTCAGAAATATTGAAATGATAAAATTCTTATACAAAAAAAATTATTGGAGTAATTGATATATAGATTTGATATAATAAAATATTGTGATTTTTCACGATTTTTGTCGTATATATATACAAGGTCCAAGTTACTTATAAAGTATTGGATATAGGTATAAATTTAATTTCTTAAATTACTGCATAGTAAAAAGGGAGGAATAGAATAGGGACTATGGATCCAGAAAATTTAATCAATAATAGAATTTTAAGCATTATAGACGATTTTTTTAACACAGTTAATGTTAGAGATCCTGTTATGCCTTCTTATTATATAGTGCAAAATATCGCAACTGAATATTTGATCTTGAATCCAAATATAAGTAATCCTGATTCTTCTTTTGTAAAGTCACTTAATGAATATAATGGTCTTATGGTTCCACCTGAAGAAATCAATGGTACTTTTATTGTTCTTATAAACCAAGACAGATTAATTCAAAATATACACAAAAACAATATGACTTGGGTTGGCACAATTATACATGAAACAACTCATGTGCAGGATTTTGTTCAGTATGCAAAGATAATTAATGCCAAAAAGTATACCGAAATCACACAGAACAATAAGCATAATATGTTTTCGCTTTGGACAGAGATTCACGCTAGATCAACCGGTTATTACTTTACCAGAAAATATTCCTTAGGAAAAAATAATGCTAATTGTGAAGAAATGCTTCCATACATAATAAACCAAGAACTGCCAGCTCAGTGGAATTATCTTCAAGAGCAATACGATAATGCAGTTACAGGATATCACCAAGCCTATTTTGTGGCACAATATATTGGAAGACTTTATACTTTGCAAAAATTATATCCCGAAACTCTAAATGATCAATGGATAAAAAAACATTTTGGCATAAATGAATGGATGACAAATTGGTTCCTTTTTTATAAGAAATATCCCGTATTGGAAAATGCAGCCCAACATTTTGACGAAATGAAAAATATACTTCAGCAAAATTTTTATGGATTATAACTTCACAAAATATATGCTCTTCTGATTTCTTTTGTTTGTTTTTCGAACATATTATTATTTTTTTGATATAGCGCTAATACGTGAAACAATAACGTACCATAACATGAAAGGAAAATATAATGAATCGTATTACAGAAATAACCAGACGTGACATATTAGATTTATTTCGAAATGGTTTAGTAATAGATGAATTCTTCGAAACAAAAACAATTATATATTATTATTGGGGACGACTTACTGAAGTTGACTTTCTCAAAAGGTTGTATGATCTCAAAAAGCTTCCTAGTAAGGACCTAAGATATAAGGATGCTGAAGGCGACATATGGCAACATACAGTAAACAATGAAGATTATCCCTTCTGTTGGGTTTTTGAAGATGAAAGATTCGAACTAATAAATGGCAGTGACGAAAAATATTTAAAATTTATCTGTGAAATATTTCATCCCGCAGTCAGAAATGATAAAGGATATTGGACTGAATATTTAGAAAAAATCAACGATTTATTACGAAATGACGGATATGAATTATATCCAGCACAAAAAATATCCAACCGGGATGTTTATGGCTGGAGAATATATCAAAATGAAAAAAATACTTTATTTATTCCATATTCCCAACGTCATTCTAAGGAAATAAAAGAAAAGCAGCTATCCTTATCCATCAGTAAAAAGGCTAGAAATCAAATTTATCAGTTTTTGGAGCATTATAATATGGGATATTATGCAACAACTGAAACTGGATTCAATTATCCCACAACGGTAGCAGCAGATGTATTTGAAGACATAAAACAATTTTATACCCCCAAATGCTATAACAATCAAAAAGAATATGTTGAAACTGATAATTTACAAAATTTTATTCTTTCCAGCTCACCGTTTTGTGTTTTTGATGCCATAGAATTCTTTAATAGACATAGTGAAGGAAATGAATTTGAGCCAAGTATTAATGCACTTTTGAAATTGAATGAAATTCCTTTTTCTTTATATAATGGGAAAATAAGCAGGGTATTTGATACCCGAATAGGAAGTAGTTCATTAATGAAAATTGAAGAAGCAGGACTAAAAGAATTATTGCAAGAAGCTACTAAATATTATGATGAAAATAACTTCCAAATTGCTGTAGAAAAACTTTGGGATGCATTTGAACGATTAAAAACATATTATTGTTCCTCCACAATGAATAAAAAAAATTCCGTAGAAAAGCTCATAAATGACATGAGTAATAATCAAAAAGCGTTTAAAGACTTATTTGATAAAGAATTTCATGAGCTTACAGAAATAGGTAATAGTTTCAGTATTCGTCATCATGAAACAACCCAAACAAATGTCCTTGATAAACGGCATTACAAATATTTTTATAATAGATGTATGTCCCTAATAGAAACAGCCATTCAATATTTAGAAGGATTAAATATGTAGTTGCCATAAATATCATTATCGAAAGGGCCCTGACAAACTGACAATCCATCCACATCGGCCTCTCCTCTGGACAGTATATTTTGCCCACGTACTAAGCAAGGAGATTGGACATAAAAAGGATGCCGTGGACTACAAGCTGATCAGCATCTGCCAAAAAAGGGATATTATAGTATCACAGGATTATGGAATAACACTGGCTCTGAGTAAAGGAGCTTACGCTATTCACCAATCTGGCAAATGGTATACAAATGAGAATATTGACCAGATGCTTATGGAACGTCACCTGAATAAAAAACTCCGAAGAAGCTCTCATAAAAATCATATAAAGGAACCAAAGAAACGTACACAGAAAGATGATGAGAGATTTGCACTGGCTTTTGAGAAAATGATTCTGACAGCAACGGAGAAAGAGGAAAATACACATGGGATTATTTAAGAAGAAATCCGTCAGAAAATCCTATGATAAAGAAAAAATGAGACCTGTGATCCAGGCAAGCATTTGCACCGGAGAACAGGTTGCGGGATTTAAGGATATTCAGACGGGCGAAATGGAAGAAATCATGTTGATCAAATGTCCACAGGATCTGGAATACTTCAAAAGTATATATGGAATAACAGGAGAAATTCCAAAAGAATATTGATGGTTTCCAAATTTACAAAAGATGGGAGAAAATTTTATGCAGGATGAAATCTTTATGAAAAAAGCAATTGAGCTGTCAAAACTGGCTGTAGAACATGGCAATGAACCATTTGGTGCAGTACTGGTGAAAGATGACCAGATTATATTCACCAATGAAAACCAGATTTACACCAGACATGATCCGACTTTTCATGGCGAAGCAGGCCTTATCCGGGAATTTTGCGCACAGACCGCCATTACAGACTTACATGAATGTACTCTCTATTCCAGCTGTGAACCCTGTTTTATGTGCAGTGGTGCCATGGTATGGGTAAAACTTGGACGACTGGTCTACGGAGCAAGCAATATCGATCTTGAAAATATCCTTGGAAATAAAGGCTGCAACTGTTCCAAAATGGTATTTGATAACTCATTCTGGCACCCGCAAGTTACAGAAGGCGTTCTGAGAGAAGAAGCACTGAATGTTCTGAAAGAATACTTTGGTACTCATAAGAAAGGCTGATATACATCTAATTTGTAGAAAAATACCCACCTTTGTAACTACCAACCTAAAACACTCGATGATATAAGTATAAGCAACTAAACCTGTACAGGGAGAATGATATTATGACAAAATCTGAAGCATGGGATTATGCAATCGGAATGCTCAAAGTTGACGGATTAACGCCCACTAAAGATTTTCAGGAATATATTGAAAAAGAAAAACGGGATGAAATTACCGTGGATGATATCAAAAAATTTCTCGATAAAAAATATAAAATGTCGGAAACTACCACTTGATTGCGTACAATATTTTGACAATTGCTACAATAAAACATAAGCATTTCTTAACTGTCAGATTGTCAGTCGAGGTAGGCTTCTTTACTTTGACTGACAATCTTGCAATTAAAATAGGAGAGCATAAATAAATAATTGTAAAACACCGTCTTAGATAATACACTTGTTCATTTTTATCAATTATTAAATATGCTCCAGTTTCTCCTGCTGCCTATAATACTCATCTATATACGCCATCAAAGCCCGCTCAATAGCCAGGGTTTTAGTCTGACCAGAATCCTCGCAATATTGAGTTAATCGATCGTATACATTTTTTTCTATTCTCAGCGACAATGGATAGTTGTCTTTTTTCGGTCTAGGCATTTGAATCATCCTTTCTCTTCGTAGTCAGCTTTGCGTTCTTCAATATACTTTTTCAATTCTACATGAAAACGGATTCTGGCTTTGAATTCTACACAATTGTAATATTTCTTCAAGCGTTCAATATCAACAGATTGTTTTAACCTTTCGAACTTTAATGGGTCAACTTCACCGGAAGTATATTCTCTATATAGGTCAAAAAGCCTATCTGGGTTGAGCCCAACCTGGTCTGCATAATTTTTGATCTTTTCACGTTGGATCCGTTCCATATATTCCTGGATGTAATCCATGAATTTTTTTCCTTTTTCGACAATCAGAATTCCATTCTCAATATCTGATAATACTATTTTTGCGTATCTTTGCTGTATTTCAGTTAACATACCGAGATTCTTTTTGATTTCCTTAATAGCAGCAGACTTTAGTTCATCATAGTCATCAGAATCTTCCACGTCTTCCATTGTTATGATTCTAAATTGTGCCTCCAGGTATTCTGCATCAATTTTTTCCATTTCCATTGTTGAGATATTGGTGTTCAAATTAAAGCCTGGTTTTTGGGTCCGTTTTCCACCACCACCTTGATTGGAAGGAAGATCGTTGTATCGCATAGTCAAAATCTTGTATGTCTTTTCATCAAAATCCAGTTTTTTTCCATGTGAATTTGTCCATTTTAATCCCTGGAGCATAGCTGCCCGCATAGTGGTTTTCATGTCGTAAAATTCTCTCCGAAATTTCTGTCTGTTTTCATCCTTTTTCGGAAGACATTCAAAATTTTCTATTTTATCCTGAGAAAAAACATACGTAATATTTTCAAAGATATGATTCAGTTTATCGATATTTTTCTCTAAATCATTTACCGCAACATCCGCATAATCTCCCTCGCAATAGAGTTTTAGTGCCTCTTGCAAATTCCGTTTCATGCTATAAGGCTTCCTGAAAAACTTAACCATTCCCCATGGTTTTTCATTATTATCTAAAACTCTATTTGTTCGCGATATTGCCTGAATCAGTGCATCATCTTTCAGTTCCCGATCCAGATATAATATATTTACATACTGCGAATCAAAGCCTGTAAGCAATTGTTTTACTACTATTACAATATCAATACACTTACTGTGATCATTTCCAATATGTTCATATGGCTTTTTATGGGCAAGACGACTTGTTAAATCTTCCTTAAAGCCAGAATGATCCGGATCCGTTTTACGATTATAGCTGGTGCCATATTGTTCATTATAAGCATCTACAATTTTTATCAGCGCTTTTTCATGTTCTAATGTTCTTTCTTTATTTGTATTGACATTTGGATTAAATAATGCTGTTACATTTAATGTCGGAGCTGTTTTCCGAAATCTTTCCCAATAGTAAATTGCTTCATCAATACCTTCTGTGGCTAAAATCCCATGAAAAAGAGTTCCATATTCTCCATACGCAATCGTGACAAAATTATTCACTATATATTTGACAACTGCATTATGATGCCGATGCTCTGGATCATTATATGTATTTGAAGGAATATAGTCTTCAATCCCTTTAATTATCTTGCCATTTTTGTCTTTCTTGGGATTTCCCTTTTCATCATATTCTGTTGCCATAGGCGTATTTTTTGTAAGCTTTCGATATAGCCGCCATGCTTCTGATCCTACCACAATTTCATTTTTATTATTTGCATGGCATTCAGATAATGCAACTTTTTCTTTTAATTCATCATCTGAAAAAGTTTTTACAGCCTCCGGCCAGAAACCAAGTACATTTTTATCCCTGATTCCGGTAGCGAGAGAGTAGATTGCAAGACACGGGCCAAATACAGTTTCTGTTATAAGTTCGCCAGGTTTCATATTTTCCGTAAAAATTGGGGTTCCAGTAAATCCAAAAAACAACGCATTATAAAAAGTTTTCTTTACACTGTCATGCATAGTTCCAAACTGAGAACGATGTGCCTCATCAATAATAAAAACGATGCGCTTTTCTTTTATTTTCTCCAACATATCCTTTTTGATTTTTTCAGCCTCATCGTTTATCCGGGAGATTTTCTGCATGGAAGTCACAATCATCGTTTCATCAGATCTTGAACTCTTTAATTTATAGAACAGGTCATTTGTTGTTTTGGTTTCGCAGACATTTTCTCCTGATCTGGAAAATGAATTATATTCTTTGGTAGACTGCGTATCAAGTACCTTTCGATCTACCACAAAAACAACTTTATCCGCATAGCCCATATCTATAATTAGCTGCCCCGCTTTAAAAGAGGTCATTGTCTTGCCACCACCAGTGGTACACCAGATAAAACCTCCAAGTTGGCTATTATCTCCCCATTTTTGCTCTGAAGCTCTTTTTACGAGAGCTCTGATTGCAATATATTGATAACTGCGACATATTTTCAAAGTGTCTTTTAAAGTGTCAGCGACACAGTAATAACCAATTAATTTGTGTGCTTCCGGAATAGATAGAATATGAGTACTGCCAGATATCAATTCTTTCCAATTCTTTATAATCTTATTATTTCGGTCACCCCATCGAAAGAAAAAGGAAGAATTGAATTTATCTACATCTCCAGGATTGGCAAAAAATAATGCATCCTCCGGTGAAATAGCCCAGAACACCTGTACAAGCCCCATAAATCCACGAAAAATCCCTTCCTGGTAATACTTCCGTATCTGAATAGTGGCTTCTGAAATATCAACACCTGAAGCTTTCAGTTCAATATGAATGACCGGCATACCATTGATCAAAAGTGTGATATCTCCTCGTCGATCATTATATATGTCTGCAGTGTCAAACTGTGTTTGTTCTGCAATCTGGTACCTGGACGTTCCTCCGGCTATTTCGGTGGAAGAGAAGAGGTCCAGAAAGACCTCTTTCCCTGCATGCTGTCGATCTGGAGAATCAGAGTCACGTTTAATCCCTACTGCGGGTCCATTAATAAAATGATTGGCCTTTACAGGGGTATTTGCCTGTGACCTCATAACATCTAAAAGATAGTCCATTTCAGAATCTGATAACGGTATATCATTCAGTGTATCTCTGTTTCGTTTAAAAATAATATTTCTCCAGTTATCAATCAGTTCCGGAACTGTTTTGTTTTTGAGGACTTCCTGCCATCCAGCATGACGCAATTCATCTACGAAATCTGCCTCAAAATTCAATTCTCCATGAGAACCGGTATATGGTAATGGCATATGAAACTCCTTCCTATGCAAACATTTTTATCAGAAATGCTTTTTTTGCATCTTGTAATTTTTTTATCTTACATTGATGAAGCGTAATAAGGTGGTCGAGGTTAGAAAAATATTCTCCCACCTTTGTTTGTTCTTCAATATTTGGCAGGCAAATTGGTGTTTCTGACAATTGCGTAATTGTGTAGTGAGCAATCGTTCCAACATGCGAAATACTACCCAAATATGTTCTGAATGTTGGTGAAAAGAAATACTCATACAGAAAATATGGATGAAATCTACCTTGGTTTTTTATCCAGAGCAAATCTGCATCTTTTGTATAAAGTGGTTCATTATCTGGAACAATATAAGGGTTTCCTACAGAACCACCACCCGTAATAAGTACATCGCCTTTTTCTAATTTTCCTGATACACTTGAAAGTTTTTCATACAATTCTTCGGAGATATATGCCTTTTCATTCACAGTTCCATTTATTGCTGCCATAACGTCACTTGATCTGAAAAACGGAACACCTGAGCCAGTCCATTCATCTCTATGAACACGTGATGCTGATTTAAGTTCTGTAATTTCCCCTAACTTACGCTGTTCCCAATCATTAGTAAATCCCTTAAAGCGAATTTCAGGAACTTTACTGCTATTTTGAGGAAACATTTTGACCAGCATGGATCTTTTGGCATTTACAAGTCTTTCATACTTACGCTGGTGAAGAGTGATTAGATTTTCTATGCATTGAAATAAACTAGCAATTTTTTTCTGTTCTTCAATTGAGCAGGGAGATTCTATTAAGATATCTCTTAATTCCTTGTTTTCAAGATGCCGCACCGTACTTCCTACTACCTTTGAAAGTAAATCCTTTCTGTGAAAGTTAAGTGCTACAGAAACGTAATTAAAATTATAATCTTTTTTGTTTTTTATCTTGAGAATATTAATATCAAATCCGAGAATCACATTATTTACAGATAATGCAGAGGCCCGACCTAATCCATCTGGTGTTGTATCACATCTTGGTATTAATATATCGCCTTTTTCGCTTAATTTACATTCATCACTTATCGTATTACTTTTAGAAAAAATACTGTTAATGAACATTCCATACTCTGTAAATAATTGTCCATATAAAATGCATGGATATTTTCCGTTATCACTTATATCATCTTTACTTAATCCCTTGCCCTTTTCAAAGTCACAAATTTCCGATAACTTATGCTGTTCCCACTCATCAGCAAATCCTTTAAATCCTATTTCTGGCCGCATTCTGGTTTCTCCTTTGGATTAACGTCAAATTCTGTTTTCAGCATTTTGATTGCGTCCATATCTTTTGTACTGCCCACAAGGCCTGAAAGCATGTCATGAAACTGCTTTTCTGTATTTTCCAGATCAGAGGATAATTCAGACAGGGGATTGGCATACTTTTCTTTCAACGCAACAATATCTGCTGCAAAACCAGTAATAACGCTTTCTGCAGTTTTATTAATATTTAAAATAATCGGATCGATCCATTTCATAACAAGAAGATTAAAGACTTCTTCATCTGACAGGGCGTGGATCTTGTCCTCAGCTTTTTGCTTCATCTCCAGATCAAGTTCTTTTATACGCTTGCGGCAGGCCTTTTCGCTGTCAACAGCCTTTACAATGGCTTTGAAATTCTGGATAGTTGTTTCCGGATATTCTGCTTTCTTAATCGCAGCTTTTATTTTCTTAATATCGAAATCTGTATTGTCATCGCCTTCTTTTGATAATTCGGCAACAATGTCTTCATCGAAATCTTCCCAGAGCTCTGTGTATTTAGATACATAACCATCTGCATCAGCTGATAATGTTCTGATTTTTGAAAAGTCTTCTTTAAAATAGGTGTCTTTTATCAGTTCCAATGGGAAGACTTTTCCTTTCATTCCAATCTGTTCTTCAACAAACTTCTTTGTTTTAGAATCCTTTTTCATGATGATCCAAGGCTCTGTTTCCGTGCAGATCTGTTTCCCTTCAGAGCTGATCCTGGAAAGATCCCCTTCAATATCGTCCCAGCAATCAGCAAACGACTGATATACGCTGTATTTATCAATAAGCTTATACTTTTCGTCTCCAAACGTCACAAACAGCTGCTTTTTGATTGTTTCCATCACGTTTTGAGCTGGAGACTGGCAGAGTATTTCCTCAATCAAATAAGACTTGAATTCTGCGGATACTCCCTTAAATTCTTTTGTAAAATCAACAACAGCAGGGTAATTGACAATAACCTTTCTAAGATTATCACCTGTTATATCATAATACGTATCATTCTCTATAAACAGTTTTTCTCTCAATCCAGGAAATTTTTCCCAGAACTCTTTAAACTGTTCAACTTCAGATTTGCAGATTTGTCCGGTCATGACTGAAAAGAGGTCATATGGAGTCTCTTCCTTTTTTGCAGAAATATACCGTGAAATATTAAGGTTATAGTCATTTTTCTTGATTTCCTCTTTAGTAACCAGTCTGGAAAAATCCGGAATGCTTTTACGATCCTGCACGGCGTCAAAAATCTTCTGTATATCCATCTGTCTCAAAACATTCTGTTTCTTTACTTTTACAAAACTCTGGGATGCATCAACAAACAGAATATCACTTTCTTTTCTCTCTTTTGAAAGAACAGCAACAATGACTGAAATTGGGGTGGAAAAGAACATCTGACTTGGAAATCCAATGATCGTCTCAATATTATGGTTTTCAATCAATTTCTTTCGGATTTCTTCCTCGCTGCCGCCTCTGAAAAGAACACCGTGAGGAAGTACGATTGCCATAACACCGTCATTCTTTAAATGATAAAGGCAATGCAGTAAAAATGCATAATCTGCCTTGGTATCAGGTGCAAGACCGTATTTTACAAAACGCGGATCTGTTTTATAGGAACCTGAAGTCCAGTGAGCAGAATAGGGCGGATTCGAAACTACTACATCTACAGGAAGCGGTTTTCTTCCTCCATTCTCCTCCAAATACGGCCAGTCATCCTCCAGAGTATTCGCGCAGTTTATACAGATATTCTGTACCGGTACGTCCTGCATAAATAGGTTCATTTTCGCTAAGTTTGCCGTCTCAGTGATCAATTCCTGACCATAGTAATGGATAAAATTTCTATCAATATATTTTCCGACTTCCCGGCCAATGTTGAGCAGCAATCCTCCAGAACCAACGGTAGGATCATACGCCGTTATTTCTGTACGCCCTTTCATTCGCTCTGCAACAATCTTAGCCATTAGACTGGTTAGCTCATGCGGTGTGTAAAATGCACCGTCTTTTTTTGCTTCTGATGAGAACTGCTGGATCAGATATTCATAAATATAGCCCAGCACATCATACTCACGACTTGTTGGTGGGATAAGAGCAACGAGTTCTACAATGTCACGAACAGCTTTATCACGTGATCCGGCATTATCACCAAGTTTGGATAAACCAGTCTGTAATGCAGAAAATATTTTATTAAAAACATTGCTATAGATTGGTTTTAAGTTTGTATAGAATCTGTCCAGCGCTTCGGAAACATCTTTTGCCCCGAGCTTTACACCAAGCCCTTTCCAGTATTCAAACATATCTTTATAGGCAATAAAATATCCCTTATCATCTTTAAGCGTTGTCTGCAAATTTTCATCGGCATTTTTCAAATCTTCAAAAGAGCCTCCCATGTCTAAAAGATGATCCATTTCTTTGTCACACAAATATTTATAGAACATAAATCCAAGAATATAATCTTTATATTCACTGGCTTTGATGTTTTTTCTCAGTACATTCGCTGTGGCCCATATTCTGGTTGCCAATTCCTGTTTTGTCATGTGTTCCTCCTAGATATAAAATGATATTAACCGAATATTTTTCTATTGAATAATTTCATTATACACTTTATTGCAATGAAAATTCAATACAAAACAATACATTTTAAATTTATTAATCTTATTTTAATATTTTATTGTGATAATGATATGTTTTATTCGTATATAGTATAAAGAAAGTTTTTATGATGGGGAATGTCTAACAAAATACCAAAAAGAAAGAAGGAATCCTATGGAAAAAAATGACATAATTTCCGATTTAAGCGGAGTTGTAGCTGGCACTATAGTTGAAGCTAGTATATCCACGGTTGCACCGGGAATAGGAGGCATTCTTGGTGGTGCTGTAGCTGGAAATCTTGTGGAAAAAGTATTTGATTACGTTGGAAAAGAAATAAAACAGCGCTTCTTATCCAAACGTGAAGAATCTCGAATTACCAACGTCATGGATTTCGCAAAGAAAAAAATCGATAAAAACCTTCAAAATAATAAAAAACTTCGTAATGATAATTTTTTTAAAAATATTGATGAATATTCATCAGCAGAAGAAATTTTAGAGGGTACATTGCTAGTAGCACAAAAAGAATATGAAGAAAGGAAACTTCAATACATTGCTAATTTATATGCTAATATTGCCTTTGATGACTCTATCAGCTGTGAAATGGCAGATAAACTATTAAAAATATCTTCTGAATTAACATATCGACAATTAATAATTCTTAGCGTAATCGGTTTCGCTCAAACTAGCGGTGTTCATAGAAAATCTGAAACTTATACCAACGTTTCAGGATTGAATAACGTAACGATAGCTTCTGAAATCTTTGATTTATACAGAAAATCATTAGTATTTTCAGATCAAGCCATTTTGGATGCAGCTGGAATTAATCCTTCACAACTTAAACTAGGTGGATACGGTGCATTGCTATATAATTTAATGGAATTACCAAAATTTCCTTTTGTGGACAGATGCGCAATTGATGTGCTTAACTTTCTAGGAATATTAATGCCCACCAAATGAAATACAATAGTAGCCAAGAATACGCCTTTTTGATATTATATATGATATCAAGAAGGCATATTCATTTTATGCAACTGTTCTTAGATTGTTCCTGGGTGAAAAATAAACAATCACTCAAAGGACCTAATATACCACATAGAGAGTTTTTCCATAATATTGAATTCTAAAAAAGAATCTTTATATACAAAGTTTAATTTGTAAAAAAATATAATATTGGAGAATGTAAAAGATGAAAAAGCATATCCTTAATCCATATAAAGTAAACTGGAAAATGTATGGTTTAATTGGTGGAATATCCGTACTTGTAATGATTTTTGCAGTCAGTTGGAATAATGATACTAATAGTTCTATTTCTGACGTAATTAAAAATTTGGCATTTGGATGTGTAGCATCTACACTTGTCGCTCTACTTATTGAAATTGGAAATACGAAAGAAAAAAATGAAAAAGCAAATAGTATATATAATGCAGTATTTTTTGAATTACAATATCGAATACTAGATTATGTAAAAACATGGTCACGTTTGTGCTGTGTAGCATTTAAAAGCAAAAACTATCGGGAAGAAAAGCACACTTGGGTTGAATGGTATGAAATTACCAAAAGTGAATTTGGGAAGTGTGATGAAAATCGACAAAGAGAATTAATAAAATTTTTTATTGAACAATTGCTAAATGGTGTAAACGAAGTTGAGAAAGAGATTAAAAGAATAGATACTCAGAAATATTTACTTAATATAAATAATATATACGATAAAAATCTTGAAAATATACTTTTAGATTATAAATTCGAATTTTATGCTGCTGAATTAACTTTAGAAGAACCATATGATAAAGAGCATTTTTGGAATTCATTTGACGCTATAAAGCAGGATTTGATAAATTATATAGATAACTGGATAGATATTAGTTATTACAACTATTACAAATTCAAGCCATATAATTTTAATGATGACAAGACTGAGATAGTAAATGCAATAATTATCAGTCAGCAAAATGCTAAAAATTTTCAAAATAGAACTTATGCAAGGAAATAATTGGTATGTACAACAGATATTATATTGATCTTGACATGACAAGCGGATGGTTGAAAGTATGCCAGAAATAATTCATAAAAATCCAGAAGTAAAAAAGATTATCGAAAAATTGAAAATTGGTGAATTAACACTAAATTCTGTCCCGGAGGAACTATATAGAAATATAGATATTCTTAGAGCCGAAAGAAAGCTTGGATTAAGAAAAAGCGGGCACAGAGGTTTTGATGTAATCCGCCAGGAATTTTTTGTGGAAGAGGAATGGTTTTATTTAGATGATCCCGATGAACCTTATTCCAGGAAACATAAAGAAATATTTCCAGACTTTGAAAAATACTACCAATACCTCGATGGGGATATCTATGAAGAAGCCTGTTATTACCAATATAAGTTTCCAGATAAAGCAATACACGAATTCCATCTTGATACCAATAAACTGTATGCCAGGAATTCATTTATCTCTGATACGATAAATGAATTCCTGCCAGGATTATCACCGGAGGACAGGAAGGTATACCAGCATATTGAAAAAACGGTGAAAAAACAATACCAGAACTGGCTGGACAAATTCAATGCCTGTGGCACTTATGAAGAACTGAAAAAAGTGTGCGGAAATTATGAAAAGTCTGCATTTTCTGAAAAGAAGCCCTTGCATTTTTTTCTGTTCCAGTATGCTTATCATGATCCGGCCGATAAAAGACGTATGGATATTCTTATGGAATACCTTTCCAAAGATTACTACTGCGGTGGCGATGCTGTACAGGGATTATGCCTGATTTATGATCCGGAAGAAGTTGTCCAAAAATTTAATTACAGCCAGCAATCAAAAGTAACAAATTCAAGAAGGAAAAAGGAAGTAAGGGATTTCGCAAATGACTGGGTTAATCATAATGTGGTGACAGAAACAAGAGGATATTTTGATTCCCTAACGCACCTTTATTGCGATGAAACATCCGTCTACCAATACACAAACAGCAGAGGGCGTAAAGTATTATACCGCCTTGAAAGCTGCTGTGTAAAAGTCTGCCGCATTTTTACTACCTTTGATGATTTTGTCTGCTCCAGAAACGGGGATTTAAGGAACTGCGACCTGTCCGGGGTTATTGATCTGGAAATAGATACTTCCAGGTACCAGACGGACAGTGCAACAAAGCTTCCAGTCACTGCCAGTACAGATATTCTTTACAGTGTCAGCAAATCCTACTGGAAAGATAAATTTATAGTGAATCAGCAGTGGAAGAACAGTGACGGGCAAACGATAGCCAGACAGTCTCATAAATTTGAGTATTTCTTTGACTTTGTATCCTTCCTGAAAGGGGATTTGTCCGGATCAACTCTGGTTCTCTGTGGAGGCCTGAAATATCTGAATAACACAAACGGACTGGAACTTAAGGACACCAGTCTGACCAGCTCCATATGTGAAAAATTTGGAATCCCATATGAGAAATATACTTATAATCAAAAGTTCATCCAGGAATTCCCTCCAACAGAGAAGAATGAAGAAGAAACGGCAGTGATCTTGCAGGAATCAAGGGAGCTTGCTTCTTCTGATATGTCCAGAAGTTACAACCGAATCAGCTATATCACAGACCTGCACTTATTGCACCGGATTCAAAATGCCGGATGTCGTTCCAGGGAAGACGTAGTTTTCGCCTTGCAGAAAATTGTAGATACTATTGTGCAGGAATCCTGCGGCATCACGCTTATAGGCGGCGATGTGTCTTCAAATTTTTCCCTGTTTGATCTGTTCGTAAAACTGCTTGCTCATTCAGCTTATGGGAGTCAGACATTCCTGTTCGTGCTCGGCAACCACGAGTTTTGGGAATTCCCGGATCTTTCCGTAGAACATATTACGGATAAATACCGGAAATTATTGGAAGAACATGGTATGTACCTGTTGCAAAATGACCTGTTTTATAAAAATGAATTCGATGACATGGGTATTATTCCGTATGCAGAACTGGAACAAATGACAAATGCGGAACTTACTGAGAGACTCCGCTGTTCCAGGCTTGTGGTATTTGGCGGAACAGGCTTTTCCGGTTGTAACGTGGAATTCAATGCAAATAACGGGATATATTGGAATACCGTAGACAGAGAAACCGAAATTCAGGAAAGTAAGAAATTTGATAACTTATACCAGAAACTTCTTCCTGTACTTGATCAGAAAAATACGGTAATATTTACCCATACTCCGCAGAAAGACTGGAGTTCCAATCCAAAATCTCATGCCAAATTTGTGTACGTCAGTGGGCACACACACCGGAATGTATTTTATGATGATGGTGAAGAACGAATCTATGCGGATAATCAGATCGGATACCATAATAACAATCCTCGTCTGAAAAATTTCCTGATGGACTGGGAATATGATTACTTTTCAGATTACGGGGATGGTATTTATGAAATCAGCACTCAAGCCTATCAAGATTTCATGCGGGGAACTAATATCAACATGGACTTCAGCCGCAAACTCTATATTCTTTATATGCTGAAGAAAAATGGTTATTACTGTTTCATACATAAGAGCAGGCATGGACTGTTAGCCATACTACATGGAGGAGCATTGAAAAGACTGGAACATAAAGACATCCAGTATTATTATGATTATATGGATCAAATGATTGCAACGATTAAGACCCCTATGGACAAATATACTGCCTTTCAGGAAAAAATTGCTGGTGCCATTAAAAAAATCGGAGGAGATGGACGCATTCACGGATGCATCATTGACATTAATTTCTTCAATCATGCGTACGTTAATCCAATTGATTTGACAGTCACGGGATACTGGGCATCAGACATATTCCAGAAAGTCATATATCCAGACATCCCTTCCCTGTTAAAAGGACAGTGCCCGCAACTTTATGCCAATTATCAGAAACTAATTGAAGTGAAACGTACAAACCCACTGATGCCAAAACAAAAACAAACGGAATTAGCTCTGCTGCCACAGTTGTACCTTGATACAGACATCTACAAGGCCTCAAGGGAAATCAGCAAAATGCAGAGACTGGGCTCCAGGATACTGACAATCTGGAATGAAATCTTGTTAAAAAAATGAGAATATTGTTATGAAAAGAGAACCTATCAGGAATAGATCAGTGTTAAATTGCCGGAATGTATTTGTAACTAAACATTCCGGCAATTAACATTGATCTATAATTATTTTTCCTCATTTTCTGGCGGAACATACTCCAACAAATCCTCTATCTTACAATCCAGCGCACAGCACAATCTAGCCAAAACAGCAGTATCCAGCCGTGTCACCGTTCCTTTACAAAACTGGTTGAGTTGGGTCCTTTGCATTTCGGCGCGGTGAGCCAATTTGTTCTTACTGATGTTTTGCTTTTCTATCATTTCATCCAGTTTGATCCGGATAGTTCCATAATCACGATCTTCCATATACCATTACCCTCAACTATAATATTATTCAGAGATTGTAAGTATAGGATAACTAATATATAATTGAATTATAAGTTGTAGAATATATACTGTAGTTACTTACACATATTTATCCCGATGGGAGGGAATTTTGATTATGGGAGAAAATTTATTAGAAGAATTGACCTTGGAGCAAAGGCAAAAATTACTGACATTGCCGGCAGAATTGAAACATTTCACTCAGACTCAATGGGCTGCAATATATGGGATCGAGCCTATGACACAAACACTTTTCGACAGTATTCAGTTGGAACGCTTGAAAGCAGGAGAGGAACTGGAATCTGCTGCCCTGGATACATTTCTGAAATATCCAGAGTTTGCCCTTAATTACAGCAGTCGGCTCGAAAATGCCTTAAGCACTTCAAATACTATCTCTTCTGACGATACAGAAGAAAATTTTAAGAAATTGTATGAAAAAATGCGACATTCTATATATGAGGAATTTCAATATGATATAGACGCATAAGCTAAGAGAGATCAGGAATATTAAAATTCTGACTTTCTTGTAAACAATTATGTCACCTACGACATTATCTCAATTAAAAAAACTGGGAACCCTCTTATCATCACGTTTTAGGATATACCTAGATAATAAAAGAGTTCCCTATATTATGATTTATCTATAATTACTCATTCAGCCCTTCAAAGAAATCATTGAACTCACATTCAAAGATTTCCTTCATGGCCACCAGTTCGCTTACTTTAATATTCATCCGATTTGTTTCCAGCTTCGCATAGGTACTTTTGGATATCTGGATCCCCATGAGATTCATTTTGGCAATCACCTGATCCTGTGTAAGCTTTCGGCTATACCGTATTTTCTGTATGTTCCCGCCAATGTTCATATCCGGTCTGAGTTTCTGCATGATATTCCCCACCTTCATCAATAATTCGTTATTAAGAAACTTTTGTATTGATAATATCCGAGAAACTTCATATAATGTTTCGTGATAAAGAAATATTTCATGTAAAAAAATCACAAAGGAGAAAATGAATCAATGCAAAAACAAACCAAAACCCCCGTCTTCCAAAACAGTGACGGCACCTGGGGACACCTTACCAAAACCGTAAATCCGCTTATCTGCACCATTGAATATGGCAGCAGTACCGGATTTTCCTCAAAAGAAGAAGCCGAAAAAAGTTATCAGAAATCCATGGATTCCTACCAGGATCTTCTTTCCATGCTGAAGAAGACCCGCAATGTTCCTTTTACCTTTTCAGAATACCTGGATTACTGGATCAAAGAAATCCAGGCTCCGGCATCCAATGGAAGCAGTACGCTTGCCCGGGACCAATGGGTGGCAGATCTGATCATTCAGCCGCACCTGCATAAGGATATGCTTTTAAGCTGCATTACCCCCAATTATATTAACCAGATTCTGGAATCCTGCCAGGAATACTGCAGCAATGGCGGCTATTATGCATACAAGCTCCTGCATAAGGTCTTAAAATCAGCCCATGAAAATGCTTATATCCCTTCCGTTGATTTTCAAGAGATCAAACGCTATCCAGAACCAACAAGAAAAGCAGTTTTTTATTCCACTGACCAGTTCCGTAAATTTCTTGCAGAGGCGTCCAAATCCAGCTGCTATCTTGAGATCCAGCTTGCTCTTTTCTGCGGACTCACAAGCGCAGAGATTCTTGGTCTTAAATATACGGATTTTAATAAAACAACGCAGCTTCTGACCATAGAACGTATCTATACAGCCAATCATACAGAAAAAGGCTATCAGATAAAAAAATTATCTGGTAGCAGGCAGAACCGTATCTTAAAGATCCCTTCTTTTATTTTCCATGAACTTTCCAAACGTAAAAAAGAAAATAAACTGATTCTTGCAAATCAACCATCTGCTTTTAAACAATTTATCTGTCTTGGGTTAGCCGCAAAAATCAAATCCAGTGTTACCTTTAATTATTCCTTAAAGCGCATATCCAGCGCAGCCAGTCTTCCTGTTGTCCGAATGGGAGACCTCCGCTATATGTTTGCACAGTTCCTTGTAAATCAGGATTTTTCCATGGAAGCGATATCCGCTATTCTCGGACATACGAAACTGAGTACCACACTAAACTTCTGCAGTATGTTCCCCAATGAAGATTTAAAGATCGGCACAGTTATTGGCGATTCCCTGGATCCATTTTTAGGAACCAGGATGCCAGGATGCAAAGGAGCGTACTTATGAGCAGAAAAAAAGCCTATCCGATTCCTGATGTAAGCAAAACATTCTTTTATGGCAATGTCGTTTCCGGAAGATCTATGGGGGATGTGGTATATTTAAAATCCAGAAAAAACTATAGTTTCCGTCTTTTCCTTATTTTTGAGTCAGGTGATACAAAAATAGTACAACGCAGCGGCTATCCCGACAGACAGCTGACCCGGCAGAAAAGGGACGAAACACTCATGCAGATCTCCAAAGGAACCTTTGTTCCATTTTCTTATTCTGTCAAAGAATTTTATGATTACTGGCTGTATTACCATATGATCCAGGAAAAGCATATCACTTACAATACTTTTACCATGTACCGCAATCTCATAAGGAAGTATATCAATCCTTTCATCGGTACTAAATGGCTGAACAAACTGAAAAGGAAAGACCTAGTAAAAGCTTTGCATAAAATCTCTTCAAAAGATCAACAGCGGACTGCCATTGGTATGATCACCGGTTCTTTACGCTATGCCAAAAGCCGCAATTACCTTCCATACAACATATACGATGGACTTTCTGCTGAATTAAGACGAAAAAATGCTTCTACAGTTACCAAGAAGAGTAACTCACCAGTCTACACTGTTGAACAGATCACCCGGCTTTTGTGCCTCTGCCGGGAAAAGGAGCCTCAGCTGTATCTTCCCATGCTCCTGGCTGCCACCGCCGGATTACGGATATCAGAAATTATCGCCCTGCGGTATGAGGACATTGATTTCCTTAATAAAAAAATTTCCGTGGAACGGCAGCTGGGAAGAAGCATATATCCCAACGAACAGTCTTCGAACAGACCTATCCTTTCGCAGGAACTTAAACTGAAAACCAAAAGAAGCAGACGGACTGTAGAACTGGCTGATTTTGTCCTGGAAGAGATTCTGTTTGAGCGGCAGCGCTATGAAAAACACAGAACCGAAGATCCATCTTTTCTGGATCTTGGATACCTCTGCTGCCGGGAAAATGGACAGTGTTATCACCGGCGCTTTTATGCGAAAGCCTATAACCGGCTGACCGAACAGTGTGATTTTCCAAGGCTTCCCTGGAGAAAGTTCCGTAACAGTTATGCAACCATCCTGGCAGGATATAAAATTAATATGAAAACGATCTCTGAATGTCTTGGACATTACAGTCCGGATTTTACCAGCAAAGTCTATGTAGTAACAAAAAATCTGAGCGCATACGATATCTCTGAAGCAATAGAAGAGTATGTTTCTGCCAATCACCTTCTTCCGGAAGATTACGACCCCAAAATACTTTTTCTTCCGGATGACTCTATCTATAAAAAATGGTTCTTTATTAAATAGGCACTTCCTTTGAAACAAATTATTCTCATGAGACGCATAATGTAGCTATTGCATTGTGCGCCTTTTCTTTTATCCCATGAACAGTTAATTCCAGTCAGATTGTCCTTTTATCAAGTTTTAAATGTTTTCTTACAAAAACAGACCATATTTACCAAAATCATACATATTATAATTAGGAACATATATTTTTTGCAGAACAAAACGACCATTTTCAGACATATTTATGATGAAGACAACACATTTTCCTGCCTGGGCAGCCTGCCGCAGATCACCCTTAAACATTTTGTCTTATATAATTTTTCAGGAGGATTTTATGAACCGAACAGAAGACGTATTTTTATCACATGAACATTTATGGAGCTATCGCACCAGAACAGTAGACCCTAATGCGCTAACAATCCGTTCCGTTACCCATAACGGCATTTTGCAGCGCAGTACGGCTGAAACACTTTGCGAAGAAGCAGCACGTATTTCTACAAAGGAACTTGTGGAATTGAAAAATGCCAACCATTGCCCTTTTACTTTCAACGAATACCTGAGCTATTATTTTTATAAAATATACCTTGCATATAATTGCAGCGAAAATGCAATTATAAAGAACCGCTGGATCATCCGCAACCTAATCGATCCCAACATTACAACAGATCCGCTTCTTCACAACATCGATACCAAATATCTCAAAGATCTGATCAATGCCTGCAAAGCCTATTGTGAAGGTACCGAATATGCCGTAGCCAAACTGCTGCAGCTTTTTTCAGATGATATATGGAAACACGGAGAAGTCAGCTGCAATCCCGCACCTTCACCTGCCGCTTATAAAAAGCCCCAAACAACCGTATTACTCTATACTAGCGAACAGCTTAAAATTTTTCTGAATGCGGTATACAGTAGTTCCTGCCCTCACCGTCTGGAATTCCTTCTTGCCTTGTTCTGCGGCCTGCATACAGGAGAGATCCTTGGCCTTACCTATAAAGACTTCACTCCCTGTACCCGTGTGCTGGAAATCCATCACCAATATATCAAAAACAAGCAGCCATCCCCAGATGCTTCCAGCTACATTTATAAGCAGTTGGATATGGAAAGGATCCGGGATTTTCAAGTCCCTGATTTTATTGGTGAAGAACTCGTCCGCCGCCAGCAGGAAAATAATGTGTTTTTTTCCTCGAATCCGAATAAAAAGAAAGAAACTTCTTTCTCAATCAGCAGCCATGGAACCATAAAGACCAAAGAAGCTCTTAATGCAAAGCTAAAATCCATTACCAGAGAGAATGGGCTCCCGTCCATCACAATGAGTGACCTTAGTAATATGTTCGTATGGTTCCTGATTCAAAAAAACTGTTCCCTCGAAAAAATACGTTATTTAACCGGCGGTGTCCAGATCGGTCCTTTTTTAGTCGATGGAACTCACGGAAAGGAGAATTAGCAAATGGCTCAGGCTACAAAAACAAATGTGAAATACAAGAATGCTTTTTTCTACGGCGAAATGCAGTCTGCAAACCTCCCGTCAAATCCAACTTACATCAAAGGCCGTGGACGGTATTGTTACCGCATAAAATGTACTTTTGAATCCGGAAAGGTTCTGACCGTGCAGACAAAATATCACCAAACAAAAGAAGAAGCACTGTCCATGTACCCGTTTTATAAACAGCAGGCGGAAGAGAAGCGGATTCCCGTCTTCAAATGTACCGTAAAAGAATTTCAGTCCTTCTGGCGTCATGCCCTTGATTATAACAAAAGTTATCATAGCCTTATCAAAAAATACATTATTCCCGTCCTGGGCGATAAACGCATAAATGATGTAACCACAGACGAACTGATAAAGATCCTGAAAGAGACCGAGATCCCTGATACCCAAAACTTTCCGATGGAAAAATATTCTATGTTGTGTGATGCAGTATCCAGTTTCTTTCGGAATGCCATGGAATTATACTGTGCAGGACAGGACAATGGTACGGCTGCTGCCAATGCCATAAGATCCCATGGGCTGAGAATTTGGGACGGTAGTGTTTCTTACGATACTTCCGAAGCTTATTCTTTCCAGCAGCTTTTGCAGCTACTGAAGATTTCCAAATGGAATGCCCCAACGCTTTATCTTCCCATGCTCCTGTCCGCCACTGCCGGCCTGCAGATTGCAGAGATTGTCCGGATTCATTTTGATGATATCGACCTTGATAATCATTGCCTTGATCTGCCGAGGACTCACAAAGACTACAACGGTCCCCGTTCCAATATCGTATTGTCCAGGGAAAATACCAAAACGGTATACCTGCCAGATATTATAATGAACGAGATCAAAAATCAGGAAAAGCGTCTAAAAGCACTACAAGAACAGGATGCGAAATTTAATCCATTCCGGTATCTGATCTGGAGCCAGAACGGGAGACAACAGCAGGAGAATTTTATCAAAAAACCTTATGAACGTATCCTGTCCAAATGCTCCTTTCCTGCATTTCCATGGAGAAGCTTTCTAAAGATACGTTTAACAGACAAAGAGATAGACAAATTAGAAGATTCTTTAGGGTATGAGACTTCCATGAACTCTGGTGCCTGCGAGATTCCCATTGATAAGCACGATCTTATGGATCTTGCAGGAACAACATACTTTTGAAAATATCGGCATAGTCAGCTTACCCGGCTATGCCGTATTTTATTACCAGCAAAGATCATCCGTCCCCGATGCAGGCAGATACAACGTACAAATCGAGTGACCGAAACTGTTTTTCTTTCCATGTCAGGCAAAAAAATCTCTGTTTTTCAATAGGGCTTTCCCTATTTTTGTGACCAAACTGATATATAATTGTATGCCCAAGCTAAAAACACTTGAATTTCTTCCATATTAAGTGACCAAGGCTGGCTTCTGATCCTATCGCAAGCTAAAAAAAGCCTCTTTTTCTATAATATTTCCAGCATGATTCTATATTCAAGCCGATTTCACAAACAAAGCTTGCGCTTCCCTTACCTCCTGTTATATAATAAAAAATACTGTTAACGGGCATTATATGGAAAATAGCTTTGCATTTTCTAAATAGTGAAGCTGTTTTTCACTAAAAAGTGACCAAACCCACTTTTTAGCCCCATAATGAGCTAAAAAATAGGGCTTATTTTTACAGATTATCAATAAGCTCTAAATCAGGCAGATATTCTATGACAGCAATCTATGTTTTGCAAACTCTGCCGTCTTTATTATAAGATATATACAAAATACGAAAGGAAAACTATGAGAAAATTAGCACTTAGTGACGAAATATTACTTAGTGTTGACAAAGCAGCCCGCTATATCGGCGGTGAAGTCAACTCCGTAATGAAGGATAAAAAAGAGGTGACCACCCGGGTCGCATTTTGCTTCCCGGATGTCTACGAAATCGGTATGTCCAACCTGGGTATGATGCTCCTCTACAACATGTTCAACAAGCGCCCGGACGTATGGTGCGAGCGTGTATACTCTCCGTGGCTTGATCTTGACAAGCTTATGAGAGAAAAAAATATCCCATTATTTGCATTGGAATCTCAGGATCCCATTAAGGATTTTGATTTCCTGTGCATCACCCTTGGCTATGAAATGTGCTACACCAACGTGCTTCAGACTCTGGATCTTTCCCAGATTCCGCTAAAAGCAGCTGACCGTGACCAATCATGTCCAATCGTAATCGGCGGCGGTGCATGTGCGTACAATCCGGAACCTCTGGCAGACTTTTTCGACCTGTTTTATATTGGTGAAGGTGAAACCGTCTATGATGCACTTTTTGATGCATATAAGGCCAATAAGGAAGCAGGAGGCAGCAGAGAAGACTTTCTTCTGAAAGCAGCACAGATCCCAGGAATTTATGTTCCGGCATTTTATGATGTCACTTATAAGGAAGACGGCACCATCGCTTCCTTTACACCAAATCGCCCGGGAGTTCCCGAGAAAGTACAGAAGCAGCTGATCGTAAACATGGATAAAGGCTACTGTCCAATTGAAAAACCGGTTGTACCATTTATCAAAGCAACACAGGACCGTGTAACACTTGAAATTCAGCGCGGCTGTATCCGTGGCTGCCGTTTCTGCCAGGCAGGTATGATCTACAGACCGCTGCGTGAGCGTGATGTTGAAGAGCTGAAAGCGTCCGCCAGAGCCATGCTGAAGAATTCGGGACATGAGGAAATTTCCCTCAGCTCCTTAAGCTCCAGTGATTACACCCATCTGGAAGAGCTGGTAAACTTTCTGATTGATGAGTTTAAATCTGCAGGCGTAAACATTTCCCTGCCATCCCTTCGTATCGATGCCTTTGCCCTGGATGTAATGAGCAAGGTGCAGGATATCAAGAAAAGCAGTCTTACCTTTGCTCCGGAAGCCGGTTCCCAGAGGCTTCGTGATGTAATCAACAAAGGCCTTACAGAAGAGGTTATTCTCCACGGTGCAAAAGAAGCCTTCGTAGGCGGCTGGAATCGTGTGAAGCTTTATTTCATGCTTGGTCTCCCGACGGAAACTGAAGAAGACATGAAAGGAATCGCTCATCTGGCTGAGCGCATTGCAGAAGAATACTATGATACTGTTCCCAAGGAAAAACGCCATGGAAAAGTACAGATCGTGGTCAGCACTTCTTTCTTTGTGCCTAAGCCATTTACTCCATTCCAGTGGGCACCAATGTACACAGAGCAGGATTTCATTGATAAGGCAAAGGTTGTTAAAGAAGAGATTCGTGCCCAGTTGAACCAAAAAAGCATCAAGTACAACTGGCATGAGCCGGATGTTACTACACTGGAAGGCTTCCTTGCAAGAGGTGACCGCCGTGCTTCTGAGGTCATTTTAAAGGCCTATGAAAAAGGCGCTCTTTATGATGCCTGGTCTGAAAGCTTCCGCTACGATATCTGGAAGGAAGCTTTTGCAGAGACTGGCATTGACATTGAATTCTACACTCTTCGTGAGAGAAGCACAGACGAGATCCTGCCATGGGATTTCATTGATGCAGGCGTAACCAAGGAATTCCTGATCCGGGAATGGAAACAGGCCAAAGGCGAGGTGGTAACTCCAAACTGCCGCCAGAAATGTGCAGGCTGCGGAGCAAGACGTTATAAAGGAGGCGTATGCTATGAAGGTAAGAATTAAATTTACAAAAGAAGGCCCTATGAAATTTGTAGGCCATCTGGATACCATGCGCTACTTCCAGAAAGCGGTTCGAAGAGCCGAACTGCCCATCGCTTTTTCCGGCGGATACAGCCCCCATATGATCATGTCCTTTGCAGCTCCTCTTGGAGTTGGCGTTACCAGCACAGGAGAGTACTTTGACATGGAGCTTACAGAAACTCTTCCCACTGATGAGATCTGCCAGCGCCTTGACGCGCAGATGGTCCAGGGCGTTAAAGTTTTAAGCGCCCGCCAGGTGGAGGATGGAAAAGCAAGCAAAGCCATGTCCCTTGTTGCCGCCGCGGATTATCTGGTAGAATTCCGTGAGGGCAAAGCACCAGAAGAAGGCTGGCAGAACAAAATTGAGGAATTTATGAAGCAACCTGAGATTCTGGTCACAAAAGAGACCAAAAAAGGGGAAAAAGAGGTAGATATCCGTCCTTTCATCTATAAAATGGCTTTGCAGGAAAATGACCGCATTTTCTTAAGCCTTGCATCTGCAAGCGCCAACTACACCAAACCGGATGCCGTCATTGCCGCCTTTGCCAAATGGCTTGGATGGGAGCTTCCGGAATTTGCATGCATGATCCACCGTCTGGAAGTGTACGCAGATCTGGGAGACGAGAAGAAGCACAACTTTGTTTCCCTTGAATCATTAGGGGAAGAAATTAAATAAACAACCAGGTGAACCAATTGAGTAAACTAATCATAACAACCATGGAACTTGACGGCAATCAGTGCCATGCCTGTGCAATCGAGGAAGAAAACCAGATCATGGAGCTTCGTCTGGAAGCTGCCTCCCGCCAGTCCATTCTTGGAAATATTTATGTGGGACAGGTGGAAAACATTGCTGCAAACATCCAGGCCGCATTTGTACTGATTGCCCCTGGCGTGCGCGGTTATTTTCCCATTCAGGAAGCGGAGCATGTGATCTATGCCTCTGGAAAAGCCCTTGGAAGCCCCCTTCGCCCGGGAGATCAGATCCTTGTCCAGGTAAGCCGGGATGCCATGAAAGGCAAGCTTCCAGCCCTTACCGCCAACTTAAATTTCACAGGCAAATATCTGGTCCTCACAACAGGGGAAAAGAAATTCGGCCTTTCCGGCAAGCTTTCCGGCACGGAACGTCACACCCTTTCTTCCTGGCTGGAAGAGGAAGCAGCGCGTCCTGACAAAGAATATGGCCTTATCGTCCGCACCAACGCCGCACAGGCAGAAAAAAGCGAAGTCTTGCAGGAGCTTTCCTATCTGAAGAACCTCTATGAAAAAGTTGCGGTAAACGGCAGAAGCCGCACCTGCTTCAGCGTCCTTTATGAGACGGAACCGGTTTATCTCACCACCCTTCGGGATATTTACAGTGAAAACCTGACCGACATTGTGACAGACGATCCTCACATTTATGAGCAGATCACTTCCTATCTGAAGGAAACAAGCCCGGGAGAAGAGAGCAAGGCCCGTTTTTACCAGGACAAGCTCCTTCCATTATATAAGCTTTCCCGTCTGGAAAATGCCCTGGAGGAAGTCCAAAAAGAAAAAATCTGGCTGAACAGCGGCGGATTTATTGTGATCCAGCAGACCGAAGCCTTCGTTTCCATAGACGTAAACAGTGGTAAATTTACCGGAAAGAAAAAGGCAGAGGAGACCTACCGCAAGATCAATCTGGAAGCGGCAAAAGAAATTGCAAGGCAGCTTCGCCTGCGCAATTTATCCGGGATCATTCTCATCGACTTTATCAATATGGCAAATCCGGATCACAACGACGAGCTGTTCCACGTGCTTCAGAAATACCTGCGAAAAGATCCGGTGAAATGCAAAGCGGTAGATATTACGCCGCTGCATATTCTGGAGATGACCAGGAAAAAAGTCAGACGGCCTGTGATTGAAGAGATCAGACAGATAAGATCAGGTAGCACAATAGCAGATGCCAAATAAAATTTCAAAATTTTACAAAATATTTTAAAAAACCACTTGACGAACAGGGATCACCCTGTTATTATAATCAAGTATGCCGCACAAAGAGGTTTAAGAGCCATAAGGCCACCATATTTGGCGAGTAAAGTCTATAGGAGGTGCCACAAATGTACGCAATTATTGCAACAGGTGGTAAACAGTACAAAGTTGCTGAAGGCGACGTAATCAGAGTTGAGAAGCTCGGAGTTGAAGCTGGTGAAACCGTTACTTTTGATAACGTAATTGCAGTTAGCAATGAGGGATTAAAAGTTGGAGAAGACGTTAAGGATGCCAGTGTTACCGCTTCTGTAGTTGAGAACGGAAAGGCTAAGAAAGTCATCGTTTACAAGTACAAGAGAAAAACTGGATATCACAAGAAAAACGGTCACAGACAGCAGTACACCAAAGTTAAAATCGAAAAGATCAACGCTTAATCTGGTGCTGTTATGATCAATATTACAGTTAAGAAGAGAAATGGCTCTTATCTGGATTTTCTGTCCAGAGGACATGCAGGCTATGCCGAAGAGGGACAGGATATTGTATGTGCCGCTGTATCTGCTTTGATCATCACAACTGTGAATTCACTTGATGCATTCACAGAAGAGAAGATTGAGGTTGGAGAGGATGACGGATACGTATCCATCCATTTTAAAACAAATCCTAATACTGAGCGCGGGAAGCTTCTTATGGATTCCCTTATTCTCGGATTAACAGAAATTGAGCATAGTTATAACAATCGATATTTGACAGTAAGAGTCAAGGAGGTGTAACAACAATGATGAAGATGAACCTTCAGTTATTCGCACATAAAAAGGGAGTTGGTTCTACAAAGAACGGTCGTGATTCCGAGTCCAAGAGATTAGGTGCGAAGAGAGCAGACGGACAGTTTGTTAAAGCCGGCAACATCCTTTACAGACAGCGCGGAACTAAGATCCATGCAGGTGAGAACGTAGGATGTGGAAAAGACTATACCTTATTTGCACTGACCGATGGTGTTGTAAGATTCACCAGAAAAGGCCGCGATAAGAAACAGGTTTCTATCGTACCAGTAGAGGCAGAGTAATCAGTAGAGCAAGAGGCTTCAAATCTATAAAGGTTTGGAGCCTTTTCTTATAAAGGAGATTTATGTTCGCAGACAGAGCTACCATTATAATCCGTTCCGGTAAAGGCGGCGACGGCCATGTAAGCTTCCGCAGGGAAAAATATGTACCTGACGGCGGTCCGGATGGCGGCGACGGCGGTAAGGGCGGAGACGTAATTTTTGAGGTAGACGAGGGACAGAATACCCTCGGAGACTACCGTCATAAGAGAAAATATAAGGCAGAAGACGGCCAGGAGGGCGGCAAAAAGCGCTGCCACGGAGCCGATGGAGCTGATATTATATTAAAGGTACCGGAAGGCACCGTAATCATGGACGCAGCTTCCCGCAAGGTTATTGCAGATATGTCCGGCGACAATCGTCGTCAGGTCGTTCTGCGCGGCGGACGCGGCGGCAAGGGAAACCAGCACTATGCAACTCCAACTATGCAGGTTCCCAAATATGCACAGCCAGGTCAGCCTTTCCAGGAGCTTGAAGTTCTTCTGGAGCTTAAGGTGATCGCTGACGTTGGACTGGTAGGTTTTCCTAATGTAGGTAAATCCACCTTTCTTTCCCGTGTCACAAATGCAAAGCCAAAGATTGCCAACTATCACTTTACAACTCTTAGCCCGAATCTTGGAGTTGTGGATACTGAGAATGGCGGATTCATCATCGCAGATATCCCAGGTCTGATTGAGGGAGCTTCTGAGGGCGTAGGCCTTGGCCACGAATTCCTTCGCCACATCGAGCGTACCAGAGTTTTGGTACACATTGTAGACGCAGCTTCCACAGAGGGCCGCGATCCTATTGATGATATTTACAAGATCAACAAAGAGCTTGAGGAGTACAATCCGGAGATTGCAAAGCGTCCTCAGGTAATTGCAGCCAACAAAGTGGACTGTATTTTTGACGATGGTCAGGAGAATCCCGTTGACAGACTCCGTAAGGAATTTGAGCCTAAGGGAATCAAGGTATATCCCATTTCCGCAGTTACCGGACAAGGTGTGCGTGAGCTCCTTTTCCACATTAAGGAACTTTTGGATAGCTGTCCGAAGAAGGCTATCGTATTTGAGCAGGAATTCTTCCCGGAGGATGCACTGATCAATGAGACCCTTCCATTTACCGTGGAGATCGATGAGGAGGATCCCTCCGTATTTGTTGTGGAAGGACCCCGCATTGAGAAAATGCTGGGCTACACCAATCTGGATTCTGAGAAGGGCTTTGCCTTCTTCCAGCGCTTCCTCAAAGAGGGCGGCATTCTGGAGGAACTGGAAGCAGCCGGAATTCAGGAAGGCGATACCGTCCGCATGTATGGATTTGAATTTGATTATTACAAATAAACCATTGATTTTATGTATTTTGCAGCCTGTGATGTATAATCGGCTGCAGTTCAGGAGATAAATTATGACAAGCAAGCAGAGAGCATATTTAAAAGGTCTTGCCATGAAAATGGATGCCATCATCCAGCTTGGCAAGGGCGGTCTTACACCGGAAAATACAAAAGCTGTTGACGAAGCTCTTGCAGCCAGAGAGCTGATCAAGATCAGCGTGCTGCAGAACTGTCTGGAGGATCCGAAGGAAATGGCACAGGTTCTTGCAGAGCGCACTCATTCCCAGGTTGTACAGGTAATCGGCAAAAAGATCGTATTATACCGTGAAGGTAAAAAAGAGAAGAAGAAAATTGAACTGCCAAAATAATCACAGAAAAATCGGGATTATGGGCGGAACCTTTGATCCCATCCATATGGGACATCTGATACTTGGCGAGCAAAGCTATGAGCAGCTGAAGCTGGATAAGGTATTGTTTATGCCAGCCGGAAATCCTCCGCACAAGAAGAACCGAATTGGCAGAGCAGCTGATGAGCAGCGTGTAGATATGGTCCGCCTTGCCATTTCAGATAATCCTCACTTTGAACTGTCTCTTGCGGAAATGAACGAGACCGGTTACACTTATACCTACCGCACTCTGGAGGAATTAAAGGAATCAAATCCCGATACGGATTATTATTTTATCATCGGAGCCGATTCTTTATTTGCCTTTGAAGAGTGGCGTGAGCCCGAACGTATCTGTGCAGCCTGCACTCTTGTAGTTGCTGTGCGTGATCACGCTTCCAGGGAGCAGCTTCGCGAGAGGATCCAGTATCTCTCAGAGAAGTATCATGGACATTTTGTTATTCTGGATACTATGAACATTGATGTATCCAGTCACCTGATACGCCAGTGGATAGCCAAAGATAAAAGTCTGAAATACTACGTTCCGGATCTTGTAATCTCTTACATGAAGGAAAATGGAATCTACAGAAAGAAGGAAGTCTGACCATGGCAGATTATGATTTTGCGAAAATAGAAAAAAAGCTTTCCAAGTATCTGGATGAAGATCGTTTTCAGCATACCATGGGAGTCATGTACACCAGTGCCTGCCTGGCTATGGTACACGGATATGATGTGAAGGATGCACAGGTTGCCGGTCTTCTTCATGACTGTGCCAAATGCATCCCAAATAAAAAGAAACTGAAAATGTGCAGTGAGCATAATATCCCGGTGTCTGATTTTGAACTGGGGCATCCTTTTCTTCTCCATGCAAGATTAGGGGCATATATTGCTCATGAAAAATACGGAATTGACAATCAGGAGATTCTTTCTGCCATTAATTACCATACTACAGGCAGATGTGATATGAGTCTTCTGGAAAAGATTATTTATATTGCGGATTACATTGAGCCTATGCGCTATAAGGCAAGCCGTTTGCCTGAAATCCGTAAAATCGCATTCCAGGATCTGGATGAGTGTATGTATGAGATTCTTAAAGATACGCTGGAATATCTGGAAGAGGATTCAGCTGAGGATATCGAGCCAACTTCCAGAGAAGCTTATATTTATTATAAAGAATTACATAATAAACGCAGCAATGTTACCAATAGCTGACAGCGAAATGAAAGTTTCTGCCGCATAGCAGAAACCGCTGTACTGTTACTACTATACCGAAAGGAGCAGAACATGAGTACAGTAAGCACAGAGAAAATGATGGCACAGATTGCCTGCAAGGCAATTGATGATAAAAAAGGACAGGATATCAAGGTAATCGATATTCATACTGTTTCCGTAATTGCAGATTACTTTGTAATCGCAAGCGGTACCAACTCCAACCAGGTTCAGGCGATCGTAGACAATGTTGAGGAACAGCTTGGACGTGCTGGATTTGAAGCAAAGCAGATCGAGGGAAACCGCAATTCCAGCTGGATTCTCATGGATTACGGCGATGTGATCGTGCATGTATTTGATGAAGAGAACCGGCTTTTCTATGATCTGGAGAGAATCTGGAGAGATGGAAAAGTGCTGGAAATGGATGAATTTCTGGAGAAATAATGTATGATAAAAGCCGTATGGGCAAACTCGTCTCAAACCTAAGAGACAGAAGATGCTCATGCGGCTTTTATTTTACTCACAAATCCTGTATTCTTTCAGACATAAGCTCTTTCACTTCTGATTCATCGGCTGACAATTCTACGCATCCTGACATATATCGTTCTATAAGTTGTCAATAATAATATTATGTAAATAAAGCACTTAAAAAATTAATCTCTTATATTTTGGTACCTTTCAAAATATAAGAGATTAAGAGTCCCTGCATACTACGAACGGCTTTCTGCAGGATTTGCATCATACTTTACGGAAATGAGTATGGGGCGCACTTTAAAACTTACTGATAAAAGCGCATCACACCGAATACTTTCCCCAGAATCTTTACTTCGCCTGTGACGATGATCGGATCCATGGCGTCATTCTCCGGCTGAAGACGGTAGTAGCCTTTTTCTTTATAGAAGGTCTTCACTGTGGCGGAATCCTCTACCATGGCAACTACAATATCTCCATTATCAGCCGTAGGCTGCTGCTTCACAAGCACCTGGTCGCCGTCGAAGATTCCGGCATTGATCATGCTGTCACCCTTAACCTTAAGCATGAAGCTCTGCTCATTAGGCATGAACTCTGATGGGATCGGGAAATAGCCTTCTACGTTCTCCACGGCAAGAATAGGCTGTCCGGCAGCTACCGTTCCTACCAGGGGAACGTTCACCACTTCACGGCGGACCAGATTAAAATTGTCGTCAATAATCTCAATGGCTCTCGGCTTGGTGGCATCGCGGCGGATGTAGCCGTTCTTCTCAAGGGCTTCTAAGTGCGCGTGAACAGAAGAGGTGGATTTCAGATTTACGGCCTCACAGATTTCACGGACTGCCGGTGGGAAGCCGCGGTTCAAGATTTCACTTTTTATATAATCCAGGATTTCCTGCTGTTTTTTACTGATTTTACCATATGTCATAAGAGTTTTCCTCCGAAATTCATTCAACTTTTTTCTATCATATCATATTTTTCTTTATTAAGCAAACAGATATTCTGAAAATATGTTCGTTTTCCTCTTTTTTGTTCACAGACTTTTCTTCTTGTTTTCCTTGTGTTCAAAGGCAAAAAATGGTACAATTGTTTGGCACGAATTGAACGATTACAAAACAGATATGTTGCCGGCAGGCGACATGATCAAAAACAAAGGGGGAATCTGCTTGTCCGAAAAGAAAACGAACAAACCGGGGCATATGGCCGGGCTTCTTGTACAGTTGAAGAAAATATTCGGACTCAACATCGCCACCATTGCTTTTGGTGTTTTGCTGATTTATATGGTATTTACAGCAGTCCTTTTGATCACCTCCACACATATAGAGTCCTATCAGGTAACCACAGGACCCCTTTCCCGGAATGAAACCTATACCGGCCTTTCCATTCGGGAGGAGAGTGTATTTAAGGCAGAGTCATCCGGTTATGTGAATTATTACGCAAGAGAAGGCAGCAAGATCAATGCCGGCGGAGCGGTCTACGGCTTAAGCTCTGGCAAAACCTCCGAGACTTCCGCGGCACTTAGCTCGGAAGACCTGGCGAAAATCCGCAGCTCCATGCTCAGCTTTTCCAAAAGCTTTTCCGGAAGCAAGTTTAACAATACCTACAGTTTCAAGAACCAGCTGGAGGGCAGCATTCTTCAGTACGAGGGAATCTCCACAGACGGGAATGCCAGTTCCCAGGTAGTTTCCATTGGGGGACAAAACGTATGCAAGGCCCAGGAGGACGGAATTATCCTGTATTCCATGGACGGCTATGAGAATAAAACGGTTGATACCCTCACAGCAGAGGATTTTGACCAAACCTCGTACCATGAAACAGATCTGAAAACGGATGCCCAGATACAGACGGGAGATAATATTTATACCAATATCACCAGTGAGCTGTGGAGCCTGATCATTCCGCTCAGCGATAAGCAGGCTGCCAAGCTGCAGGGACGCACCACCATCCGTGTGAAATTTCTCAAGGATGGCATGACCCAGAGCGGTGATTTTTCCATTGTCAAAATAGACGAGGCCAAATACGGCAAGATTGATTTCAGCCGCGGCCTGATCCGGTACGCATCAGAGCGTTTCCTGGATATTGAGCTTGTTACCAACACGGTAACCGGGCTTAAGATTCCCCTTTCCGCTAACACTTACCGGGATTTTTACGTGATCTCTTCCGAGTATTCCACCACAGATGCCAACGGCGTCATCGGCTTTAACAAGGTTTCCAAGGATTCCGACGGAAACACAGTCAAAACCTTCATCAAAGCTGGAATTTACGGAAAGCTGGTCACCGGCTATGATTCCTCGGGTAAAAAGGAAATCTGCGATTATTATGTAGATAAAAGCGCATTCAAGGAAGGAGATGCACTGGTAAAGAATAATTCCAACCAGCGCTTCATTGTCAGCGAGACCATATCCCTGGAAGGCGTATACTGCATTAATCAGGGCTACCCTGTTTTCCGTTTGGTTGAGATTCTGGATCAGAATGAGGAATATGCCATCATTTCCAGTTCCACTTCCTACGGCCTTTCCAGATATGACCGCATTGCCAGGGATTCTTCCCAGGTGAAGGAATAAGATTTTTCTATTTCTATTGATTGATATACCATTTTTAAGGAGGCTTATAAAAATGTTAGCTGAAAATTTACAGCAGGTAAATGCAAATATTGAAAAAGCCTGTGCTGCTGTGGGGCGTGCTCCCAGTGAGATCACACTTGTTGCCGTAAGCAAGACCAAACCCGTATCCATGCTTCAGGAAGCTTATGATGCCGGAGCCCGTGTTTTCGGGGAAAATAAAGTCCAGGAGATCATGGACAAATACGATCAGCTGCCCTCTGATATCCAGTGGCACATGATCGGCCATCTCCAGCGCAACAAGGTGAAATACATCATTGACAAGGTTGCCATGATCCATTCCGTGGATTCCCTGCGTCTTGCACAGACCATTGAGCAGGAGGCTGCCAAGAAGGAGCTGGTGATGCCGATTCTTCTGGAAGTAAACGTAGCAGAAGAGGATACCAAATTTGGTCTTAAAGTAGAAGAAGTGCTTCCGCTTCTGGAGCAGATCAGCAGTTTTTCTCACATTCAGGTCAAAGGACTTATGACAATTGCGCCTTTTGTAGAAAATCCAGAGGAAAATCGCGAAGTTTTTCGTACATTAAAAAAATTAAGTGTTGACATTAGTGCCAAAAACATTAATAATGTTACTATGAGTGTTCTGAGTATGGGTATGACCGGAGATTATCAGGTTGCTGTCCAGGAAGGCTCGACTATGGTACGCGTAGGTACTGGAATTTTTGGTGAGCGTAATTACGCCACAGTGTAAGAAGACTAAGATTGGAGATTGAAAATGAGCGTTTTTGATAAATTACTGGATACTATTAAGCTGAATGATGATGACTATGATGAAGATGGTTATTTGGATGAAGATTTAATGGATGATGACGAAGAGGGCGATTTCTTCGATGATGATCCTATGGATGACAAGCCTAAGAAGAAATTCTTCGAGAAATTCGGCCGCAAGAAAGAGGATGACTTCGCAGATGAGGAAGAGACCTTCAAGGAAGAGCCGATACATACTGCTGCCGCTCCGAAGCCAACAGCAGCCAAGGCTCCTGTGAAACAGCCGGCTGAGAAACAGCGTCCTGCCGCATCTTCCAAGATCACTCCAATGAGAAGCAGCCGCCGCGCCAACCAGGCTTCCTCTATGGAGGTTTGCGTGATCAAGCCAGCTTCCATGGAAGACACCCGCGAGATTGCAGACACACTCCTTGACAATGCAACTGTAATTCTGAACCTGGAGGGCATTGATGTAGAGCTGGCACAGCGTATCATTGACTTCGCATCCGGTGCATGCTATTCCTTAAATGGATCTCTTCAGAAGATTTCCAGCTATATTTTCGTACTTGGACCGTCTTCTGTTGACATTACAGGTGACCTTCAGAATATTCTTGGCGGATCTACACCGTCCGTAAGAGCTGGTTATTAATTTTTATGGATAAGGACGATTTTTTACTTAAGAGAATCCGGGAGCTGGCAAATCTCTCTTATCAGAGAGATATTGTCACCTTTACGGATTTTCTTAACTTAAATGAACAAAATATGCTTGCCACCCTGAAGCTCCGGCAGATGGGCGTAAGTGTGAAGCTTTTTGGCGGCTACAACCATGCCGAGCGGCAGATGGCGGCCTTTTATCCAGGTACTGTAGGCTTTTCCTGGGAATATCCCATCGACTGCCTTAAGATCACCCCGAAAGCCCTTCGTTTTTCCGAAGAGCTGGGACACCGGGACTACCTGGGCGCGATTCTGAACCTGGGCGTTGACCGCAGTGTGGTTGGAGACATTCTCATTAAGGATAAAGAAGCCTGGGTTTTCTGCCTTCACAAAATGTCAGATTTTTTTATAGACAATCTGGTCCGCGTGCGGCACACCACTGTGCTTGTTACCAGGGTAGAGCAGGCAGAGGAAATTCCAGAACCGCAGTTTGAAGCTATCAGCGGCACCTGTGCTTCCGTTCGCCTGGATTCCCTAATCGGACTGGCTTTTCAGACGTCCAGAAGCAGTATGGTTTCCTTTATTGAAAGCGGTCTTGTGTTTGTAAACGGCAAGCTGATCACGTCCAATGGCTATGAGCCTAAGGAGGGAGACATTATTTCCGTCCGCGGAAAGGGGCGCTTTATCTACGACGGCGTTTCCAGACAGACCAAGAAGGGCAGGCTGGGCGTGCGGCTTCGCAAATATATCTGAAGAGAGGACGATTACTATGGCAGAAGAAAAATTACTGGTGAAACGCGACGGGGATTTCTGTTACCCCATTTATTTTGAAAACGACTTTCAAGCTCTTTCCGGTGCATTGAAAGAAGAGGGGCTTGCAGGCAAAAAAATGTGCATCGTCTCTGATTCCACCGTTGCTCCCCTTTATGCAGAGCAGGTGAAGGCAGAGCTTCTGAAAATAACCGATCATGTCTGCCAGTTCGTGTTCCCGGCTGGTGAAGCACATAAGAACCTGGACACAGTGGAAGACCTGTACCAGTGCCTGATTGAGAACGGACTTGACCGCAAGAGCCTTGTGGTTGCTCTTGGCGGCGGCGTAACAGGGGATCTTTCCGGATTTGGGGCCGCGACCTATCTTCGGGGAATTGATTTTATCCAGATTCCAACCACCCTTCTTGCGCAGGTAGACAGCAGTGTAGGCGGCAAAACCGGCGTAGATTTCAGACAGTTCAAGAATATGGTAGGTGCCTTCCACCAGCCCCGTCTGGTTTATATGAACATGGCCACCCTTCAGTCCCTTCCAGAGCGCGAATTTGGCTGCGGAATGGGCGAAATCTTAAAGACCGGACTGATTTGCGACAAAGAGTTTTTCGACTTCGTATGCGCCAATTACGAGGTAATACGCACAATGGATCCTGGAATGCTAGCTGTAATGATCCGCAGATGCTGTGCCATCAAGGCTGGCGTTGTAGAGCGTGACCCTAAGGAACAGGGCGAGCGTGCCCTTCTCAATCTTGGCCACACCATCGGACATGCTGTAGAAAAGCTGATGAATTTCCAGCTGCTTCACGGACAATGCGTGGGAATCGGCCTGGTTGCCGCAGCTGCCATTTCCAAAGAGCGGGGACTGCTTACCCAGGAGGAATACCAGCAGGTATGCCATGCACTAGAGATTTACAATCTGCCTTTATATGTGGAGGGACTTTCCCCACAGGATATCCTTGCCGCTACCAAAAAGGACAAAAAAATGGAACAGGGACAGATCAAATTCATTCTCATGGACGGTCTTGGAAAGAGCTTCATTGACAAAACAGTTACAGATGAAGAGCTTCTTGTGGGAATCCATGCGATCTGCAGGTAATGCCCTATGAAAGAGCAGACACTGTCCCAGGACAGACGAACCAGGCCATTAAAGGCTCCCAGGCTAAAAGGCTTCCTGCTGATCCTGTTTCTGGTGCTTTTTGACCAGATTACAAAGCTTCTTGCAATCCGTGGCCTGAAGGACAACGCAGGCGTTACCCTGATTGACCGCGTTCTGGTGCTGCGGTACCTTGAGAACCGGGGCATGGCATTCGGGCTTCTTCAGGGCAGGCTTTTGTTTCTGGTGCTGATCTGTCTTGTATTTTTTGCAGCCATTATCTACCTTTTTGTAAAGGCTCCGGCTACCGCCTATTACGGGCCCCTGCTTTTTACTGCAGCAGTTGTATTTTCTGGGGCTATGGGGAATTTTATTGACCGTGTTTTCCGCGGATATGTGGTGGATTTCATCTATTTTTCCCTGATTGATTTTCCCACCTTTAATGTAGCTGATATTTACGTTACCTGCGGCATTATTGCCCTGGTATTTCTCATCTTTTTCCGCTATAAGGAAGAGGATGACTTTGATTTTTTGAAACCGTGAACACCAGGCAGGAAGCTTCCTTTGACCGCTTCCATGCCGGAGAGGAGTTTTGAAATAATATGGAACTGTTAGAGTTCACCGCAGCAGATGAGGAGGCAGGGGTTCGCATAGACCGCTGCCTTTCTGATAAATATGAGGATCTTTCCCGCTCTTATCTTCAGAAGCTTCTGAAGGACCAGGGCGTAACCGTCAATGGGAAGATTGTAAAAGCAAATTACAAACTGCAGGCCGGGGATCTGGTGCAGACCACTGTGCCGGATTTAAGCGAGCCGGACATCCTTCCGGAAAACATTCCTCTTGATATTCTGTATGAGGATGATGACGTACTGGTGGTCAACAAACCCAAGGGAATGGTGGTGCATCCTGCAAACGGACACACCAGCGGAACCCTGGTAAATGCCATTATGTACCACTGCCAGGGAAATCTTTCCGGAATCAACGGAGTAATGCGTCCCGGCATTGTCCACCGCATTGACAAAGACACCACCGGGGCACTTCTTGTGTGCAAAAATGACACCGCACACCGGGATCTGGCCCAGCAGCTGAAGGACCATACCATCAAGCGCCGATACCGGGCTATTGTTTCCGGCAATCTGAAGGAGGATGAGGGAACCGTAGAGGGGCCAATCGGCCGTCACCCTGTTGACCGCAAGAAAATGGCCATCAACTACAAAAACGGCAAGGATGCCGTCACCCATTATAAGGTTCTGGAACGTTTCGGGAACGCCACCTATATAGAGTGCCGTCTTGAGACAGGCCGCACCCACCAGATCCGTGTACATATGACCAGCCTTGGACATCCCCTTCTGGGCGATGAAATCTACGGCTCCGGCAAAAATCCCTACCATCTCCAGGGACAGACCCTTCATGCCATGGTCCTTGGGTTTGTACATCCCCGGACCGGAGAGTATATGGAATTTTCTGCACCTTTGCCAGAATATTTTCTTAATTTGTTAGAAAAATTAAGAAAATAGTTGTCATTTTACCCAGATGTAGTGTATAATAGTCTTACAATATTTCTGTGAAACGCCATTTACAGAAAAAACGTTGCTGCGCACGAAGTTGACAGTGACAAAGGAATTGCAGAAGGGAGTGGCAGCTATGAACAATACTACAAGTTCAATTATTACCATCGGACGTGAATACGGAAGTGCCGGAAGACAGATTGGCCAGGAAGTAGCCAGATATTTCGGAATCAAGTGCTACGACAAGGAGCTTCTGGAGCATGCAGCAAATGACAGCGGTATCTGCAAGGAATTATTCGAGAATCACGATGAGAAGCCTACCAACAGCTTTTTGTATTCTCTTGTAATGGATACCTATTCTTTTGGATATTCTTCTGCGGGATTTACAGACATGCCTATGAACCATAAGGTTTTCCTGGCACAGTTTGAGGCCATCAAGAAGCTGGCTGCAGAGGGACCGTGCGTTATGGTCGGCCGCTGTGCGGACTATGCACTTGCAGATAACAAGGACTGCTTCAGTGTGTTCGTCCATGCGGATCTGGACTGGAGAATCAATCGTATTGCAGGAAAATACAATAAAACTCCGAAGGAAGCCAAGGATATGATCACCAAGACGGATAAGAGCCGTGCAAGCTATTACAATTACTACACCAATAAGAAATGGGGCGCAGCTGCAGGCTACAGCCTTTGCGTTGACAGCGGAGTGCTTGGCATTGAGGGTGCTGCGCAGGCGATCATCAATACCATACATATTTTCGATGACCTGAAGAAATAATTCTTTTTCAGTAATGAAATAAACGGCGTCAGGCTCACCTTTTTCCTGAAGGCAGGAGAGAGGTGAGCCTCTTTATTATTTTATACTTTTTTAATAAGACAGTTCGGCGATAATATGATATAATGAAAGGAACCGCTGTTATGGTAAACGAAGCCATATATTTTCAGCAATTATGTTGCAGGAGGATGATCGAATAAGATGAAATTACGCTGGGACAATCAGCATGTTCGCTGGGGAGTGACTGCCTTCCTTGTAATTGCAGCCAGTATGCTTTTTTATTACGGTGTTTTCCATATGAAGACCCTGATCACAGGAATCCAGACCTTTCTTGGAATCCTTACACCTATTGTTTATGGAGTTGTGATCGCATTTCTTCTCACACCTCTTCTTAATTTTCTGGAGAAGACAATCATTTATCCCATTCTTCAGAAGAAAGAGGTCACAGTAGGAAAGAATGGACGCAAAGCGATCCGCTGGGCCTGTGTCCTTTTGTGCATGTTCCTTTTCTTGGCACTGATTTATGCCTTGATTATGATGGTTCTGCCGGAGTTGATCCGAAGCGTTATGAACCTGATCTACAGCTTTCCAACCTATATGAAAGCCAGCCAGAAATGGCTTCAGAGTGTTTTGGAGAAATGGAATCTGAACAGTCAGGCACTTGATACCCTGGATCAGTACACTTTAAATGCCCAGAATTACCTGACACAGAATATTCTTCCTCAGATGCAGGAGATGCTGAAGAATATTTCTGCCGGTGTTTTTGACCTGATCAATTTCCTGAAGAACTTCCTGATCGGAGCCATCGTTTCCCTTTATCTGATGGCAGACAAGGAAGGCTTTATCGCCAAGGCGAAAATGCTCACATATGCAGTATTTTCTCCGCAGCACGCGAATTTTATCATCCGTTCCATGCGCTTTACCAATAAGACCTTTATCGGCTTTTTCATTGGAAAAATACTGGATTCCGCCATCATCGGCGTGCTGTGCTATATTGGCATGAACCTTCTTAGCATGCCATACATCCTTCTGATCAGTGTGATCATTGGCGTAACCAACGTAATTCCGTTTTTCGGACCTTATCTGGGAGCGATTCCAAGTATCTTCCTGATTTTGCTGGTGGATCCGCTGCAAGCTGTTTATTTTGCGATCTTTATTCTGGCCCTTCAGCAGTTTGACGGCAATATCCTTGGACCGAAGATTCTGGGAGAGTCTACCGGATTGTCCAGTTTCCTTGTTATCGTTGCCATCCTGATCGGAGGCGGTATTTTCGGAATTCCTGGCATGATCATCGGTGTTCCGGTGTTTGCAGTTCTCTATGCAGCGCTGGATAAGCTGGTTCATTTTAGCCTGGTTTACAAGAAGGTTCCAGATCAGGAGCAGACTTACGTGAACATTGACTGCCTGGACCCTGAGACCCACGAGCCGGTTCTTTTCCCGGAGGAAGAGCCTAAGCACGCCCAGACTCCAAGGCGTACCGCAATGCTGGAATTTACCCTTACATTGCTGAAAACCATCCAGAAAATTCTTATTACCATCTGGACATTTATTAAGAAATATTCACTGATTATTTATGCAAAAGTCAGACAATTAATAGAAGAGTACAAACAGAAAAAAAACATCAAAAAGGACGGACAGTAATCATATGAGACTTTTAATACAGCGCGTCAATCATGCCGATGTTAAGGTAGACGGGGAAACCGTTGGAAGCATCGGCAAAGGATTCCTTGTACTGGTTGGCGTTGGTCAGAATGACACCAGAGAAATCGCAGACAAATACCTGAAGAAAATGCTGGGGCTTCGGATCTTTGAAGATGCCAACGGCAAGACGAACCTTTCCCTGGCAGATGTAAATGGGGAGCTTTTGATGGTTTCACAGTTTACCTTGTATGCAAACTGCAAAAAGGGAAACCGGCCAAGCTTTATAGAAGCCGGCGCACCGGATCAGGCGAATGAGCTTTATGAGTATATGTTAAAGGAAGCTGCCAAGGTTGTTCCAGTTGTTCAGCACGGCGTGTTTGGCGCAGACATGAAGGTTTCCCTGGAAAACGACGGACCATTTACGGTGATGCTGGACGAATCCATTCTATGAGCATGGCTGCATCATTGATTGTACAAATTACAAATACGGTAGAATTAGAATTGAAGCAGCTGATAAAATCATCAATTATTATGAAATAAAAATCTAATTTATTAATGCACATAAAATATGCTGGAAATTCATAAAAAACGCCGGAAAGGCAGGAAGAAGCGGCTGATCCGGCGTTATGTTCCTCATCTCAATCTATACGACAAACCCGAGTTTTTCATATAGATGGGCCTGGGAAGGAGCCACTTCTCTGGATAAACGGCTATTTGGCCGTTTAATGGCCATCTAGACTGTATTTTGGGGCTTTGTTTTTAATTGCATTTTTTGCTAATTATTTTATTGTTTACCCGTTGCTTTTTAGAATTTTATTTCTCATTGCCATGTACTTTATTACCTTACATATCATTGCCCGTTGTCTTAGTTGAAACGCAGCTATACATTTATCATCACATTCTATAAACAACGAACTTTATAAAGGAGAATTTTTCATGGATAAAAAAGTCACTTACCACGAACAAACTGACGTTGAAAATACCTTGCGGCTTCGTGACGTTCTGAAAACCTTGCCTCCATTTTGCAGGGATTTCTTTCGTGCCATTGAGCCACGTACCACAACCAAAACCAGAATTTCCTATGCCTATGACATCCGGATTTTCTTCCAGTTCCTCTTGGAGCAAAATCCAGTTTTCAAGGACTGGTCTATGGATGCCTTTACTGTAGATATTCTGGATCAGATCACAGCCATTGATCTTGAGGAATATGAAGAATATCTGAAGGTTTACCAGGCCGGCGACAAAACTGAAACCAACGGCGAACGCGGCCTGAAACGCAAAATGTCTTCCTTAAGAAGCTTTTATGCCTATTATTTCAAACGGGAAATGATCCATACCAATCCAACGGTCCTGGTAGACGTTCCGAAAATCCACCAGAAAAGCATCATCCGCCTGGAAGCCGATGAAGTTGCCCTGCTTCTTGATTATATCGAACACGGCGGCGATGACCTTACCGGACAGAAAAAGGTCTACTACGAGAAAACCAAGGACCGCGACCTCGCTCTCGTCACTCTCCTGCTGGGAACAGGTGTTCGTGTTTCGGAATGTGTCGGTCTTGACATTGAGGATGTAGATTTCAAAAATAACGGAATCAAGGTTACCCGAAAAGGCGGAAATGAAATGGTTGTATATTTCGGCCCTGAAGTAGAAAAAGCCCTGAAAAACTACCTGGAAGTGCGCAAAAATATCGTCCCTGTAGAAGGCCACGAGCACGCTCTCTTCTACTCTACCCAGCGCAAACGGATTGGCGTCCAGGCCGTCGAAAACCTGGTCAAGAAATACGCCCGCCAGGTTACCACCACCAAGAAAATCACCCCTCACAAGCTCCGCAGTACCTACGGTACCGCCCTGTACCAGGAAACAGGGGATATTTACCTTGTAGCCGATGTTTTGGGTCACAAGGACGTCAACACCACCAAGAAGCATTACGCTGCCCTGGACGACTCCAGACGCCGTCAGGCCGCCACCGCAGTGAAGCTGCGTGAGGACTGAACCATTGAAATACATATAAGGCCAACAGCCAGAAAAAGGACACGTCCCATAACGAGTCGTGTCCTTATGTACCTCTGGTTTGGTTTTACTGAATTTTATAGCTGCAATATCATATCATCTGTGATTATAATGCTACTGCAATCTTATCCTGTAATGCTTCTGGTAACTCTTCTTTATCAAGAGAAATACTTACAACTACGGAAATACCATATTTCTCGCTGATCTTGTTCAGCTGCTCAAGAGTATCTGTAACGTCTGCATCTTCCAGCTTGGAAACCTTCAGGAAGCTGTCCAGATAAATCTGCTCAAGATCGTGATCCTGAGAAATAATACCGCAGATAAAACCTACAAACTCGTCTGCATTCTTCAACGGATAAGAGGAAACGTCGATAAGACGTACCTTGTTGTTAAGCTCATACATGTGCTTGGTACTTTTGTCAAGATAAACAATGCTTCCATTAGCTTCTTTCACTGCATTGTTTACTCTGTCTAAGAGCACTTTTGTTTTGCCTTTGCCTTTCTTTCCTACGATCAGTTCAACCATGATGTTTTCCTCCTTAGACAATATGATATTAAATTTTACCAAAAACCTTGTTTAATATAATTCATATTATAGTATAATTTTTCTAAAAAGACAAGAGTTTTTTTGAAATTTCTGTCTATTTTTCTCAATTGTGTAAAAACTGCACAATTCAGCAAACTGCGTCAATTGATGTTCTGCAGCAAAGAGGACATCTGCTGGTAAAGCTCATCCTTGGTAGAAGCTCCCATAACAATAGAGATATACGGCTTTCCGTATGCGTTCTGGCTTAACAGGGCAAGACAGTTGCCGGCATTGTCTGTGGTACCGGTCTTTCCTCCAAGAATAGTCACATTCTTAGGCGGAGTCGCCTCTCCGGTCAGATAATGGTCTGTGGCTGTCAGAGTCGTGCTTGCGCTGCTTCCGTCTGCATGGGTGTATTCTACCGTATAAGAGCCCATCTGGGTAATCTGGGTAAATTCCGGATAATTCAGTGCTTCCTTCAGCATCAGGTAAATATCATATGGCGTGGTATAATGATTTTCGTCCTGCAGTCCGTGTGGGTTGGTAAAATGGGTTCCCGTGCAGCCAAGCTCTTTCGCAAAGCTGTTCATCATCTCCACAAAGCCCTCTGTAGAGCCTCCTACATGGGTTGCAATGGCGGAAGCTGCATCATTTCCGGAATACACCAGAAGACAATGCAGAAGCTGATCCATGGTCACCTGATCCCCGGCCCAGAAGCCGCAGACCTGAGAACCGGATTCCAGATCCAGATTCTCCTGGGTAATGGTCACTACATCATCCATATTTCCATATTTCAGCGCCAGCATGGCAGTCATGATCTTGGTGATACTGGCTGGATATACCTTCTCAAGTGCCTGTTTGGAATAAAGCACCTGCCTGTCATCCAAATCCAGAAGAAGCCCTTTCTGGTTCTCTCCAAGGGAAACCCCATCCATAGGAACATCCGAAACCACCACACAAAGCTTCTTGGCAAAGCCATCCGCCCGCAGGCTGTCTGTCCCTGTAATTCCGCCGGAGAACTCCCGGGAGGCCATATAAGGCTCATCCAGCTTGCCAAACAGCGTTCCGTTTCTTAAAAGATAAATAGACCCGATTCCCGCTCCGCCAAGGAAAATCAAAAGGAGCACCAGCAAAATGGTTTTCTGGATCCTTTTTTTCCTGGATCTGCGAAATTTGGCGGACTTACGCCTGGAGTTGTTTTTTTTCGCCGCTGTCATAAGTATTCCTCTTTCTTATCAATTTCTTTTTTCTTCAGTTCTTTATTGTATGCGCTGCTCTGCAGACCTACATTCATCACCAGTCCCATACCGATAAACAGACTGATCAGAGATGTCAGGCCGTAGCTTACAAAGGGCAGCGGCGTACCTGTATTCGGTGCAAGTCCGGTGGCAACGCAGATATTCAGAAAGCTCTGTATGGCTACCACGCTGCCTACCCCGCAGCAAAGTATTTTCCCCGCAAGATCCTTGGCTCGAAGACTCATTCGTATGCACTCTATCGAAATCAGCAGAAGCAGAATCACAATGGCCGTGCACCCGATAAATCCATACTCCTCTCCCGCAACCGCAAAAATAAAGTCCGTCTGGTTCTCCGCAACGAAGTTTCCTTCATTTACAGAAGAAACATAGCCGTCACTGGTCAGTCTTTTTCCCACCAGCTCTCCGGATGCGATCGCAGTCTTGGAGTTGTTCTGCTGTTCAATATCTTCCTGATATTCCGCGTTCTCCGGGTATAAGAAAGACATGATACGGTCTCTCTGATAGCTCTTGATTAGAGTCTGATCCGGCTGCACCACTATGGAAAGGAAAATAACTGCCAGCGGCACCGCGATCAGGATTGCCCCGCCGATAACCTTGTAGCTTAAGCCCGCCACATACAGCAAAATACAGAAGATCACCGTTACAGTAATGGTATTTTTCATATCCGGCTGTGCATAGATCAGTGCAAGGGGAACCGCAAGAAGGATTGCCGACTCTGCAAGGATCTTAAACGTATTGATATCATCCTCATGGTCCATAAAAAACTTGGCAAAAAACAGGATAATGATAATCTTGGAAAGCTCGGTAGGCTGGAAACGGAAGCCTCCGATATCCAGCCATCTTGAAGCACCTCCTGCCTCGCTTCCGAACAATCGTACGCCAATAAGCATAAGCAGATTAAAGCCATACATGATCCACTGGAAATTCAGGATCCAGGAATAATCCATTAGCGATAAAATAATCAGGATCACAACTCCCGTCACAACTCCCAACAGCTGTTTGTTGCGAAGATCCGGGGACGCGCTTGCAACCAGCTGTACTCCAAACAAACTGATGGCAAGCAGCAGGGCTACCAGCTTAAAATTGTAAAAACGCAGCTTATACTGTCTAATCATATATCTATTTGTCCTTTTTCCTTTGCACAGGAATGTACGCCATAAGAACTGGCGGCTCCTGTGAAATCTGTATTTTCACTTTACTTTCTTCTATGGAAACATACTTTTTCACAGTATGTACCAGGTCACTTTTTAACATTTTCATCATCTGTGGGGAACATTCAATACGCTCGGAAATCAGAAGAAGCTTCATTCTGTCCCGGGCATATCCTGCTGAACGCCTTTTCTCATGTAAAAAGGTCTTCATAAGAATTCCTCCTCGCGGCTTGATGATTTACATAAAACTTTTATTGACAACTATCAGGATCCAGTCTGTCCTTCCTGCACTCTCTCAGTGTCTTTTAAATAGTCTGGAAAGCATGCCCTTCTTCTGACGGATCTGGGCAAAAGGAACTTCCTCCCCCATAAGCCGCCTGCAGATATTGCGGTACTCCTCCTCCGCCTGAGAGTTTCGGCCGGATAAGGGCTCTCCCTGATTGGTCGCCACCACGATCTGCTCATCATCCAAAAGGGTTCCGATCAGATCCACAGCCAGAATTTCCGTCACATCATCCACAGACATCATATCCCCTCTGGCAATCATATCCGGGCGAAGCCTGTTGATAATAAGATGAATGTCCCGCAAGTCATTGGCCTCCAGCAGGCCGATGATCCGGTCCGCGTCACGAATGGCAGAAACCTCTGGAGTGGTAACTACAAGGGCCTTGTCAGCACCTGCAATGGCGTTTTTGAACCCCTGCTCGATCCCGGCTGGACAATCCAGAAGAATATAGTCAAATTCTTCCCGCAGATCATCTGTCAGCTTGATCATCTGCTCCGGGGATACCGCCGTTTTATCCTTGGTCTGGGCAGATGGCAGCAGATACAGCTCCGGATGACGCTTGTCCCTGATCAGTGCCTGTTTCAACCGACAGCTTCCATGAACCACATCCACCAGGTTGTAAACGATCCGGTTCTCAAGTCCCAGCACAACGTCAAGGTTTCGAAGACCGATATCCGTGTCCACAACCACTGTTTTTTTGCCCATCATAGCCAGTCCGGTTCCAATGTTGGCAACGGTAGTTGTTTTTCCCACACCGCCTTTTCCGGATGTAATGACAATGACTTCACCCATTTTTTCTGATTCCTCCTAAACAAAATGTTCCAAAATCCTGGTATTCCTCTTATGGTTATGCCTGCGGAAATACTGCCGCAGGCATAGCTTAAGTTTAGTCATTCGATGTATCACTGGTGTCTGTAGAAGCGACTCCTGTGAGAATAGAATCTTTATCTGCAAGATTGTACATATATTTAAAAGTATCATTAGCTATCAGACACGCATTACCGGAACTGTAGCCATTGGCAATACGGATTGCCACCGCATATTCCGGATCGGATGCAGGCGCGTAGCCAACGAACAGACCATGGTTCGGGTGACGCAGATCCAGCTCGGCAGTACCGGTCTTACCAGCCACCTCAATGCCCAGTCCGTCGAACTGGCTGTGGGTCTGGATTACACGGCGCATACCATCATGGAGCACATCCCAGATATTTGAAGAAATATTCACTACATCCTGCAGTTCCGGCTCATATTCCTCAAGCACTTCTCCCTTTGGATCCGTTACTTTGTCGAGGAGGGTAAGTTTAAATACGTTACCGGAAGTTGCCACAGTTGTTGCATATCTGGCCAGCTGTGTTGTGGTAAACAGGTTGTTTCCCTGTCCCATGTAGGACGGAACTGCTTTCGCATCGGAAACCTTCGGAGAAGCCTCGGAAAGCTCGATTCCGGTCTTCTGATCAAGCCCGATCAAAGAAGCATACTCCTGAAGCTTGCTAAGGCTCTGCACCTCAGAAAACTCATTGTCCCCAACCTTTCCAAGCTGGAAACCGATCATATTAAAGAAATAGTTACAGGACTGCTCAATAGCGGTACGGATATCAAGACCGCCGTGACCTTCCTTGTTCCAGCAGTTGATCGGCGGATCTACATAATCGAAGGTACCGGTACATTCAATATAAGTGCCCTCGTCAATCACGCCCTCTTCCATACCTGCAATGGTGGAAAGAAGCTTCAGGGTAGAACCTGGCGCAGTTGTCTGCTGGGTGGCCTTATTAAAGAATGGGCTGGACTGATCCAGTGCCAGTTTGGCATAGTACTCTGTATCCATATCGTTGGTCAGTCGGTTATTGTCATATCCTGGATAAGATACCAGGGCTACCACATCTCCGTTCTTCACATCCACAACCACTGCGGAAGCAGAACAAGGCATAAGGGCAAGCTGTGCAGGTTCGATTTCCAGATTATAGATCTTATTGATCATAAAATCATAGGCACTTGTAGCTCCGGACGCCAAATTCTCATAAGATCCGTCCTCCTTATCCAGAACACCCTGCTCATACAGGGCCAGACAGATCTCCTGACCGGAAATGGTATCATTCAGAAGCATATACTTATACAGCAGCTTGGAAAATCCCGTATCTGTACTCAGATAATCAATGATATATGCAGTCAGTGCCTGATAGATCTCATCAGAATCCAGATATTCTCCTTCCGGAGAAAAGCTACTGATGTTGATCCAGCCCTGACTTGTGGCATAGGTCAGATAATCCTTCAGGCTGATGCTCTCATCTGTAGTCCATGCCTTGTAAGTAGCATCGGAAGTATCGATGGCATCACGGGAAATGATTCCAAGGGTATCCCGAAGAAGGTCATTGCAGATATAGGAAAGGTATTCCTGGGTCTCTGTATCCTCGTCCTTATAGGCCGGCGGGTTGGAGCCATTCAGCTTCGAGCTTATTGTATCAAAAACGCTCTGCTGCTTTTGCTGAAATTTGGCATATAAATTTTTTTCTGTATCAGAAGCATCTGTACGGTCAAATTTGTTAATATCGATCACACTGTTGGAAATCAGTGCGTTGTATACATCATAAATCGGAATACGGATCTGGCTGGCATCTGTCACAGCAGAATAGTCAAAGGTTTTTACCGCATCGATCTTGGTAAGGAGCACACCTGCCACACGCTGCTTCAGAATCTGGTAGATTGCGGACTGCCAGTCTGTATCAATGGTAAGCTGAACGTCATTACCTGCCACAGGCTCTACCTTGGTATCCTCATCAATTTTCAGAACCTTTCCAAGGTTATCCACGTAAACGGTTTCCTTACCGTCTGTTCCCTGAAGGGTAAGCTCCATATACTGCTCGATTCCAGCTTTACCTACAATGGCATCATTGGAGTAATCCGGGTTCTGCTTGCGAAGCTCTGTCAGTTCCTCAGAGGAAGCCCTTCCCGTGTAGCCAAGAATAGGCGCCATGCTTTCGTCGTCTATGTACTGGCGGATAGAATCCTCCACCACATCGATTCCCTGAAGTCCGGTCTTATTCTCCATAATGGCAGCCACAGACTTCTCGCTTACATTGGTCGCAATGGTCACCTGCATGTATTTCTTGAAGCTGTTGGTATTCAGTTCATATCGGATAGTGGCAATATCCAGCATTTCCTGTTTCGTCAAAGTCTGAGGCAGACCATGGGAGGAAAGCTCTTCTTCCGTGTACGCCCTGTCGCCCTCCAGAACAATGGAAAACTTCTCGGAACCGGTAAGGAATGCCATCATTTCATCCGCAGTTGCCGTTTTCTGCGCATCCTCCAGGTCATCGATCAGCGCCTGGCCGTAAATATCCGCACGGAAACGGTTCAGGGTAAATCCCTCTGATACATCAAAGGCATATTCCCCGCTGTCGTCTACCACAATATGAAAAGAATGGGTGATATCATCCCCATTGCTGTGCAGGATCTGAAGCACCTGATAAGCCACGCCGTTCAGGGTAAGGTTCTTCTCTCTGGTAGAAGTGTAGGTTCCGTTATCCTCAAAGGTCAGGGAATAGGACAGCACATTGGATGCCAGAATATCTCCGTTCCGGTCCAAAATGTTCCCCCTGGTGCTTTTGATCACACGTTCCTTGGTGGTTCTTGCTTCAAATTTACTGATATAGTCCTGTCCCTGGATGATCTGCAGGTCAAAAAGCCTGCGGACCAGCACAACAGACATCAGAACAAATGCCAGGACCAGGACGGTTGTTCTTTTTAAACTGATTTTTCGAAAAATACGTTTTATTTTAGTACCCAAATTGACTCACTTTCTTTCCTTGCAATATTCATGTAGCGATAGTTGATGTAACGGAAAAGCCGATATACAATCAAGGTAATAAATACCGTGTAAAACATCTCCGGAATAATGATCCTGTACAGGTATGTACGAAGTCCAAGACGTCCCCGGAGAAGGAACTGCAGTCCGTAGACTGCCAGATTATACAGAAGATCCGCACCTGCAGTAAGAAACATGGGAACCTTCACGTCATCATCATAATAAATTCTGTGGGCATATCCGCTCAGATAGCCGATGTACATATAGATCAAAGCATAAAATCCAAATATGGATCCGAAAAACAGATCCACCAGAAGCCCGGACAAAAAGCCTGTCCACAGCCCGCTCTTACGCCCCCGCATCAATCCCATAGACACACACAGGACCAGCATCAGGTTGGGCGTCACAGAGCCAATGGAGATCAGATCCATAACCGTGCTCTGCAGCAGAAAGCATACTACCACAGTGAGAAAAAAGACGACCTTACTCTTCATCCGCACCCTCCTGTACACTCTTCGCTGTATCTGCCGCGCTGTCATCTGTCATATCCTGCTTGTTGACTGTAATTACAAATACATCCTTCAGATGGAGGAAATCCACAGGCGTTACAATGGTACCGGTCTTGGTCAGGTTATTGCTGTCTACCTCCACCTCGCTTACATAGCCGATGAAAAGCCCTTCCACGAACTTCTCACTGATATTGGAGGTCACAATACGTTCCCCGACTGTCACCTTGTTTTCCTGATCATAAAGCTGCTCAAAACGAAGCTTGCCCTCATCGATCAGCTCCAGGTCACCGTTTACAATACAGTTGTCTGAGGTGCTTACGGTCATTGCGCTGACGCTGCTGCTGTCATCTATGATGGAGCGCACTGTTGCCCAGGAAGAACCGACTTCCGTAACGATTCCTACAAGTCCCTTGCCTGCGATTACATTATTGTCCACGCGGATTCCGTCCTTGGAGCCCTTGTTGATCATAAAGGTATCGTACCAGTTGCCCGGATCCTTGGAAATAATGGTGGCTGCAACCTTTGGATACTCCTCGTAGGTCTGGTCCAGGTCATAAAGCTCTTTCAGGCGCTGGTATTCTCCCTGATCCTGGATCAGCTTGTTGTTCTGCGTGGTAAGGCTGTCAATCTGTGCTTTGAGCTCTTCATTTTCAAAAATCAGGTCCTGCTTGTCCTGGAAGCTGTCCCCTGCAGAACGGATCATGGAGCCGATCTTCTCAATGCTTTTCTCAAATGGCACAATGACGATTCCTGCCGCCTCCTGAAGAGGAGCAGTGGAAATGCCCGATGCAAAGGTGGACACAATGCAGCACAGGCAGAAAAGCGTCATGATTGCCAGCAGATGCTTGCTTTTTAAATTAATTCGGAAACGAAATTTTTTCTTCAGGTTTTTCATGAAATGGCACCCCTAAAACTTATAATTTACGCTGTGTAATGGGTTGTGCCCACTTGCGCAGCTCCCTGTCGTGAATGATCTTCTCAAGTCCTGTGACCGAAGAGGTCTCATAAAGGTCGGACAGGTTAAAAGAATATCCGGTATAGCTTGCCAGATATGTATCTATGTGCGGAATCCTGGTACTTCCGCCCGTGAGGAAAATTCCCTCCTTGGCTATGTGGTAGGCAATCTGAGGCGGAATACGCTCCAGAAAAACCTTCATCTGGGCTCCGATCTCATTAACGCAGTTCATAATGCCTGCATTCACCACATAGGCAGAAATCACTTCTTCTCTTGGAAGTCCGGATACACTGTCGATTCCAACTACCTTGCGGGCCTGCTTGTGCTGGTCTGCAAGACGCCCCATTACAAGCTTCAGCCGCTTCCCTGTACGGGTTCCGATCTGAAGGTTATAGCGCTTGCGCACCTCGCTGCATACAGCTTCATTCATCTGCCGTCCCCCGATGGGGATCTTCTTGCTGATAATGATCCTGCCCCCTGTGATAATGGAAAAATTCGTGCTCTGGGCACCGATATTCACCACCATGCTTCCCTCATTGTTCTCCAGATCCACGCCCATGGCAATGGCATCTGCAATGGGTGCCTCCACCATATAGACACGGTTCTTGCGAAGCCAGTGGCCATTTGCCACCTGGTAATAAGCCCGTTTCTCAATGGCAGTCATGTCAAGAGGGACTGCAAAATACATAACAGAGCCTATTCCTAAAATTTTATCAATTTTTCTCATCATACTGTAAAGTACAATTTCCTGCAGTTCCAGATTGGCTATCATACCAAAAGCCATCGGCGAACTTACGGAAATGTTAGATGGTGCTTTTTCAAACATTTCATACGCTTCGTTGCCCACGGCTATGATTTTGCGGCCTTTCGCCGCAATCATGTTCTTCTCAATGTAGCTTTTATTTCGAATCATGGAATAGACCTTGACGGAACTGCTTCCAAGATCTATTCCATATGTTTTTTCAAACAGCATATACCTGTCCCTTCATCATTTTACCCTTCCCAAAAGGTGCACTTCCGAATTACACAGGAAGCATTCCCTGTTCCCGAAAGCTTACGTATTTCTGGTCACCGATCACAATGTGATCCAGAAGCTTCACCCCTATCAGCTCCCCTGACCGGTAGATCCGTTCCGTGATTTCCACATCACACTCACTGGGCGAAGGATCGCCGCTTGGGTGATTGTGAACCAGGATCAGGCTCACGGCGTGGAACTTCAGTGCCTCCACAAACACCTCTCTGGGCGTGATCAGTGTGGCTCCTACCGTCCCCTTTGAAATCGTCTGCTCCCCAAGAAGATGATTCCTTCCATCCAGCAGCATGACGATCAGCATCTCCTGCTCCTCGTGACGGAGATGTTCCATATAGTATCTTGCTATTGTGACGGGATCATTGAAAGAAAGTCTTGGTCTGGCAGCAGCAGACGCCATCCGCTTGGAAAGCTCCCCGATACATTTCAGCTGGACGGCTTTGACCTTCCCGATTCCGTTCACCTTCATCAGATCCGGCAGGGACATGTGAAGCAGTCCCAAAAGCCCCGGATATGAGGTATCTTTCGTAAGACTTAAGATTTGATTGGCAAGTGCAAGAGAATTGGCTCCCTGCACCCCGTTTCTTAAGATCACTGCCAGAAGCTCGCTGTCGCTTAACACCGACGGTCCCCACTTGAGACATTTCTCATAAGGCCGTGAAGACTCCGGCAGATCTCTGATGGTCTGCGTTATTTCATTCATATCTTTGTACCTGCAGTTCTCCAGGAGATAAATCGTTACTGTTCACATTTTGCCTGTAAGCAGTAAGGATGAATTACAACGCAGACTCATTTTAGCATAAAAAAGGAGAGATGTACACTCTCTCCTAAATTTTTTTAAACTTTTTCGAAATAGCCTCTGCCACTTTGATGCCATCCATGGCTGCAGAAGTGATTCCCCCTGCATATCCGGCACCTTCTCCGCAGGGATAGATTCCTTTATAATTTGCCTCCAGGGAGTCTTTCTCACGAACAATTCTTACTGGTGAAGAAGTACGGCTTTCCACACCGGAAAGGACGGCATCCGGTCTGTCAAAACCTTTGATCTTTTTTCCAAAGGCCAGAACGCCTTCTTCAATGGAATCTCCGATCTCTTTTGGGAAAATACTCCGCACATCCCCCGGGGTATATTCTCCTTTAATACAGGGCTCTACTTCTCCAAGTGCGGTGCTTGGCCTGTGATTCTGATAATCCTCAAACAGCTGTACCGGAACTTTTCCATTTCCAGCCTTCCATGCGGCACGCTCCAGACTGCGCTGGAATTCTACGCCCCCGAGAGGTCCTTCTTCCGGGAAATCCTCCGGGGTCACGGACACAATCAGGGCACTATTGGCATTGCGGCTGTCTCTTGCCTGGTAGCTCATGCCGTTGACTGCCAGTCCTCCCGGCTCAGAAGAAGCGTTGACCACGTATCCGCCCGGGCACATGCAGAAAGAATAGACGCCTCTGCCGTTTTCGCAGGTGTGCGTTACCTTGTAGGCAGCTGCTCCAAGCTTCTCGTTTTCTTCTTCCCCGTAGAGCGCCATGTTGATCATGGACTGGGGATGTTCCATTCGAACGCCTACTGCAAAGGATTTTGGCTCCATGTAGATTCCTTTTTTCTCAAACATGGCAAAGGAATCCCGGGCGCTGTGTCCCACTGCCAGCACACACACCTGAGCTGGAATCCTTTGTTCCCCGTTTATTTCAATTTCTTTTAACTGTCCCTTTTCCAAAACCAGGTCTGTTACTTTGGAACGGAAGTGGAAGGTTCCTCCCATCTCCTCGATCTCATGGCGCAAAGTCTCCACAACGCCTACCAGCACATCTGTGCCAAGATGAGGTTTCTGCTGGTAAATGATCTCCTCAGGCGCGCCAGCCTGTACAAACCGTTTCAGCACCTCATGGTTTCTTTCGGAAGGATCTTTCACAAGAGTATTCAGCTTTCCATCGGAAAAAGTTCCAGCTCCCCCTTCTCCAAATTGTACGTTGGAATCTGGATCCAGCACCCCGTTTTTCCAAAAGGCTTCCACCGTTTTCTGGCGGATATGGGCTTCCTCGCCGCGCTCTAACACAACCGGACGGTAACCCGCCTTTGCCAGATACCAGGCGCAGAAAATTCCTGCTGGACCGCTTCCCACGATCACAGGTGGATGTTTCAGTTCTTCATTGCCAGGTGTCGGGAAAATGTATTCTTTTTTGTCGGTTAACGTAATATTATTATCGTGAACTTTTCGGACAATCTTGCCTTCCTGATTTTTTTCCTGCAAAGAAACGTCCACAGTGTATACGAATTTTTTGTCATCCTTGTGGCGGCAGTCCAGGGACTGCTTCACGATTTCGTAAGAGAAACCTTCGTTTTTCAGACGAAGGGCCTTGCGGATCTTATGGGCAAGCTCTTCCGGCGTATGATTGATTGAAAGTTTTAACTGGGTAATTCGGATCATGTTGTTTCTCCTTGCTTTTTCTTATGATCTGCCGGCATTCATTCCTGCAGCGTACCCGCTGGACCACGCCCACTGCAGGTTGTAGCCGCCGCATTTTCCGTCGACGTCAAGCAGCTCGCCTGCAAAGTACAGGCCGGGGACCAATCTGGATTCCAGTGTTTTTGCATCCACTTCCCTGGTATCTACGCCGCCGGAGCACACCTGTGCCTGTTCAAAGGGCTGATAGCCTGTTACTTTAAGAGGGTAGCTGTAAATGGCTTCCTCCAGATTTTTGGACGCCAGAAGCACTTTGGCAAGCTTATCCGGGAAAAGTCCGGTAAAAAATTCTTTTTTGCCTTTATAGGGGCTGTCCTGTTTTCGTTTTTCCAGAAACGCAGCAAGTTGTTCCCTGGAAAATTCGGGCAGGAAATTCAGTCGCAGCTCTGTTTTTTGGCCCTTCCAGAAAGCACGGATGGCATAGCGGCTGATCTGAAATACAGGAATTCCAGACACGCCGTAGTCTGTGAGCTGCAGTTCTCCTGTTTCTTCTGCGATTTTTTTCCCGTCTGCGTACAGGGAAATCTTCCCTTCGGTGCGCACTCCGGCCCAGCCGGAAAAGCCTGTGTTTTTGCATTTCAGTGCAGTCAATGCCGGAAGAGGCGTAATTACAGAATGTCCCAAAGCGGCAGCGATTTCATAGCCGCTTCCGTCTGAACCGGAAATGGAAGATGCCCTGGAACCGTTTGCCAGAATCACAGCATACCCTTCGTAAGTCCAGCCCTGGGTATGGATTTTCCAGATGTTCTTTTCTTTGGAAATGCTTTTTACCTGCTCATTGGTTTTGATCTTCACCCCAAGGCTGCGGGCCTTCATGCACAGCACCTCCGCCACGCTGGAAGCCTGTCCGCTGTGGGGATAAAGATATCCGTTATTTTTATTTACCGGGTAAAGCCCAAGCTCTGTGAAAAAATCTACTGTATTTTCTACGGAAAACTGGTTCAGAACTTCCTCCCAGAAGCCCGGATTGTCGCTTCGGTAAGCGTCAGTCTGCTTCTGGAGATTGGTGAAATTGCATTTTCCGTTTCCGGTGGCGCAGATTTTTTTGCCTGGCTTTTCATTTTGTTCCAGAATGGTTACGGCTGCGCCGTTTTCCGCCGCTGCAATAGAAGCCATCAGGCCGGAGGCACCGCCGCCTATGATTACAACACGTTTTTTATCCATATAAACTCCTGCAAATGTCTGCGAGTGTGTCTGAAAAAGGCTCCAGCTTTACTGCGGCAGCTTCACCAGATCCTGTTCTACTAATTTCTGCAGAGACATCATAACGCCAAGCTTTGCGTGCTCCCAGGTAAGTCCGCCCTGGAAATATACGGCGTATGGTTCTTTCACCGGTCCGTCTGCGGAAAGTTCGATGGAAGAGCCCTGGACAAAGGCACCTGCAGCCATAATCACCTGGCTGTCATAGCCTGGCATATCCCAGGGTTCCGGATCTACATAGCTGTCAACCGGTGCTGCGGCCTGAATTCCTTTGCAGAAAGCGATCAGTCTTTCCGGGCTGTTTAAGGTGACGGCCTGGATAATATCCTGTCTTGGTTCCGTGGAGTTGGGAACAACGTCGAAGCCTAATTTTTCATAAATATTGGCTGCGAAAACAGCGCCTTTTAATGCGCCCTTTGTTACCATAGGTGCCAGGAAAAAGCCCTGATAGAAGGAGCGATTTACTCCAAGGGAAGCGCCTACCTCTGCGCCAAGTCCCGGGCAGGTCATGCGGTAGGAAGCATTTTCCACGCATTCTTTTGTTCCTGCAATGTAGCCGCCGATCGGGGCAAGTCCGCCGCCTGGGTTTTTGATCAGGGAACCGACTACCATATCTGCGCCAACGTCGCTTGGCTCGATGGTGTCTACGAATTCGCCGTAGCAGTTGTCTACCATGCAGATTACATCTGGTTTGATGCTTTTTACAAAGGAGATGAGCTCGCCGATCTGTTTTACGGAAAAGGATGGGCGGGTCATATAGCCTTTGGAGCGCTGGATTTCTACCAGTTTTGTTTTTTCGTTGATTGCTTTGCGGATGTTTTCGTAGTCAAAGGTGCCGTCTTCGAGAAGGTCTACCTGGCGGTAGGTGACGCCGTATTCTGCCAGGGAGCCTTTGGATGGGCGGATTCCAATGACTTCTTCCAAAGTGTCGTATGGTTTTCCGGCTGGTGCCAGCATTTCATCCCCTGGGCGGAGATTTCCGAAAAGGGCGATGGCAAGGGCGTGGGTTCCGCATGCGATCTGGGGACGTACCAGACAGGCTTCGGTGTGGAAGGTGTCTGCGTATACTTTTTCCAGGGTGTCGCGGCCGTAGTCGTTATAGCCATAACCTGATGAGGAGCCGAAGCATTCCTCGCTGACACGGTTTTTCTGCATTGCCAGAAGGACTTTCATCTGGTTGTATTCTGCAGTTTTGTCGAACTGTTCGAATCTTTCTTTTAAAGATTCCTCTATCCCATGGCAAAAATCATATACCTGGGATGAAATTCCAAGTTGTTCGTATAATTCTTTCATAATAATTCTCACCGTCTGTTTGACGGCATTCCTCCATTTTTTGTGTTATTTATAAGTGTATCGTTCTCCGGACGTGAGTTCACAAGGTATATTCATCGCAGGTCTCCGTTAAAACCGCTCCTGAAATGACCTGCTCACGAATATACCTTGCAAACTCACTGGTTTCTGGTAAACTGATAGTATTTTCAATAGCCAGATTAACCAAGTATCCCCTTTTCACGGCAAATGCTCAGCATATACTCCAGCATTTTCCCGTCGTCATACCCGAACTCGTCTTTGTTGATCCATAGGGTTTCCAGTTCTCTGCGGAACCAGGTGAGCTGGCGCTTGGCGAAGTGTCTGGTGTCGCGCTTCAGGATGCGCACGGCTTCTTCCAGGGGCATTTCTCTGTCCAGATAAGCCAGAATCTCTTTATATCCAAGCCCCTGCATGGAAACCATCCCTCTGTGATAGCCCATGCTCTTCAAAGCCTCCACTTCCTTTACAAGACCTCCAGCCAGCATCTCATCCACCCGTTTATCAATCCGCTGATAAAGCAGTTCCCTGGGCGCGTTCAGCACGAAATAGGCAAGATTATACGGGCTGACCCTTTCCTGCTGTTCTTCATTGTGAGCGGAAATCGGGCTGCCGTTTTGGTGGTAAAACTCCAGGGCGCGGATCACACGCTTCACATTATTCTCATGAATTTCCTCCGCACTTTTAGGATCCACCTTGGCCAGCATCTGGTGAAGATAAGCCACTCCCTTTTCCTGGGCAAGGGCTTCCAGGCTGGCCCGGTATCCGTCATCCTGTTCTGCCTGGGTAAAATCGATATCCCTGGTCACTGCCTGAATATAAAATCCCGTACCGCCCACCAGGATTGGAATATGCCCGTTGGCGTAAATCTTTTCCATGGCTTCCTTTGCCATTTGCTGGAAACGCACAATATGAAATTCCTCATCTGGCATCAGCGCATCCACAAGATAGTGAGGGACTCCCTGCATTTCTTCTGGCATAATCTTGGCTGAACCGATATCCATATATTTATAAACCTGCATGGAATCTGCAGAAATGATCTCACCGCCAACTGCTTTGGCAAGGGAAATAGACAATTTTGTTTTTCCCACTGCTGTTGGGCCGGTGAGGACAATAAGAGGTTTTTTCATGATTTCTCCTGTGTTACACAATTCGCTTAAATTTTTTCTCAATTTCCGTTTTGGTCATGGCAATGATCGTGGGGCGACCGTGAGGACAATTGTAAGGATTGTCCAGAGTCAGAAGCTCGTCGATCAGCTTGTCTGCCTCAAGGGCGGACATCTGGTGATTTCCCTTAACGGCTGCTTTGCATGCCATAGTCGCAAGTCTTGTGGTAAAAAGGTTAAACGCATCCTTCGAGCCTTCCCCACCCAGATTATCCAGCATTTCCAGAAACAGTTCTTCTTCGTGAAAGCCGTAGAGATTGGATGGAACTGCACTGATACAGTATTCCCGTCCTCCAAATGGTTCAATCTCAAAACCGTATTGCCTGAAGTACTCTTCGTTTGCCTTCAGCCGCGCCTGTTCCTCCATATTCAAGGTTACTACAAGAGGCGGACTTAAGTACTGGGATTCTATAGTTTGTTCTTTGAAGCGTTTTACAAAACGCTCATAATTTACTTTCTCGTGGGCCGCATGCTGGTCAATGATGTAAAACTGATTTTCAAATTCCACCAGCCAGTAAGTGTCAAACAGCTGTCCAATCAGCTTGTGGCGGCTTCTGGACTCCGGGGCAAGAAGCTTCTCATGAAAAAGTTCCAGCTGCTGCGGTGACTCCTGGGAAACAGGCTCCGCACCGGATTCTGTATCTGACACCTTGGAGGACGCCTCCGCAGATGACTCTGAATCTCGCAGAAGCAATACCGTGTCTGCTGCCTGGAAACCTGTTCCCTGTTCTGCAATTTGCCCCGGATTCTGTGCCTGTACGTCCTCCGGTTGGAAGTCTGCAGAATTCCCAGCTTCCAGACCAGACATCCCGCTCTTGTCCATATTCTGTCCAACAGGTGTCATGCCCTGACTTTCTAAATTTTTCCCGGTATACGCTTCACTTTGTGCTGTCTGTGCAGACTGCTCAGTTTCCAGATTTCCTAGCTGAGCTCCAGGTTTATCCTGCATATCATTTGGAGCACCGTCAGCCTGACTGCTGCCATCATTTGTTTTCCCGACATCAGCTGCCATCTCATCCGCCTGTGCAGCTGCCTTCAGGGTTCCCGCAAAAAGAGCTTCCTCTTCTTTGCTAAACGGCTTGGCCTGATAAACTGCCTGCTCCCGAAGCATACTGCCAAACGGATACCCGGAACTGCTGCCGTATCCCCCGGACATTTTTCCCCCATTTTGCAGAAATGGTTTTCCAGCCTGTACCAGGTTCCCAGCCATATTTCCATAGCCAGGCTCCGGCCTGCGGCTTTTCTCAAAAGGCTCCGGAACAGCTCCGCGGCTTACTGCTGCAGCCTTTGGAACCCGCTCTTCTTTTCCTACAGGGACTACCGGAATCAGCTCCCTGTGAAGCAGGGCATTATGCACCGCCTCATAAATGGCATCATATACCTCGGTGCCTCTTGCAAAACGCACCTCCAGCTTCCTGGGATGCACGTTTACGTCCAGGTCATTTCCCGTCATCTGAATATGCAGGGAAACAAAAGGAAATTTATGCTGCATCACAAAGCCCTTATACGCATCCTCGATGGCCTTTGTGATAATGTTATTTTTCACAAACCGGCCATTTACATAGTAATTTTCAAAGCTTCGATTGCCTCGTGACACCTCCGGCTTCCCGGCAAATCCCTCAATCTTCATGAAATCGTTCTCATAGGAAACATCCAGGAGCGCCTTTGCCATGTCGCGCCCATATACGTTATAGATGACATCTTTCACATTATAATTCCCGGAAGTATGCAGCTTCACCTGCTTGTTCTGAATATATTTAAAGGAAATTTCCGGGTGGGAAAGGGCAAGCTGCTCCATCATGGTTCCAATATAATTGGCCTCTGAAGTATCCGATTTCAGGAATTTGCTTCTGGCCGGCGTATTGTAAAAAAGGTTTCGCACCAGGAAAGTGGTTCCATCCGGCGCACCCATTTCCTCCATGCTCTGCTCCACGCCGCCCTCGATCACATAGCGCACGCCGCTGATAGCAGAAGGCGTCTTGGTGATCAGCTCCACCTGGGAAACAGCGGCAATACTGGACAAAGCCTCACCACGAAATCCCAGTGAGGCTATGTTTTCCAGATCTTCTACTTTTTCAATTTTGCTGGTGGCATGGCTCAAAAATGCAGTTGGCACTTGGGAGGCTTCGATGCCGCCTCCGTTGTCCGTAATGCGGATCAGCTTTTTGCCGCCGTCTGCAATCTCTACCGTCACAGCTGTGGCACCAGCGTCAATGGAGTTTTCTACAAGCTCCTTCACAACAGAGGAAGGACGTTCTACCACCTCGCCGGCCGCGATCTTATCAATGGTATGTTTGTCTAAAACTGCAATTTTTCTCAAATTATTTCTCCCGATGATTTACCATCTGTTTTTAATCTTGTTCTGAAGATTATAAAGGGTATTCAGCGCCTCCATGGGCGTCAGGTTTCCAATATCAATCCCCTTCAGTTCCTCAATGATATCATTATCCTGCACAGTGTCAAACAAAGACATCTGCGCCATGTCCATTTCTACTTTCGGTTTCTTCTTTGGAGAGGTGAGATCCTTCACGGCAGCTGTAATGTCCGCATCACTTAATTCCTCTACCAGCTCCTTTGCACGGCTGATAACCGTCTCCGGCACACCTGCCAGCTTGGCAACCTGGATTCCGTAGCTCTTATCTGCACCGCCCTGCACGATTTTACGAAGGAACACAATGTCATCCCCTTTTTCCTTAACCGCGATGCAGTAGTTGGTGACGCCTGAAAGCTTGCCTTCCAGCTCTGTCAGTTCATGATAATGAGTCGCAAACAATGTTTTTGCTCCGCAAAGCTTTGTATTACTGATATGCTCAATCACAGCCCAGGCAATAGCAAGTCCGTCAAAGGTGCTGGTTCCACGGCCGATCTCATCCAGAATCAGAAGACTTTTTGAGGTGGCATTACGAAGAATATTGGCAACCTCTGTCATTTCCACCATAAAGGTACTCTGTCCGCTTGCAAGGTCATCAGACGCACCTACACGGGTAAAGATTCTGTCTACAATTCCGATGGTGGCTTTATCTGCCGGGACAAAGCTTCCGACCTGTGCCATTAGCACGATTAAAGCTGTCTGGCGCATGTATGTGGATTTACCAGCCATATTCGGTCCGGTGATAATGGAAATACGTTTTTTGCTGCTATCCAGATATGTATCATTGGCAATAAACATATCGTTGTCGATCATCTGCTCCACAACCGGATGACGGCCGCCTTTAATGTCGATTACGCCGCCTTCATTTACCTTTGGGCGAACATAATGGTTTCTCTCTGCAACAAGTGCAAGAGATGCAAATACGTCCAGCCCTGCAATGGCTTTGGCTGTACGCTGGATTCTCACAACCTCCATGCCCACCTTGTCGCGCACATCGGAAAACAGCTGGTATTCCAATGCATAAAGCTTATCCTCTGCACCAAGGATCATATCCTCAAGGTTTTTCAGCTCCTCTGTAATATAACGCTCAGCATTCGCAAGCGTTTGCTTACGGATGTAGTTCTCCGGTACCAGCTCCCTGAATGTATTCGTAACCTCAAGGGCATAGCCAAACACACGGTTATATTTGATTTTCAGGGATTTGATTCCAGTGCGCTCACGCTCTCTGGCTTCTAACTCTGTCAGCCATTTTTTACCATCTGTACGGGCACTACGGAATTTGTCCACATCCTCATTAAAGCCTTCCCGGATAATGCCTCCGTCCTTTTGGGCAAGAGGCGGCTCATCCACAATAGCACTTTTTATCAGACCGGTAATATCCTCAAGGCTATCCATATCCTCATAAATTTCTTTCAAAATCGGAGCCTGAAAATCCTTCAGGATCTGTTTGATATATGGAATCATTTCCAAAGAAGAAGCAAAGGCTACCAGATCTCTTGGATTTGCCGATTTAAAGCTGATGCGGCTGACAAGACGCTCCAGGTCATAAATGGGATTCAGATATTCACGAAGCTCATCACGAAGCATTGGATTTTCATTCAATTCCTCCAGTGCAGTCAGTCTACGGTTGATTTCTGCAGAATCGATCAGCGGCTGTTCCACAAAGGAGCGGAGAGTGCGGGCACCCATTGCCGTCTTTGTTTTATCCAGAACCCAGAGAAGAGAACCCCGTTTTTGTTTCTCCCTTAGAGTCTCTACCAGCTCCAGGTTCCGTCTGCTTGAGCTGTCAATCAGCATGTAGCGCTCGGCAGTATACGGGCGAATGGTAGTCATCTGGGAAAGTGCTGTCTTCTGCGTCTCCTTCAGATAAAGAAACAGCGCACCGGCAGCAATAATACCGCTGTCGTAATCACTGATTCCAAGTCCCTCCAGATTACTTACATGAAAATGCTCTTTTAACTCTTTCCTGCAGGTATCATCATCAAAATACCATGCATCCAGAGAGAAAATACAGATTCCAAGACGATTCCTAAGATCATCTGTGTCCACACCGCTCATGAAAAAGGAATCATTACAGATAATCTCTGCAGGGCTGAATTTGTTGATCTCGTCAATCAGCTTCTGACTTCCCGGTACTTCTGTAAGAAAGCAGTCGCCTGTAGTAATATCCGCTATGGCACAACCAAAACGGTCTGCTATGGAGACAATGGACATCAGATAATTGTTCCTGGATTCGTCCAGCGAGGTGGCATCTAAGGTTGTTCCAGGCGTAACCACCCGAATAACCTCTCGTTTCACAAGTCCCTTTGCCTTCTTCGGATCCTCTACCTGCTCACAAATGGCAACCTTGTAGCCTTTCTCGATCAATCGGTTAATATAGGTATCTGCCGCATGGAACGGAATCCCACACATAGGAGCACGTTCTTCAAGGCCGCAATCCTTTCCCGTAAGTGTCAGTTCCAGTTCTTTAGATACCAGAAGGGCATCATCAAAAAACATTTCATAGAAATCTCCAAGACGATAAAAAAGAATACAATCCTTGTATTCTTCCTTGGTTTTCAGGTATTCGCACATCATGGGCGACAGTTTCATGGTTTGCGCTGAATCCCTTAATTTATGCGGGTTTGAAGCACCTGAAATAGTAGTTTGACCCCCATTTGACCCCCGGTTAGTATTTTGTATGTTATCAGTAGTATTCTTCATAATTTTCCTTTATTCTTTTTCTGGCACCGCCGGAACTTTTCCCTCATCGTATTTTGCAGCAAATTTTCTAAATTCATCTGCCACATAATCCTGTTCCAGATGTGTATAATAGTTCGTCATATTTACGCTTGTATGTCCCACAATCTTACTCACCGTAAATGGAGACATATTAGACTCATTCAGTTTGGTGACGAACGTATGCCGAAATTTATGGGGATATACCTCATAAAGACGAGGTTCCCTATTTTCTTTTTCAGCTAATTCGATCTCTTTTTTTTCAATTATGCTTATAATACGTGAACATTCCGCGTTTGCATATTGAGGAAGAAAAACCCCTCCTGGTTGTGTTGTGAATACCAGATCCGGAAAATCTTTGAGGAAAGGATTTTCCTTTCCCCATGATGATCCGCTTTTTTCTTTATCCGCAATCTGCTTTTTCTCCCAAGAGTGAAATGCCAATTCAACACCCTCTGTCATAGGAATCCAACGATAACTTGCCTTTTTCTTAGGCGTCGTTATCTGTTTAACTGACTCTGGTTTTTCTAATCGATTTTTTCCTTCATCAAAATAAATCGTCGTTCTATTCAGTGTTTTATATACACGAATTCGATGACATTCAAAATCAATATCAGACCAGCAAAGTGCTGTAATTTCGCCAATACGCATTCCAGTATTCAAAATAATATAAAATAGTTCATAATATCTCGTGTTTTTTGCTGCATCAAGAAATGTTTTAATTTCCTCTGGTTGAAGTATTTTGCTTTCATCCTCCAATATTGGATCAACTGTTACTTTTTCGGATTTTTCTATTGCAATCCCTTTACAGGGATTCATTGGAATCATTTGATTATCTACCGCACTTTGAAGTAATTGCTTTACAATTGATAAAGTATGGACAACTGATGATTCCGCATAGCCATCGTTTTGCATTCCTTCAACCATATTGTAGATATGAGAAGGTGTGAGGCAATCAAGCCTCACAGCGCCAATAAAATCTGCACCCCGCTCAAATCCATCTACATATCCACGAACCGTATTAGCTTTAATTCGCCCAATTTTGTAAAGTTTCATCCATACATCAAACCATTCAGAAACTTTATATTTTTTCGCTTTATCATTATAACCCAGAATGTATTTTGCTTTTTCCAGATCACGTTTTTTCTTTAGTTTTGCCAAATTTCTATCATATAAATATTTGGGTTTCGGGGAACCTGGTATATAATATTTGGCTTGATAACGTCCGTCCTTCCTTTGCGAAAGTCCACTTCCTAATTCTTTGCCTTTCAAAGATTTTCCCATACTGTATTCATCCTTTCCAGGCCAGATTTCAAGTACATCAGAATATTAACACGTTCTAAAAAAATATTCAAGTGTCCTGTTCCTCCAACCAGTGTTCAAATTTTTTTCTGTGTACAAGTGTTCTGCGCCCAATTCGGACGCAGAAATCATTTTCAGCCATTATAGTACGAACTGTTTTTTCAGATAACCCAGTTAATTCACAGGTTTCTTTTACTGAAAGAAGAAGTTTCCCATTTTCCTCCTTTATATCGTTCTTTTTTCTCATACCTACATTTCCTTTCACATATCAAATTCAACTACTACAATGTACCATTCTCCCGTAATGCCAATATTTTTTCTATTGCTTCCTGTCTTGTTATGCCTTCTCTTTTGGCTTTTATTGGTGTTAGTATATAACCATAGACATAAAAAGTTGAATAGCCTATAATAATCATAATAATGTAAAGGAGCTGTTCAACATGGCAAAAAACCAAAAGAAGTACACACAAGAGTTTAAGCAACAAATTGTGGATTTGTACAATACAGGAAATTACTCATTTCCTCAGTTATCAAGTGAATATGGCGTAGCAAAGTCAACTATCTTAAACTGGGTAAGAAATCTAAGTCCTATCCAGGTTTCTGAGACAGGAAAAAGGGCTTATCATCTTTGATAGAGCCGGCCCAACAAGCATGGTATTACATTTTGCGATTTTGCATATGAAAAAGGAATCAATGAACTCTTCATTGACTCCTTTGATGATTACATCACACAAATTGAAATACCGATTAAAACTTAATATTAGTCAGTATAATTCTGTATATGACATCCCTCAAAAATCGACAGCCTAATGGTATCAATAATTCTTATAGCAGTGTTTCTATAATATATTAAAAGCCTCTTTGTCCGCTTAAGAGTTTAATCTTACAAAGAAAATGCTAAATCATAAGCCTCCCAGATTGCTGTTTTCAAATTTCCAACCTTTTTAACATCGCCGACTATATGAATATTCGTTTTCCCCTGTTGTGTTCCGCCGTCAACAAGCCTCGTGTCTGGCATATAACCACAGCTCATTATCACGTCGTCGCATTCCAACTGTATTGTCTTTTCCGCTGTCTCAATAACAATTCCATTTTCAATGATTTCTAAGAGCTTTGCGTTTTTATAAATAGGAACTTCATAATACCGCAATAAGTCTCTCATACAACTGGAGTTTGCCATGCAGAGTCCCTTGGTCTTTAAAATATCGTCTGCCATTTCCACAATAACCGGTCGTTTTCCTTTCAGCACAAGGTCATAGGCAATCTCGCAGCCCGTCAAACCTCCGCCGATTACAGCGACGTCCTTTCCTACTTTTCTCCCCAGCAGATATTCCGTTGCTTCAATAGCTTTTTCCTGTCCCGGAACATCTAGCTTTCTAGGTTTTGCGCCCGTAGCAATGATAATTTCATCTTCTGTCAGCTCAGCCAGAGTTGTAATTTCACAGTTGTATTCCACTTTAATCGGCAGGCTTTCTATTTCTTGTTGAATCCATCTTATAAATTCTTTATCTTTTTCTTTGAATTCAGGTGCTGCTGCAGCATTAAACACACCACAGAGCCGGTCACTCTTTTCATAAATAGTTACCTCATGACCTCGTATTGCCGCAATTCGGGCTACAGTCATCCCAGCGATACCCCCGCCGATGACCGCAATACTTTTCGTTACAGCTGCTTTTTTCTCAAAATCATATTTCTGCTCACAGAATGTCCTAGGGTTCAACGCACAATGCCCTTGTGTTTTTCCATCCTCTTCATCGATTTCACAGCCAACGCCTTCATAATGATAAATCGGAAGACATGCATTATGACATGCAATGCAAGGAAGAATGTCGCTAAATTTCTCCTGTTCCAGTTTTACAATATATTCCGGATCCGCCAGGAACTGACGTCCGATTCCCATAGCATCCAGTTTTCCTTCTGATATAGATGCTGAAGCTTCATCCGGCTGCATTCTTCCTGCACATACCACAGGAATTTCTACCACTTCTTTTAATCGTGTCACCTCCGCCATGTTACAGTTTAAAGGCATATATACAGGCGGATGCGCCCAGTACCATGAATCGTAAGTCCCATTGTCCGCATTAAGCATGTCATATCCTGCATCCTGAAGATATTTTGCGGCTTTCAGCCCTTCCTCAAGATCTCTGCCGGCTTCTGTAAATTTCTCACCATAAACTGCCCCGATACCAAAGCCGATTGTCTTACTGGTTACGGAATACCGAAGGGATACAGGGAATGTGTCACCGCACTGTCGCTTAATCTCCTCTACAACTTCTTTCGCAAACCTGTAGCGGTTATCAAAAGTCCCCCCATACTGATCTGTTCTCCGATTCGTATACTTCGTTGTAAACTGATCCAGCAGATAGCCTTCATGCACGGCATGCACTTCCACACCGTCAAACCCTGTCTCCATACAAAGTTTGGCTGTCTTACCATAGGCATCCACATACTCAAGAATTTCTCCTTCCGTCAGTGGTCTATGTATAATTTCTGGAAGCCAACGGTTAGGCAGTTCACTAGGGGCTACAAGAAGATTATCCCAGTCAAACATGGACTTTTGTCCGGTTTCCTTCTCTTTTTCATAAAGTTCCTTTAATGCCAGCGGCATGGTAAATGTTCGTCCCCATCCTGCACCAATCTGCAAAAACACTTTTGCACCGTAACTATGAATTTCTGCTAAAAGCGGCTTTAGTCCTTCGAATATTTCTTTCTGCTCATAAAGCCACTGTTTCCCCACCATACTACGCAGAGTAACCATTCCGGGAATAATTAAACCTACATGATTCTTTGCACGCTCCACATAATAATCATAGATATCCTCACCAATTTTAAAAATAGGTAAGCAGTCTATCATGTTTGTACCTTCCATTGGTTCCAAAACAAAACGGTTTTTAATCATTACCGTTCCAATTTTAAATGGTTCAAATAAAATTTCGTGTTCTTTTTTCATTTTTTGAACATCCTTCCTCAATTATCCTATTGTGCAAGTAAGCAATTCAACTGACCGATCAGCTGTTCCACCTGTTCTCCCGGCATCTGTCCCAGCAGAGATTTCATCGGCATTTCCCGGATAACTTGCTCTCCCAGCTTCTTGTATTCGTCACTCATACCTTCTGCTGATGCGGCTGCTGCTGCCAATGGAGCCAGCAGTTCCGTAATAACGGGAGCGGTTTTCGTATGATCCAATAATTCTCCGAACGTTGTTGTGAAATCTACGCGAAGGGGCAGTTCTTTCTGTGTTTCAAATACAATATCAGCATGTAATCGGATGTCATCAGAAGCATGGCCGATCAGGATCCGGTATGTTCCGGATGGCGCATACCAGTCCCCGAGACGTTCTTCATAATAGGAAAGATCCCTCGCCAAAATTTCCATCGACACCGTTTTTTCCTCTCCCGGCAGGAGATGAACTTTGGCAAATCCTTTCAATTCCTTGACCGGTCTCTCCGATATGCCGCACAGGTCAGCCACGTACAGCTGTACGACTTCTTTTCCTTCTGTCTTTCCTGTATTTTTCACCTTGAAGGAGACCGTCAGGATATCCTCATCCGTCATTTGAGCCGATGACAAATTCAAGTCCTCATAAGCAAATTCCGTGTAAGACAGCCCATGTCCGAATGCATACCGCACCGGAACCTTCTTTGTATCATAATAGCGGTACCCGACAAAGATATCCTCACCATATAACACCCGCTTTCCATTTCCTGGGAAATGAAGGTAGCTCGGATTATCTTCCAGCCGGTACGGGAATGTCTCCGCCAGCCTGCCGGACGGATTCGCTTCTCCGTATAACAGCCAGTCACAGGCTTCGCCAACGCCCTGACCTCCGAGATACATTTCAAGGATCGCGCTTACTTTATCAGCCCAGGGCAGTTCTACCGGGCTTCCATTGTGGAGTACAACTACAACATTAGGCTGTACTTTCAACACTTCTTCGATCAGACGGTCCTGGCATTGGGGCAGCTTCATAGATGTTCTGTCATACCCTTCCGACTCAAATATCTCAGGCAGACCGGCAAAGATCACCGCGACGTCTGCTTCTGCAGCAGTCCGAAGCGCTTTTTCTAGCTCTTGTTCCGTCATCGCGTCATTTTCCATAGAAAATCCTTTTGCATAAGTCACGCTACGCCCTTTTTCTCCGGCAGCATCTAATGCCGAAACGACCCTGAACGGATTGATATGGCTGGAGCCGCCGCCCTGATACCGCGGCTTTTCGGCAAATTCCCCTATATAGGCAACCTTTCTGTCTGTATTCAACGGAAGTATACCGTTATTTTCTAGCAGGACCGCACATTCCGTCTCAATATCCGCTGCTTTTTTATGATCTGTTTCCTTATCAGATATAATTTCCGGACAATGCTGCTCTTCACCGGCAAATACAACATTCAATACCCGCTCCACCGCTTCATCCAGCACAGCTTCGTCCAGTCTTCCCTCCTGTACTGCTTTCACAATCTGTCTGTCATTGTATCCTCCGGAATAAGGCATCTCCAGATCCAGTCCGGCCTGCAGTCCTTTCACACGGTTATTTACAGCGCCCCAGTCACTGACGACGCAGCCTTTGTATCCCCATTCTTTTCTCAGGATATCTGTCAGAAGATATCTGTTTTCCGAAGCATATTCTCCATTTATTTTGTTGTAGCTACACATGACGGTTCTTGGAGCTGATTCTTTCACCGCTTCCTCAAACGCAGGCAGGTAGATTTCCCTGAGCGCACGTTCTGACACCTCGGAAGATATCGTCATACGGAGTGTTTCCTGGTTATTCAGTGCGAAGTGCTTAATGCTTGTCCCCACGCCCTGACTCTGTACTCCGCGGATATATGCCGATGCCATCCTACCTGCCAGATATGGATCCTCCGACAGATACTCAAAGTTCCGCCCGCATAACGGGCTCCTTTTAATATTCACCGCCGGGCCAAGCAGCATGCTTACATTCTCGGCCTGACACTCCGCTCCCAGCGTCTCTCCCATCCGTTCCATCAGGTCAACATCGAAGCTGGAGGCTGTTGCACAGGCTGCTGGGAAACAAACGGCCTTCACACTTTCATTCAATCCCAGATGATCCGTTTCCCCTTCCTGCTTTCTCAGTCCGTGAGGGCCGTCCACCATCATAACTGACGGAATGTTCAGTCGTTTGATTTCTTTCGTATGCCAGTTATCAGCGCCCGAGCAGAGACTTGCCTTCTCTTCCAGCGTCATTTTTGAAATCAGTTCCTTTATTCTGTCCATCGCAAAAGTCCTCCATTCTTTTCTTAATACTGATTGATCATCTGTGACTCTGCCTCTTCACGGCTAATCTCACCATTGTTGCATTTTGCCATCAGCTGGACATCATGGTCATTAAGCTTGTAAAGGCGAAGCATAAGCAGAGTGCAAATCCCCCCGATAATGCTGCCAAGACAGCTGAATGTCCATAATTTATCGGCAAATCCTGCCGCCTGAACAACGCCTTCTCCTTCCCGGAAGCCGATTAAAGTTAACGCAAACACACTGACTGCTGTTGCGACCGCTCCATTTAATTTTGTAAAAAATGTCTGCGCTGCAAACGTTACACCACGCATTTTTAATCCTGTCTTGTACTGTCCATACTCGTAGCAGTCCGGCGTAAACTGATACTGCAGTATAACTGCTATTCCCAGCGGAATTCCTCCTAAGGCATTTAAAGTCACATACACCGTCATATTCTCATACCCAGCAATGAATCTTACAATTCCCAGAAGTAAAGCGAAAACATATGAAATATAGAAGACTTTAAATTTGTCATATTTCTTGCATAATTCTACTGCCATAACCGCACCGATTAAGGTTGGAATAATCACCGTCATCGAAACATATGAGGCAGCTTCTTCACCGCCAAGGCAGTACCGGGCAACATATAAGCCCCAATTTGCACCAACATTAAGCAGGCTGCTGATGAGCGGAGCCGCAAAGAAAATCAATAAATATTTGTTCTTTCGCAGACATTCTGCCATATCGCGCAGCGTATAACTATCTTCTGCCCCTTCGTCCAGTGCTCTTTCTTTTTCAATTACTCTCTCCTTTGCGAACAGACAGATTGGAATCATCATAACAACTGACAAAAGAGATAACACAATTACTGTTGTCGCCCAGCCGCCTAACCGCTGCCGTACCAACGGCAGGACAATTCCTGTAACAATACCTGCAAAAATAACAAACATCCTTCCTATACTGTTTAGTGAAATACGTTCCTTCTGGTCCGTTGTCATCGTGGTGACAATACCAAAAATCGGCACATCACAAAGGGTATAGGCTGTATCCCATAACATATAAGCAAGTGTTGCCCATATGATTTTAGCCATCATGGGAATCCCGGTAGGTATTGTAAAAAGAAGAATGGTCGCCACCGGAATCGCTATGACAGATATTTGAAGCCACGGCAGGAATTTCCCTTTCTTAAAATTTACCTTATCCATGATCATACCGAAGATCGGATCGTTGATGGCATCCCACACTTTCGTGATCAGCGCCACGATCGCAACCAATGCTGCCGTTATGCCGATATCTGTAAAATATGTAGTCATATATCCTATCAGTCCATAGAATACATTCTGTCCCATAAAATACAAACCATAACTGATTTTTTCTCTTTTTGTAACTGCATTTTCCATTTCGTTATCCGTCCTTTCATTGTTTGATTCAATTATAAATAATCCCAAAGGGCAAATCACCAACGATATATAAGCGGTTTACCGACGAAACTTAATATAATAATCATCTTTCTAAAAATTAATATAAATATTCTTCCATCTTAGGCGTCCACCATTCCAGATATCCTGCCTGCGTCGGATGAACCGGATCTGCCATATAAACTTCATATTCTTTTTCAGAAACGTCATTCATCTCCTCGTCATTCCAAAGGTCGATCACGCCTATTCCATATTTATCCTGAAGCTCAAATAATACATCTACCATCTGCTGATACTGTTTACTGTCATATTTTGTTCCAGTATAAAAGATCACGGGACAATTCCATGTCTGCTTTGCATATACAATGATATATTCCATTGCTCCTGTTATCGTCTGTGTATCAAAATCTTCCAAATTTTCTGAACGGCTGAGTTCTCCTATCGGCATTTCCTTCGACGCGTCATTCGTGGAAAGCTGGCAGACAAATGCATCGAATTTCTCATCTGTACCGATATTATTTTTCATCCTCTGGATATAAGACGTCTTTCCGTTATCCACTAAAGTAGTACCACTTACGGCCTCTTTTACATACTCACAGCCATTTCTATAAGAGATATAATCTACAAAGGAAACATCCATTGAGTACAGCCCTAAAGTTACAGACGATCCAAGATAGCAAATACGCTTTCCTTCAAGCGGACTGTTTTCTAAGGGTTCTACATTTTCCAGACTATATTTTTCTGCGTTTCCTGGCATTTTTTTCAGTTTGTTCTTCCAAACAAAATCAAACGGTCCACCACCGCCTGCCGCCCCTACTAAATATGCCAGACCTATACCCACAGCCAGAATCAAAATTAAAACGACACTTAAGGTAATCTTCAATATTTTCTTTTTCATAATCCTAAACTCCTCGTATTATTTTCAACTTTCGTATTAAGAAAAACTGACCGTCTGCTTTTGCCGGTCAGTTCTCACAAATACTGTCATTTTATTTCCTTTGATACTTTTATTCAAACTGATATATTCCGCTCCCCACCTCATACAATCTGCCATCCGGCAGTTTTACAGTGGCAGTTGTGTTACAGGGAATCTCCACTTTCAATTTAAATTTCCCCTCTTCCATACTCCACTCTGCCCCTACTTTACCGTACTCACTCATATAGGTACGTTTTGCACTTGTAAACGCATTATTCGGCTCCGGCGCAATCACAATCTTCTTAAATCCGGAAGCAGCCATATCAATGCCGCTTATCTTCCGGAACATCCAGTCGTCCACGCATCCAAAGGCATAATGGTTCAGGCTTGTCATAACCGGAGACCCGTCCTCCTTGTAAGAAATGTAATTTTCCCAGATTGTTGTCGCTCCCTGCTTCACCTCATAAAGCCATGACGGGCACTTTGTCTGGAGCAGGATTTTATATGCCTTGTCCATCCTGCCGATCTTACAGAGTGCATCCAGCAGATACGGTGTCGTCAGGAATCCTGTATCCAGACAATCCCCGTTTTCTTCTATCTTGCGGATCAAATGTCCGGCGATACTTTTTTTCTTCCTTTCAGGAGCAAGATCAAATGCGATTGCCAGCACATAACTGCCCATAAAATCAAGAGGCATCTTCCCATCATCATCGATCAGTCCTTTTTGAATGGCAGATTTCATTCTGGACGCAATGTCATCATAGTATAATTCGTCTGATGTATGCCCGAGGAGTGCTGCTGTATCTGCCATGATCCGACAGGAATTCCATCCAAAGATTGGCGCGCAGTATACAGAAGTATTGATAGGTTTTGCAGCGCTTTGGTCTGCTCCGTCTACTGTCTGGCTCGGTATGAGCCACTCCCCGTACTGATGTCCTGTATTCCACAGATACTGGTCAATTTCTTTTGGATGTTTCATCTTGCCTCTACGCTTCTTTGCAGTGTTGATGATATAGTCGCACCACTTTTTCATTGTGTCATACTGCTCTCTCAGTATCCTGATATTTCCTGTAAGCTGATACATGCTCCACGGTACGATACAAGCGGCATCTCCCCATCCCGCTTCTCCCACCGGTTCAAAATTGCGGTATACGATCCGATTCAGTTTCTCCAGTAATTCATAGATTCCGGTAAGGGGGATCACATTGGGAATCGCTCCGTTTTTCTGCTGGCTGCAGGTCATATTACGCAGCCATCTTGTCAGAAACGGGGTTACATTTTCGTTGAGCATGGCTGTTCTTGCATAAATCTGGATATCTCCGGTCCATCCGCCTTTTTCTCTCTGCGGACAGTCCGTGGGGATTGAGAACAGATTCGACCGCTGAGACCATCTTGTATTTTCGTAAAGCCGGTTTATATCTTCGTTGGACGTCTCAAAAGTTCCCAGATCCTCATTGTCAGAAGACAGGACAATCGCTGTGAAATCCTCCGGACTCACCGGCTGATTGCATGTCACTCTCACATAGCGGAAACCGTGATATGTAAAATGCGGTATATATTCTGTAAATTTCCCTTTTGAAATATAAATATCGCTTTGTTTGTGTCCTGTTTTCTCTGACATGAAAATATTATTGAAATAGTTTCCATATTGATCCAGAGTTTCAAAATGATCTAATACCATTTTTGTTCCGGCAGGCAGTTTCGCTTTTACGCGCAGAACCCCCGCCAGATTCTGCCCGAAGTCAATGATCGTCTCGTCTTTCGGGCTGACTGTCATTCCGACTGCCGGTACTTCCTTTACCGGGCGCACCGGTTCCCCGTACTGAGCTACCAGGTTCGCGTAAGATTTTCCGCATGGGATACCTGCTTTCCAGCTGCTGTCATCGAATCCGCAGCAGTTCCAGTTTTCCTGTTCCATCCGTGCGTCATAGAGTTCGCCTGCAAACAAATCGGAAGACCGGACCGGACTTTCCGAAACCTTCACAGCATCATCGGACAGAACAATTTCACTCGTTCCGTCTTCATAATCAATCTTTATCTGAAATAACACAGAATGTTCGGCTTTAAACTTCCTGCTTCTCGGTTTAAAGTTCGCACTGTCATACCAGCCGTCCCCCACTAACATTCCTATGACATTTCTTCCCTCTCTCAAGAATGGAGTCACATCATAAGTCTGGTAACACAGATATTTAGAATAGACGGTAAATTCCGGAGCAAACTCTCTGTCGTCCGGACGTATTCCGTTCACGCTGAGCTGATATGCTCCGTGGCATGTGGCATAGACGCGTGCCCGTTTTATACCGTCTCGTGCGTCAAATTCTTTGCGGAAATATTCTGCCGGATTCTGCCCGCCGGTTCCAGGTTTTACCTTTTTCATCGGGAACGGAGATTTCACCCACTCGGCCGTCCATTCTTTCTTCATAAATCCCGTCTCAAAGGATGAGGATGCCGCCGCCTTTTCTCCGTTATTAACCGTCACTTTCACTGTCCAGCTATAGTCACTGAGACTTTTCAATGGTTTCCCGTTGTACTCTACAAAAGTGCTTTTATCACTTTCTATCACCCCGGAATCCCACACTACTTCTCCCAGACTTGTCACTGTAATATGATAGGATGTCTGCATCACATTCTTTTTGTCACTGATGATCACCCATGAAAAATAAGGTACTTCGTCCACGCATGGTCTGTATTGACTGTTTACCTTAAGTCTTGTAAGCTCCATAGCAACCTCCCTGCCGGATTAGTTATTCCTGTTGATTTTAGCGTCCATCTCTATTACTGCTTTCTGATCCAGCGTATACTGTGTGCCAAAGATAAGCGACCCTAATATTCCAAATATCAGCGGCAGGATCAATGCGCACAGGATAATGCCTGTATTGATACTCTCAGGTTGGACAGATGCGCCGGTAACAAATCCATATGCTGCGATCACATACCCTGGAATTGCTCCTCCCAGCCCCTGCGCGACCTTACTGACAAAGGATGTGAGTGAAGCGATGGCTGCTTCCGCCCGTTTACCCGTTTTATACTGTACATAAGTGGTATTGTCCGCCTGTATGCTGGTACTGACCGGAACCATCCATCCTCCTGCCACACCTCCGATAAGAGCGCTGATATATATTAAAATCATAGACGTCACATCCAGCAGTCGAAGCAGGTTAAGCGCTGTCGATATTATGACCGCGGTCAGGTAAACTTTCTTTTTCCCAAACCGATTGGCAAGATATGGTCCCATCACAATTCCAACCAGTGATGCAATTAAGCCAATAATAGAAACTCCCGACATCAGTTTCATATCCCCTAAAACATATGTATAAAAATATGCTCCTGCTCCGCCAGCTATTGAACTTCCTGTCCCTACTATTAAAGTAGCTGCAAACGCTGCCCATATAGGCTTATATCTCAGAAATTGAAGCATCTCTTTTAAACTGTACTTTTCCTCATTATTTTCCCCGAACTCCACACGTTCTTTAACACTGAGTGCACCTGAGATGGAAAGAACGAGCGTCAGAGCCATAGATCCGAAGATTAATACATAATAACTTTCCAGTTTTCCATCTGCTACTATAACAGGTCCTAATACTCCAATCACCGCTCCTCCAATCATCGATCCTAATGCGTTGAAAAGAGACAGGCTGTTTCTTTCTTTATCATCTGTAGTCATAACCGGAAGAAGACTGTTTTTGGAGATGTCCATGATATCAAAGGTCCATCCCAACAGCAAATAGGTAACATAAACGATCACATATTTTCCTACAGGACTCCAGACAGCGCCAAACCACAGCAGAATATAGTTTATGACACAGATAATGGTTCCCAGAATCAGCATAGGGCGAAATTTTCCCATTTTTGTTACGGGAAATCTATCCAGAATAAAGCCCATGACAGGATCGCTGATTCCATCCATTACCTTAGAGATTAAAAACAAGGTCGCAAGCGCCTTGGGATCCAGTCCCACCACAGTTGTGTAATAGATCATAAAATATACGGATAAAAGTGTCATAAGCGGTATGTTTCCTGCACATACCATCAACATCCCTATTTTTTCAGATAATTTTACTTTCTAATTTTCTTTCTTCATCTCTCTGCTCCTTATTAGAAGTTTGCCAGTGCAATATCCAGCATCTGTGCTTCCTCTGGTTTGATTTCTCCTGCGAATGTTTTCGCGACATCTCTAAGCGAAAGTCCATATGCAATATCCGGAATCATATCCACTTCCATCATTTGAGAAAGAAACGCGCGAATATCCGGATGGTTCAGCAGTTCTTCCATTGTCGAATCTATGCTGTATTTCCTCTTTAAAGGCTGTGACGCCTCATAAGTGACTTCATATTCTCCGGCTTTCACACGGCAAATTCCGTTTTCTACATCTTCAAACAGTGGGTTTTCTTTATCTTCATATACAGATTCCGGCGCAAGTGGAAGAACCACTTCTGCCCTTCCGCCAAACGGAACTGTAACAGTGACAGTGATTTTATTATCCCCTGATATCTCCCAACCGCACTGATAGCATCCGCATGCTGAATCATAAACCGCTTTTACATATCCCAGTCCGCGATTCACTTTCGGGCTGATCCGCATCACCCGGCCTCCCGGACTCTGTTCCGTCACATCAATCCCGGCCGCATGGCGGAAGATCCATTCCAGTACGGCGCCATATGAATAATGATTCAGGCTGTTCATTCCCGTGCTGGAGACATGGCCGTTCTCATCCAGTGAATTCCAACGCTCCCACACGGTCGTTGCCCCCAGCTTCACTTCATAAAGCCAACCCGGATATTCTTCGTTCAAAAGCAGCCGGTACGCCGCATCCGTCATCCCGTGGTCTGTCAGCACGTTGCACAGAAGCGGCGTACCCACAAACCCGGTATTCAGTTTATTTTTGTTGTCCCGGAGGAGTTTTTTCATCATCTGCTTTGTCAGTTCTTCATTTTCAGACAGATGATACTTCAGCGCAAGGATAAGCCCTGTCTGCGTCTTCACCGCACATCTTCCTGTGGAAGTAAAATATTCTTCTTTCACTGCCCGCCACTGACGGTCTGCGATTTCCTGATATTCCTGTCTCGTTTCTTCCAGTCCAAGCACGTCCGCCGCCTTTGCGACTGTCTGGGCGCTTGCCGCATAGTAGATATCCGCGATATATGCTTCATCGGTCGCCCCGTACACACTGTTCGCGGCAGCGCCTGTACGGTCGAGAGCCAGCCAGTCTCCATAATGGAAGATCTGTCTCCATCCGTGATGATCTCCGTCAATCCTGCGAATATAATCAACCCATGCCTTCATGCTCTCAATCTGGCTTTCCAGGATTGTTTTGTCCCCGCTGAACAGATATACGTTCCACGGAATGATACACGCAGCGTCTCCCCATGCGCAGGAACATTTTGTCGGTCCGAATGTGGGGACAATCTCCGGAACCATTCCGTCCGCCAGAAGCTGTTCCTGATACATGTCATATAAATATTTCCGGTAAAACGCGTAGGTATCAGCCAGATAGCTTGCAGTCGCAGAAAATACCTGTGCATCCCCTGTCCAGCCCATTCTCTCATCTCTTTGCGGGCAGTCTGTAGGCACATCCAGGAAGTTTCCTTTCATCCCCCATTCGATATTGGAGATCAATTTGTTCACAAGATCATTCCCTGTCTCGATTGCCCCGATGCTCTCATAATCGCTGTAAAGAACAAGCGCCGTGAAATCCTCACATGAAAGATCCCTAATCCCGGTCACTTTCACATATCGATAGCCATAGTATGTAAAATGAGGCGTAATCACCTTTTCTGTACCATCAGAAACATAAATGTACTCCGAAAGTGCAGTTCTTAAATTCTCGTTATAGAAACATCCGTCCTGAAGCACCTCTCCCGTCTGAATCCTGATAGTTGTCCCCGCCGGCTCATGTACACGCAGTCGGAAGATCCCTGCGATCTCCTGCCCCAGATCAAATACATCTTCTCCAGCAGGCGTATGGATCAGTTCTGCCGGCTTCATCTCCTCCTGTACCTTAACCGGAAGAGATAACCGTTCCATAAGCCGGCCTTTCGGAACCTTTGCGATCCGCGCAGGAGACTCCTCTACCGGCGGCAGCGTATCATCTCTTCTCTCACCGTCATAGATATTGGAAAACCACAAATTGCTTCTTGTAACTGACCAGGTTTCATCAGAACTGATCACATCTTTCGTTCCGTCTTTGTACTCTATGTGAATCTCCGCAATCAGCTTCCACTCGTCACCGTAATATGCTTCCCGCTCCGGATCATTGAAACCGAACCTGCCTTTATACCAGCCGTTCCCGAGAAGAACAGACAGCACACCGCCTTGTTCTGCCTGTTTCGTGATGTCATACGTCTGATACTGGATCCACTGGTCATAATTATTGCAGTACGGAGTCAGATACTCATCACCGATTTTCTCAGGATTTTCTTTGCTTTCCCCCAGAAAATATGCCTCATACAATCCCAGACCGCAAATGTACAACCTTGCTCTTTTCACTTTTTTTTTCGGTTCAATCCTTTTTGAAAAAATCGGATGACGTTCCTGACTGCTGTCACAAGTAATCCATCTTCCAGTCCATGGTTCATCCATTTTGGCAGTCTCAAAAAACTGTACATCTGATTCGATTACTTCCTCTACATCTGTTGCAACAATGACCTTCCAGTAATATCTTGTATACGGCTGTATTTCAAATTCTACTCTTGTAGAGAGGCTGTCCAACTCTGTTTCACCTGTATCGTAACAGATATCTGTAAAGGTTTTATTCTTGCTGATTACAATCCTTGCATGTTTCTGGTTCTGTCCCCTGCATCCTTTCACTTTCCATGAAAATGCAATAGTATCCATATTAAACCCTATCGGATTTGTGATATGATTTGTTTTTGCCGCATAAATCTTTCCCATGCTGATACTCCTTCTCTATCATTCTTATTCACTTGTTCCCGCTTTTGACCGTTTCTCCCTCAACAGATATGTCTGCTCATTCAATTTTTCCTTGGTAATAGGATAACCTTTTGAGAAGATCACAATGGCCACCACATTTACGATTGCCGGCAATATTAGCACACAGAGGACGATCACATTAATCACATCGTCATTCTGTACTGCCGCCTTACTGTCAAATCCTGCTAACTGCAGCAGATACCCCGGAATCGCACCACCGATTCCCATTGCACACTTGGAGACAAAGCTGGAAAGAGATGCGACAGCACCTTCTGCCCTAATTCCCATAGACACTTCGATATAATCTGTATTATCTGCCTGTATTCCATAATTAAGAGGTGCTGCAAAGCCGGCTCCTATTCCTGCAATCAATACAGAGACAATAAGAAGGGGAATGCTCCTCACATCCAACAGACGGATGATTGGTGCAAGTCCTGCAAGTGCAAGTCCAATCGCATACATTTTCTTCTTTCCAAACCTTCCAATCAGATTACCAATGACCATTGTAGCCGGAAAAACAGCAACACATGTAATAAGCGTAATAATAGACGCCAACGTCAGGTCTTCAAAAATATATGTATAAAAGTATGTATTTGCTGCATTCACGATATTGCTTCCAATCGAATATAACAGTACAGCAAGGAATGTAATGTACACCGGCTTCTGACTGAGAATCTTGAATAATTCTTTTACAGAATAGCTGTTCTCCATCTGTGGTTTTACACGTTCTTTTACTCCCATGGTTCCTATAATAGAGAAGAAAAAAATCACTGCTGTCATGATCAGAACAAGATTAATATATCCCTGTTTGTTAGAAGTATCTCCAAGAATAAGTGGAGCTGCCACACCGATTACAAGCGCCCCGATCACATATGCAAGCCCTTTGATTGTACTTAAGCTGTTCCTTTCTTTCATATCTTCTGTCATAACCGGCAGAAGACTGTTCAGCGAAATATCCATGACTGGGAACAACACACCAAGCAGAATATACGATACATATGCGATTGCCAGTTTCCCCGATGTTGATAACATAGGTCCAAACCAAAGCAGAAGGAAATTGACGCTACACAGAATTGTTCCCAGAATCAATGTCGGTCGGAAATGTCCCATTTTTCTGGTCGGAAGATGGTCGATTATAAATCCAACTAACGGATCGTTAATGGCATCTAGAAAGCGTGCGATCAGGAACAGTGTCGCACATGCAGCAGGACTCAAGCCGCATATATTGGTATAAAAAATTAGTAAATATCCGTTGATCAGTGTCATAATCGGAATGTTTCCAAAGTTTGCCATTGCAAATGACAGCTTTTCTCTCATTTTTATCTTATCTTGATTCATATTTTATTCTCACTTTCCCTCTTCTGCACACAGAGAATTCAACTCTACAATCATCTGTTCAATCGCTTCACCTGGAATCACACTCAGAAATGACTTCAGCGGCATCTGGGCTATAATTTCCGGAGTCACAAGTTCTACTTCTCCTTCTTCTTTCTTTGATTCTTCTCCCTGTGATATCCCCTCAAGATACTCCATCATTTTTCCTGCTGTCTTCGGGTGGCTCATTAACTCTCCCATTGTCGTGGTCATATCTACAGTAAACGGCAGCGATACATCTGTAGTAAATGAAAGTTTGGCAGTTTCTCTTATATCATCACTGGCATGTCCGATCTGGATCTCATATGTACCTGACGGAGTATACCAGTCGTGAATCTTTGTCTCGTAGTAAGCAAAATCTCTCGCACAAAGCTCCATTGTAACCGTCTTCTTCTCACCCGGATTCAGAAATACTTTCGCAAACCCTTTCAGTTCCTTCACTGCTCTTGGCACGGTGCTGTCTTTGTCGCTGACATAGAG
>NZ_JAOQJM010000016.1:86238-90233 GCF_025566865.1 Blautia acetigignens
GTAACTCGGATTGTCTTCCAAACGATATGGGAAAGTCTCCGCCAGACGTCCCCCCGGGTTCGCCTCCCCGAATAACAGCCGGTCGCTGGCCTCCCCGATGCCTTCTCCTCCCAGATACATCTCCAGAATGGCATTTACAGACTCAGCCCACGGAGTTTCTACGGGACTTCCGTTATGTAGGACCACCACCACATTCTTCTGTATCTCAGCCACAACCTCTATAAGACGATTCTGACACTTTGGCAGTTCCATGGATGTTCTGTCATATCCTTCCGATTCAAAGCTGTCCGGCAGTCCGGCAAAGATTACAACTGCATCTGCTCCCGCAGCCGCTTCACACGCCTGTTTCAGTTCTTCTTCTGTCATTTCGTCACGCTCTGACGAGAAGCCCTTCACATACTCCACTGCCCTGCCTTTTCTCACCGCAGTTTCCAGAGCTGACACTACGCTGTCCGTATTGATGTGGCTCGATCCCCCGCCCTGGTAGCGCGGTTTCTTTGCAAATTCCCCGATATAGACTATTTTCTGTTCTTTTCTCAGCGGCAGCGCCCCCTTATTTTCCAGAAGTACGGCACACTCTGTTTCGATATCTGCCGCTGCCTTGTGATCCTTTTCCCTATCAAATACAGTCTCTGCTTTCCGGTTATCTGCGTAGGAGAAGACTACTTTCAGTATGCGCTCTACCGTTCTGTCAAGAATCTCCTCCTCCAGCTCTCCATTCTCCACTGCCCGGATAATCTTTCTTGTATTATATCCCTCTGATCCCGGCATCTCCAGATCAAGACCGGCTTTCAGCCCTTTCACCCGGTCATTTACAGCTCCCCAGTCACTGACCACATATCCTTCAAATCCCCACTCATCTCGCAGGATATCTGTCAGAAGCTTCTTATTCTCTGAAGAAAATACTCCGTTGATCTTATTGTAGCTGCACATCACAGTCTTTGGCTGCGCTTTCTTCACCGCCTCCTCAAAAGCCGGCAGATAAATTTCCCGGAAAGCCCGTTCCGATACTTCCGACGATATCTGCATACGGTCTGTTTCCTGATTATTCACGGCGAAATGTTTCATACTGGTTCCGATGCCTTTCGACTGTACGCCCCGGATATATGCTGACGCCATCTTACCTGTCAGATAAGGATCTTCGGACATATATTCAAAATTCCTTCCGCAGAGAGGACTTCGTTTGATATTAACCGCAGGACCGAGGAGCATGCTCACGTTCTCAGCCTGACACTCATCACCAAGGATCTGTCCCATACGTTCCATCAGTTCCACGTCAAAACTGGATGCCGTGGCGCAGGCTGCCGGGAAGCATACTGCATTCACACTTTTATTCAGGCCGAGATGATCCGCCGCTCCTTCCTGTTTGCGCAGACCATGCGGGCCGTCTGTCATCATAGCGGACGGAATCCCTAATCTTTCGATTCCCATTGTGTTCCAGAAATCCGCGCCCGAACAAAGTCCTGCTTTTTCCTCCAGCGTCATCTCTCTGATTAATTCTTTCAAGTTTCTACTCATTATGAAATCCTCCTTAAATAAATCTTACCCTCTGTTATCTGTGGGCTTCCCAGAAGGATACCGCTTCCTGAAGCCAGTTTTTCACTTTTGTTTCATATCCAATGCCAAATCCATGTCCCAGACCGTCAATGATTTTAACTGACACATTTTCTTTGCCCAGTACCTTCTCTAATTCCGGCAGTTTATCTTCCACATTTGCAAAACCGAACTCATCACCCCGCCCTACGATAGAAAATACCGCCAGTCCTTTGTCCTCCGGCAAAGCTTTGATATTCCAGTCCAGACCATACATAGGGAAGATCACCTTCGGTCTTGGCAGATGATTCTTGTGGCAGCAGTCCTCATAATTTGCAAATGAATACGCCGTGGTCATAAGTCCTCCTGCTGAAAAACCAAAGATGGCATAATCATCCATGTTTACATAAAACTGTTTTTGATGCTCCGTCAGATATCGGATCACTTGTGTCAGTTCCCTCGCGGCAGCCTGTCCCTGCTTCACCTGTTCTGTCTCACCCAGCTGCCTGCCGACCGGATAACTTATGACGAAAACAGAATATCCCATTTTATGCAGCTTCATCGCCGCAGGATACCCCTCGCAATCAGTTACATTACTGATAAATCCGCCTCCCGGAACTACAATGGCAAGTGGTTTTCCCTGTTGTCCCTGATAAAACATTCCCGTCAGATGTGACCTGTACGGATGACTATTCACTGCTTCCGCAGGATACAGATCCGGCACCAGCCTTGCCTGACCTTTCTCAACAAGTCCGGTTAGATAATGGAAAGATTCCAAGGCTGCATCCAATTGTTCCTCACGACCCTGCGCCTTTAAAAAATCCTTATACTTTACAGGCGCAATAGCTTTCAGCACGTTGTCCTCCACATTGAAAAACATATGTTTAAAACCGCCGAATACCGGATGCTGCATGAAAAATCCAACTTTGTCCTCCCCCGTTCCTGGACGGAAATGTCCGTTTTCATCGTAATAGCTGCTTTCCTTTATTTTTGGAAATCCGCAGATGCCAAGAAGTGCCGGCAAAAACATGGCACTTTTTTTGTAGACATATAATGTCGCACCGATTACAAATAATAAAACAATCACCACTACTGCAAAAAATATCTTCATCCTAACCTATGCCTCCTTTTCTTACTGATATCTTACTTTATACAGACTAAAATTACATCAACGAAACATAAGTGATTTACCGACCAAACATAATAAATATCCGAGATTACTCTGTACACCTTTGCCCCCAATATGGTATATTTTAGACAGGTTAAATAAACTGCTGATGACCATAATCACAGTTCATTCATATCTCGAAAAGGAGAGAATATATATGATGACATTATCTACATTGAATCAATTTCTGAAGCAGCACACTCCCGAAGAAACCCATCGTCTGAACGGTGTAAAGAAAGATTATTCACAATTTCCTGTTGCCAGCGGTAAGTTTGATACACCCTGTTACCGTTTTGATACGAACCTTGAAGATCTGCGTTCTTTATTTCTTTCAAAGAAAGTTCTTCCGAGTTATTACAACTTCGCTGTTGTAAAACAGGATCGTTTTGAAAACGTACCTCTGCATATCCATGAGTGGCTGGAGTTGAGTTATATTTATTCTGGTTCCTGCACAATGACGATAAATAAGACTACATTCAGGCTAAAAGCCGGGCAGATGGTTCTGATCAGCCAGAATGCCCCTCATTCTGTCAAAAGATGTTCAGAAAATGATATTATCATCAATTTTCTGCTGACGCGCGAATATCTGAACGGTACTTTTTTTGAACGCCTGTCTCAGGATAATTACCTTACACACTTTTTCATTGAGGCTCTGAACACCACGATGCAGGAAAGCAGGTATATTGTCTTTTCCCCGGAACAAAAACAAAACCGGCTGGCAGATCTTGCCAACCAGTTTCTCTGTGAATTTTATTCTCCGTCCGTAACATCCGGACCTTTTTTAGACAGTCTTTTTACGCTGATTACCTGCGAGATGATTAATCTTTTCCAGCACGATATGGTTCTGGATCACGCCTCTGTGGATCAGATTTATACCATACTCCGATATATCGAAACAAACTTTGCGGACTGTACCCTTTCTTCTACAGCTGAGTTTTTTAATATGCACCCAAACTATCTCTCTTCCTACATACGCCAGCATACCGGAACCACTTACAAAGAGCTGGTCCAGACACAGCGGCTTTCTCAGGCGACAAAACTGTTAAGGAGCACCGCACTTTCCACAAATGATATCAGCCTTGCCGTCGGATATCAGAATACCAGCTTTTTCTTTCAGCTATTCCGCAAGAAATACGGATGTACGCCTATGGAATATCGAAACATGCTTCATGCTTCTGATACGCCAAATATGTGATATGTGGCATAATTGGCGTCGAGTAGACTTTGTCTCGACTTTTTCACATCCTTTCATCATATATTGTTTTGCGATGAGAGGTTCAAGTCTCAAAAGCCC
>NZ_JAOQJM010000017.1:0-19704 GCF_025566865.1 Blautia acetigignens
AATCAAGCAAAATCATAGTGGCTCTATGCCACTGGAACACTGGCTCTAAGATAGCCGGACAGGTGGCTCTACCACATCGTAATATTCATTTATTAATTCCGAAAAGAAATCCTGTAAATGGATATCGTGAATATACAGAGGAAGATATTCTTTTGTTAAATCGTATAAAAATGTTAAGGATGTTAGATATTCCAGTTTCAGATATTAGAAAAATTTTATATGAAAAGGAAGCATTAACCAGTGTTTTAAATACACATTTGCTTAAAATTAAAGAAGAAGAAAATAGACTTAGGCAGAATTATTTTTTATGCGAAGAGTTGATAAAAATGGATATGAGTGTGACTGATCTATCAGAAGAGATGTTAGATAAAATGATATCAGGAAAAGAGGAATATATTTACCAATTGGAGAGAATAAAAGGGCAGGACAGGATACAAAAAATTTTCGATATTTCTAAATTAATTGTTTGTATTGTAGGGGGAGTAATTGCTGTCATTATGTGCGTGCAATTATATTTGGAATTATGTAATACATATATGAGTGCTTCGTTTAAAGTAATAACTTTTGTTTTGGGTTTGATTTTGGTTGTTTCAATATTACGGATTATAGTGTGTAATGAAACAAAATAAGAATGCGAAGATATTTTTGAGAAAAAGAGGACAAATAGAAAATGTTCTCTTTTTTTCTTGACCTTAAACTTCCTCTAAGGTGTATATATAAGAAAAACAGGGAGGCGAGAGATATGTATGTAAATGTAGAAAATGTAAATTTTGCTTATGATAAGAAGCCAATATTACATGATATTAATTTTGGAATGAATAAGGGAGAGATAACAGGCTTAATTGGTCCTAATGGCGCAGGAAAATTGCAAATTCTGCCCGAACGGTACGCCTATTCTGAAATTAGCGGTACATCCATTCTGATTTAGCGGTATGCGTTTTCTGCTCAAAGCGGTACGTTTTTCCTTTATTATTGTGATGTAACTATTATTCATCACAGTGCAAAGGAGGAACTATTATGCACGACTACAATACTATTCTTGGAGTCATAGAACTTCGACTCAGTAAAGTCAGTTATGACGCCGTACAAAAACGTTACCGGATTGGACGAAGCGGGATTGCATTAATCATGAACCGCTACAAGGATTCAGGCTTATCATTGGATGATCTTCGACAAATGCCAGCCTCAAAGGTGGTTGATCTCATCTATCCAAAAGAAAACCTTCGACATAAGGATATTCCATTACCTGATTTCGAAAAAATACATGAGCAGATGATCCAAATGGGAAAACATGCCGACTTGAGCTTTCTATGGATTGATTATAAAAAAGAGCATCCCAACGGTTACCAGCTTGCTCAGTTTTATAAGCTGTATCGTGATTTCCTGGTAGATACGTATGGTACTTCAAAAACATCTATGCCTGTAGAGCGGATCCCTGGTGAAAAGATGTATATTGACTGGATAGGCGACCAGCCGGAACTGCTACTGGACACAACTACTGGCGAACTTCGAAAAGTTCATATTTTTACGACTACACTTGGTTTTAGCAGCCTTGTTTATGCAGAGATCTTTCCGGATGAAAAACTTCCACATTTTATTACCGGCACAGTACATGCACTGTCTTATTATGGGGCAGTTCCTAAATATCTTGTCCCGGACAATCTGAGAACAGCTGTTACCAGGCATAGTAAAGATGAACTTGTGCTGCAGTCAGCTTTTTCAGATCTGGAAACTTTTTATGATACGATCATTCTGCCGCCACCACCAAGGAAACCGAAAGGCAAACCAACAGTTGAAAATCATGTGCGTTTCTTGGAGACGCATCTGGTAGAAGAATTAAAGAAAGATACTTATACCTCTCTGGAAGCTCTGAATGCTGCGGTCAAAAAGATCGTAGCGGACATCAACCAGCGTCCTTTCCAGAAAAAATCCGACATTCGGAAATCCCGCATGAATGGATTCGAAAAGTACGACAAACCGCGTATGAACCAGCTTCCAGGCGAAAGTTATACACTTTGTGATTATAAATACTTTCTTAAAGTTCCAGATAATTACCACCTTGAGTATGATGCCCACTACTATTCTGTATTGTATACCTATAAAGGGAAGCCTGCAATTCTTAAGGCTACAATGACGGAGATACGGATCTGTGATGAGTATAACCGGCTGATCTGCCGCCATCCAAGATCTTACCGTGATTTTCCTCTTTACATTACAGATGACAATCATATGCCTCCAGAACACCTGTATTACAAAGAAGTGAATGCACATGACGGAGCTTATTACAGACGATGGGCATCTGTTTATGGAGAATCTATGGTAACTCTTATTGACAGGATACTCCGCAGTTCCAAGCATGAGGAACAGGCATACAACAGCTGTGCCGGTGTACTCCATTCCTGTAAAGATGTTCCTCACAGGCTGGTTCAGGAGGCTGCTGAGAAATGCGTAGAAGCCAATGCCTGCAAGTATTCTTATTTCAAGAAAGTACTTAGCATGGTTCAGAATAATCATTCCAGCAGTGCTATAAACGGAACCGGAAAACTTCCTTCCCATACAAACATCCGTGGAAAGGAGGCATACAAATGAGTTCATCCCATGACATTACATTAACACCTCAGGAACAGGCTCTGATCATGCGTCTGAAGAGTTTCCGTGTTCCAGAAATGGCACATATCCTGGAAGAACAGTTGAAAGATCCCAATGCAGATCTGAACACTTTTATGGAACGCATGACAGCAATGATTGATGCAGAGTGGCAGGCGCGGGCAGATAAACGTTTTAATCGTCTGATGAAAGAAGCGCATCTGCGATACCCGGCGGCGGATCTTGACGAAACTATTTACCGTCCAGAACGTCAGCTTGATACCCAGACAATAGAGCGACTGAGTACCTGCCATTGGATAGAGGAAGGAAAGAATCTCATTGTAACAGGATCTTCCGCCAGTGGAAAAACTTATCTAATCAATGCTTTTTGTGTAACTGCAATGAAGCAGTCTAAGAGTGTAAAGTATATAAAAGCGAACACTCTTATGAGCGAAATGGAACAGGCACGTATCAAATCCACAAATCTGGATTACCTGAATAGGCTGACCAAGCTGGATCTTCTTGTGATCGATGATTTTGGCCTTATGGATCTTGATCTTGATAAATGCCGGGATCTTTTTGAAGTCCTTGACACCAGGGATGGAAGAAAATCAACTGTAGTCATCTCACAGTTTCCAGTCAGTACATGGTTTGATATGTTTGCTGATAATACCTACGCTGATGCGTGCCTTACACGAATCACAGATAAACATCATACATATCGTCTGGAAATGAACGGTATAAATATGCGTGAAACAGAATGATATCATCTAGCGGTACTTCGTACCGTTAAAAATGGAATAGCCGTTCCGCAGTAGCGGAACTGGCATTCCGTTTGAACGTAATTTGCAGGAAAACGTCCTTTCGTCAAGCTGACTGTGGATAAGTCCCTGTTTTGCAGTGAAAAAAGATATCAATGTAAGCCTCCAAACGGCGGGGATGGATCCAAACGGCAGGAATCCGGTGTATAACTTTTTACAAAAAGAACGGCAGGAAAAACTATAAACACAATTTTTCCTGCCGAAGATGATTATCCACAAAATAAACCTGAATTATTCATGGGCATATAGAAATGCTCAATACTGCAAAGACTTGAAACAGTTTCCTTGAATTCAATCGGATTATCCATAAAAATGGACAAACTTCCCCTATGAAATTTGATTGAGTTACTTTGAAACTGTCAAGGTACGTTAATAGTTACTATTCCAACTGTACGGACAGCTGCTGGATATTCTCCAATGTCCTGTAGAACTCCCTTTTATAAGGGCAGCTGCTACACAGTTTGAATGTGATAGATCTTGCTGAATGGATTGCCCTTGCAGCAATTTTTATCAGCTTTAAGCGGATGGTATCCACCTGTTGCTTTCGCATATTGGCTGGCAGTACCAGTCGTTTGAACTAATTGAATAAGTTGTAGGCAAGCATATGAAGTCTCATACGGTTGGCATTTACTACTTTAGAATGACTGCTGACAGCAGCAAAGTCAAATCCACTTTTGCCTTCCTTAATGAAGTTTTCCATCTTGCCCCGGCCACAGTAAAACTGGATGACCTGATAAGGTTCCATATCCATGTTTGTAACAATAAAGGTGTATATGTGTGTCAGCTGACCATATGGTTTCTCAATTTTGAAAACCACACGTCTTGGATAGTTCCATGAACCCGCCTGGTACATAAATTCGCCATAAGTTACTGCATAGCTGATCTGATCCTTTTGGGGTGCTTTGTACAGAGCTTCATCTTTATCAGAAGCCAGGGCAATGAGTGCGGGATTCTGTTTTAAACGGATGGCATAAGAGCAGCCATTACTCTCACAGGTTTCATAAAGTTTGGGAGAAGCGAACCCACTGTCACCACGAAGATAAGTTTTAATGCCTCTTTCCAGGTATTCCTGAAAGATGGATTTCATAAATTTATCTGCCCCATTGCTGCAGTAGAGCGTTCCGTCACGAAGTTCCGCTTTTATCAGATCTCCGGTCAGTCCGTCATAGCACAGTAATGGATGATATCCATGTGCCTGATAATGGAAGTTGAATCCTTCTCCTTCCTGCTTGCCATAAGTGCCAAACAGAGTGCTGTCTAAGTCCAGAAGCATATGCTCCGGGCGTTTTATAGAATAGATGATATCCCTGAGATTTTTATCAATGTCATCAAACTGTACCAGAGTATCTTCATCCATACGGTTAAAAAATCTTGATAATGTTGGCTGTGATGCCAGACTTTCTTTATCAAGAACAGCATGGAAAACAGGATCCAAAGTCAGCTCATCCGTACAGTCATCCTGAAAATATGCAGAGATGACCTGATAGATCATCTGTAACAGATTTTCATGGTCTTTGTGGAATCGGACAGATTTATCATTGGTTTTAAACTTCTTTTTGATCAGCTTTGTAAAGCCGATCTTTGCAGCGAATTCTTTTATCAAAAGGAGTCCTGCATCGGAGGATAGATCACCTCCATTAAAATTTATTTTAATTTGCCTATTGCTTTGAAGTGAAAAGGTGTTTACAATACTCATAAAGGGCTCCTTTGTTTGGGATTGTTAAGACTTTGAACACCTTAATTTTACCACAAATGGATGCTCTTTTTTCATTTACTTAATAAGTGAAAAGCAATGTGCAATTAAAATACAGTAACTATGTGGCTTTCAGCCACTTTCACGGCAAAGCCGTGAATAATTCAGGTTAATTATCTTATTCAGGCACAGACTGTGTATTGGGAACAGCATGGCTTAAAAGTAATATGGTCTTCACACGAAGATCTGTTTACAGATTTGGAAAGTCTTCATCAAACATCAATAGAAGTTTAGAAACAGAAAATCAACGAAAGTAGCCCTGGAAGGGGCTGTTTTTACTTTAGTTGCTATACTCATAAGATGCGTTGAACCTTGAAAATTCAATATTTCACTCAATAAAAAACATAACCGTGCGCAATATGTCGAAAAAAGAAAAGCATATTTTCGACATAACGGATGGAATGTGGTCAGGATTATTGGTATAATAAGAAAAACGCGTATGATGTCAGGATCATAGCATAAAAGGGCAGGCGCTGGGAAATGAAAGAGAATACCAAAAGACCGCAAGACTTAATTAGCAATTATTGTGAAGAAATACACAAATTAAAAAGGATCAACTTAACTGCAATACGGAAAGAGATGTCGAGAATGAATGGACTTTCTTCAGAAGTGATTAGAAAGTACGATGATGAAATAGGCGGAAATAAACCAGAGTGGTTATTAATGGGATGTATAGCAGTTGGGTTGGAGTATAAGCTTCCAGCAGACCGAATAAAAGAATTTGTCGATAGCTGTATACAGAGTTTCAAAGACTATTGCGGATATGATGTTCGATTCGATCGATTATTTGAAGAGCCGAATGAGTTAAAATACCACAGAAAAACGGGAGAAAATAAAGAGATTGTATGTCCGCAGGTGCTCACGGACAAATTGGATTCTTTTTTGCAGGAAAGTCCGAAACGTTTTTTATATCTTGCAGGCACGTATAAAAGCGGAATTACTGCCAGTGTAATAAAGTATTTTGCGGAAAAGAATGACGGAAGAGAAGTGCAGATTTATGATTTTTATGGAAAAACGCTGAAAGAGATAAAAGAGAGTCGAATTTTGAAGTTTGCACTTCTAAGGGAGAAGTGTGTAGTAATACATATTGGGCTTCAGACATTCCCATTTAGCCAAATGAAATTTATGGGGAATGGTAAAGTGATTTTCCTTGCACATACACCGTGTGAAAATTTATATTTAAAGGACATGGAGTACATTGTATTTAATGATTTGGTTAATCAGGTAAAATGTACAGAAGAACTTTTGAAAAGATATGTGCCGGGACTGGTGAATGATGATCGGATTAGTCAGGACGAGATAACAAAAGTATTTATTCCAGGAATTCGGGAAAAAACAGGTGGAATCCCTCTTGCGGTAGAGCGCTTGGGAAATGCTATTTTTGAGGGCGACTTTATCAGGTATGAGGGAAATTTGGAACGATTTTTCAATTCACGCTTATATTCGGATCCAGAATTGAAAACCGTATATGAAGGGCTATGGAAAGATTTAACAGAGGCAATGTGGAGCCAGATTGATTCAAATGCGCATAGTTTGATTATATGCGCAAGTTACTTTTCCGGGCCGGTAAGTATTGATATGCTTAAATTTCTGTTAAGAGATGTTATAAAGGCTGAGGATTGGAAAAATGTACTTTTCCAGGGATATAAGTATATGCTCATAATGGAGAGCGGAAGAAACCGGGAAAATAAGGAAGATGGGAATTTTAGGGGAGTGCGTATGTTTCCCATAATAAAAGAACTGGTTCGTTTTAAATTCTGGAATGAAACTGAGTATAATAAGTATATGAAACTCAGTGTGGACTTTTATCTGGAGCAGATTAACAGTTTAAGTGCAAATATGGTTTACAGCGGAGAAAAAACATTTCTTGATCGTGACGGTGAGATTGCCATTTTGAGGGAAGTGTTGTATTTTTGTGCCAAAAATAATCTGAATGAACAATATCTTACATTAACAGGCAACAATCTGGCGGACTTCTTTTATATGAGAAGTAAAAAGTGGGATATTGCGGATGAGATTAACGTAGAAAGACGCAAAGTTGCACGAAGACTGCAGAATCATGTGCAGGTTATGGAAACTTATGGAATGTATATGCGTCGCTGCGTTCGCTGCAACAAAAAAGAGAAAGCTTTAGAGGCACTGCAGTGTGCAGAAGATTATTTTGAAAAGTATTCCGGGATGGATCTTTACAAGTGCAATCGGTATTTAAATGGGAAAGCAGTGGTCCTTTTTGCCCTGAAAAGAGATAGGGAAAATGCATGGAGAATTTGGCAGGAAATGCAGGAAAAATGTACTCTAAAGGCCCGTGAGCGTTCATGGTGCAGGAGGTGGGCGTTAAAATGTGAGTTTGCATTAAAAAGAAGTTCTTTAGAAGATATGGAGGAGAAATTTCAAAGAGGTTTTGAAGATGCAGAAGAAAATGGTTTTTATCGGGCTGCTGTAGATTATTTGCTTTATACAGTAAGGTGTTATTTCTTAATGTATGTAGAAGATCCTTCAGATAAAGGTTATATTGTTCGCATGGAGGATCATTTGCAAATTACAGAAGAATGGCTGGAAAAACATTCTTTTTTGGACGATCAGTATAGAGCTGATTACTGGTATTTTTATTGTCTTTTACTTCAGTTGAAAGGCGAAGATACGGAAAATGCACTAAAAAAGGCTTCATATTTTAGTGGAAGAGTAAATGAAACGAGCAAATACAAAAAATTAAAGGCTTTGCTGCGCAATTTGGAAAAAATTGGTGCTTCCGGTTCAAAAATTGGGAATTTAGATTTGGAAATTGGGAATTTCTACAATATGATTGTCTCTTTTTGTTGAAGGCGCCGGATTTTTGAAGAATTAAGTGGAATTGAAATTTGCAGCAAGCTGATATAAACTATAAGCATCAACAACAGACTGATCAGCTGTTACGATAACTATCAATTGGAATTAAGGAGGAAATAGTTATGAGTAACGAAAAAAAGGGAAAAGAACTGAAACTGGACAATTTCAAAATCACAGGTGACATTATTAAATGGAATGGAAGCGTCATTAAGATCGCCAACATTTCTTACGTTACGAATGATAAGTTTGAACTGCCCGCTTTTCCGAAATTATCTGTGGTGCTGATTCTGTTTGGATTGCTCCTCAGATCTTTCAATACAGCTGCTTTTGCTGGATGTGTAGCGGCTGGTATTGCATGGATCCTTTACTGGTACTTTGAAAAAGAAGATTTAAAAAGCAAAACGCTTTTGACTCTGTCTATGAACTCTGGAACCCGCATTCCAATTCTGTTCACTGACGAAAATTTCCTTAAGAAGGTCCTCAATGTGCTGGAAGAAGTAATGAAGGCTGGAAGTATTGGCCATCAGAATATTACTGTAAATATCAAGGGCTGCGATATTCATGGCAATGCCAAAATCTTAACGGATATGGGAATTAAATAAGGATTCCGTGTAAACGTTGTTGACAGACAATATAAGTTAAGAATTGGAGGTATTGCAGCATGGCAATCAATATTAAGTTGAATGATGTTTCGATCAGTGATCATGCGAAAGTTATCACTGGAGTCAGGATGAGTGAAACAGCAGATTTTGATGTTCAGGCGGAGAAAGTAAAGGTGTATGGTGATGCACAGTTTCTCACAGACATGCAGATTGAATCTGTTGTGAAAAAGGCGGAGAATGCATTGCAGGAGCTGCCGGCATCTTCACCGGAGTATTCTTCGTTGAGAAAAATTGTGCAGAACAGCAAATCCAAGAATAAAAGAGAAGTGCTGAGAAAAATAGGCATTCATCTTGGAACCTTTACAGAAGGAGTACTGCAGAATATCATTGCAGATGTCATTAATGGCAGAATGTAAAATATTAAATAATGGTTGTTATTATGCAGACAGGGACTTTGGTTCCTGTCTGCAAATTTGGAGACAAGCTGGTAAATGAAAAAATCCTAAAATTTTTGAAAAAAGTTTACACAAACTGTAAATTATGTGGTATTATATAAATACAACTTCTCTTAGTTAGATGGTTAATTGATATTGGACCTCTCAATTACACCATAGATCTGAGAGAAGTTGTTTTATTATAACTCGAACGATGCGTCACGTGCTTTATGATTTGAGAGGTGTTGAAACATTTGGGTTTGACAGGAACACGAATTTGCTCATTCTCCTTTAATATGTTATAATGGCAAAACAGTTGTGATAAAAGTATAACTACGTAGTGAAAAGTAAGAAAGGGATTTACATGCCGAAAATATCTATCATAACCCCGGCTTACAATTGTGAAAAATATCTTCCAGATGCAGTGAAAAGCGTGCTTTCCCAGACATTTACGGACTGGGAACTGCTGATTATTGATGACTGTTCTAAGGACAATACGTACCGCTATATGAAGAAACTGGCGGAAAAAGATAAAAGAATTCGGATTTTTCAAAATAAGGTGAATTCTGGTTCTGCGGCTACTCGAAATTATGGCGTTCGTCTGGCAAGAGGGGAGTGGATCGCATTCCTGGACGGTGATGATCTATGGCGGGAGGATAAGCTGGAAAAGCAGCTGGCTGTCATTGAGAGGAATCCAGAGGCAGAATTTTTGTTTACGGGCTCTGCGTTTATTGAAGATGATGGAATGACCATTGCGCATGTGCTTCACGTGCCAGAGCATGTAAGCCGCAGGAAATTGCTTGGTCAGAATGTGATTTCCTGTTCTTCCGTACTGATTCGCCGTGAACTTATGCTGGAATTTCCTATGCCTGAGGAGGAGGGCATTCATGAGGATTTTGCCACCTGGCTTGCGATTCTTGAGAAAGTTCCAAAGGCTTACGGAGTGGACGAGCCTCTGCTAATTTACCGTAAGGCGCTGGCTTCCAAATCCGGGAAAAAGGGAAAGTCTGCGCAAATGAACTGGCAGACTTATATAAAAGCTGGAGTTCCGTTGAAGCAGAGAATTTTTTGTATGGCAAGCTATACCTTTCATGGATTGTGCAAATACTCTCTGCTCTGGTGGAGAAGCTATCGCCTAATGATGGGCAAAGAGCGGTTTAAGAAATTATTTCTTATGTTGATGACAGCACTGCTTCTTTTTCTGTGGACCTGGACTTTTTCCAGGGCATGGTTTGAGCAGTATAATTTCAAGCGGATTATTGGGCGTCGTTATTACTTTTGGGGTTATGTGGCGCTGTTGTCCTTGTATCTGGCTTTGAATATGCTGGTAGGCAAAGTATTTTCCGCTTTTCGTGTGATCCATCAGCAGTATGTAGAAGTGATTCTTTCCCATGCGTATACAGCAGTGCTGGTCAATGGCGGAACTTATTTGGAGTTGGCGCTGATTGGACGTTGGAAATTTATGGAGCATATTACGCCTATGCTGGCGGTGGCTCTTTTGAATTTCCTGATTGGAATTGTGTGGTCTGTAGTGGTTCGGTGGTTGTACGGCAATATTTACCCGGCACATGAAGTTTTGCTTATTTATGGAAAACAAAGCACCGCGCCTCTTGAGGCAGAACTGCAGAGGCGCAGTGGGAGATACCATTTGGGTGCCCGGATTTCCCTGGAAGAAGGACGGGAGCAGATTGCCCGTGAGATTATGCGTCATGAGTCGGTGATGTTAGGAGATATGTCAGTGGAAGACCGTGAGTTTTATATCCGTTTTTGTTATGAAAATAAGAAGCGGTGCTATTGTCAGACAAGCCTGTCGGATATTATGTTGATGAGTTCCGAGAAAGTTTCCTTGTCGGATATGACTTTGCAGCTGTTTCGTAACTGCGGGCTTACTGTGGAACAGAGAATGGCAAAGCGTATTTTTGATATCTGCTTTTCTGTGTTTGTGATGGTGTTGCTGTCCTGGCTGTATCTGCTGATTGCTTTTTATATTAAAGTGGTAAGAAGAAATCCGGTTTTGATAAAAAGGGAGTGTCTGACTAAGGATGGCAAGCATTTTTCGCAGTATAAATTTAATGGCAGGCATTTGCTTATAACAACGCATCTGGATGAACTGCCCCAGTTTTTTAATATTCTGCGGGGGGATATGTCTGTGGTAGGACCTTATCCGGAAACCGTTGAGAATGCGGTGAAATATGGGAAAAACCATCCGGAGTATTCCTACCGCCTTTCTGTAAAGGCAGGGCTTACTGGATACGCCAAGGTGCATGGCAAGTACAGCAGTTCCAGAAGCAATCGTTTGAAAATGGATTTTTACTATATTCAGAATTATTCTTTTGCTATGGATCTGGGAATATTGGCGGCGACTTTGAAGGTTTTATTTGAGCCGAAACGAAAATAAAAGAGTTTGAAAAATACTTAAGAGCGAAAAGGTCTAAAACAAGACCTTTCGCTCTTCTTTCATATATAATACAATCATTATGAGAGAGTCTATGCAAGTGGAGGAAATCCATTCGAAAGAAAGTATGGACTTACGGAATAGCGAAAAAGGAAGAAGCCTGGAGATGTGCTATACTGTTTTTAGTACAGTTTTGTGATTTTTGTCGATTTCTGTCGTATTAGTTATAGAGGGAAAGAGATTGAGAAATTGCGACGTAGCTGTGGAAGTGCTGACAGTTACACTGTAATAAAAATGAAATGCAGGAAAAAAGCGAATGGGGATGTTGAGTGGTATGCAGAAGAATAATCTGAAAATGGAAAAATGTGTTGTGTCAAAACCGTATAATCCGGAAGAGAAGTGTGAGCAGCTGGTGGAGAATATTAAGCTGCTTTGTAAGGAGCGGGCAATTTCGTATTATGCACTGGCACAGAAGGCAGATATATCAACATCGGCCCTTCACTCTATGATGACCGGGAAGACCAAACCTTACATGTATACGGTTTACAAATTGTGTAATGCGTTGGAAATTCCGATTTCGGAGCTTTTGATTGATGAAGAATGTGAGGAACAGGAAGTGCTTACCTTTGATGAGCTGCAGATGCTGGCAGTTTACAGACAGCTTTCTGTAGGGGAGAAAGATCTGATCCATGATGTGGTGAAGCTTCTCCAGGGATATGAGGTTAAGAGAAAATAAGGCAGACAGGAAAATAGGCCGTGAGATAGGGAAAACGGATTTTGGAAATATTTTTTACATAATATAGGTAGAAATAAAATACCCCGGAAGCAGATTGTCAGGATTTCGTCAAGGAGATACTGGATAATCTGCTTCTGGGGTGTTTTTATTATATAAATCTTATTTGGCTCGTCTGGTACATCATAAATTAAGTTTCGACAGCGGTGATGCAAAGGAACCGCGCATCTATTTAATTTATTCCTCAAATTCCGCAATCACCACATACCCGCTAAGCGGTGCCTTTTCCACGCTGACGATAGTGCCTTCCTTGGCTTTGATTCGCTGGGAATTGGGGTAGCAGCCGGACATGGCAACAGCGGGCTCGATGATGTAGCTGTAGTTCATGTATGACTGATATTCGGTGATCTGAACCTTATCTCCGGGTTTCACCAGACCTGGACGTTCCATTTTGAAGCTTTCCTGACGCATGAAAATTCCTTCTTTCTTTATTTGACACATTTTTTGTTTTGGAGTCTGTTTGAAAAAGCATTTCCGTAAAGTGTGACACACATCTTGCAGAAAGTCTTTTTCAGATATGCTTTAGAATGTTACTGTTCACTCCGTGCCCAGCAACACGCTTCGCGATGCACAGAAAGACGAACCTTCTTGTGCATTGCACAAGAAGTAGCGTTTGCTGCGCAAACTTAATTCTCGGGTTTTCTGTGAACTTTGTTCACACAAAACACCTCGCGGAATATTACCTATGAACAGTAACTTTAGAATACCACAAAACCCCAAATTTGTCATCCAGGCTTGTAAGTTTCCGGGAAGATTATTATAATGAATTTTAAAGGAGTACCAAAGCAGTCCACGGAATCAAATTAACTTGGAGGAAAACATTTATGCCATCAGACCGAACCAGGGAACTTTACCAGGCGTTGCAGGAAAAAGGCTACCCGGATGCCTTTTGCCGGGAAATTGCCTATAAATATATGAACACAGATTATACAGCCACCCGCATGTTAGGCTATCTTTACCGTGTCACCAGCCCCAGAATGGAGGATGTGGCAGATGAGATGCTTGCCATTTTAAGCGACCGGGATGCCATTATGCAGAAGAAAGAATTAGAGCACGCCCAGGCCACCATCAATGATGTTTATGAAAAAGGGTTGAATCACTAAATTCTCGCTCTTCGTTCACAAAATCATCATAAACATCTGCTAACATGAAGATATCAGGGTCAAAAGGTCAAAAAGCCGTTCATGCTTGCATGATAAGGCTTTTGAACTTGGTAGGGGCAAAATACTTTTTGACCCTAACATCCAAGAAAAAAGAGGAGGAAGAGATTTATGGACACATTAAAAATCCTTGTAGTAGACGATGAAAGCCGTATGAGAAAGCTTGTAAAAGACTTTCTGACTAAGAAAAATTTCCAGGTTCTGGAAGCCGGAGACGGCGAGGAAGCCATGGATGTATTTTATAAAGAAAAAGATATTGCACTGATCATTCTGGACGTGATGATGCCGAAGATGGACGGCTGGGAAGTATGCCGTGAGGTCCGCAAGAATTCCAAAGTGCCGATTATCATGCTGACTGCAAGAAGTGATGAGAGAGATGAGCTTCTTGGCTTTGACCTGGGCGTGGATGAGTACATATCCAAACCGTTCAGCCCCAAGATTCTGGTAGCCAGAGTGGAGGCAATCCTTCGCCGTACCGGACAGACAGGCGTTGAGGATGTGCTTTCTGCCGGCGGTATTGTAATCGACAAGGCAGCACACCTTGCAACCGTGGATGAGAAGCCTATGGACCTTAGCTTCAAGGAATTTGAGCTTCTCACCTATTTCCTGGAGAACCAGGGAATTGCCCTTTCCAGGGAAAAAATCCTGAATTCGGTATGGAATTACGATTACTTCGGAGACGCAAGAACCATTGACACCCATGTCAAGAAGCTGAGAAGCAAAATGGGCGAAAAAGGCGAATACATCAAAACCGTATGGGGAATGGGCTACAAGTTTGAGGTAGAGTGATGAAGAAACCAAAGAAAATCCGATCCATAAAGCACCAGATCACGTTTACGTTTATCGGGCTTATGCTCCTTTCCATTCTGACGATTTCCATTATCAATGGCGTATTTCTGGAGAAATATTATGTGGCCCAGAAGACGGAAACTTTGCTGGATGCCAAGGATGTATTAAGCCAGATTGATACCGATTCCCTGACAGAAGATGATGGGGAAAGTGAGCAAGAGTCACTGCCCTCGGAAATTGTCCAGTCCAGCTCCCGAAACAATCTGACCTGGGTACTGATCAACGAGGACAACACCAGGTATCTGTGCTGGCCGGAAAATGAGGATCAGCTGCGAAGCAAGCTGTTTTTCGGCTATGCCAGTGACTTGGATATGGACAACGGCAAGGGCAAAACCCTGAAAGAAACAGATGACTGCGTGGTTCAGCAGGTGCACGATCGTTTTGTGGGAATGGACTATGTGGAATGCTGGGGAAAGTTTGACAATGGCAATTATTTCCTGATTAGAAGTCCCCTGGAAAGCATTCAGGAGAGTGCGAACATTTCCAATAAATTTTATTTCTTTGTAGGAATTGTCATTATTGTTATAAGCGGAATGTGTGTGATGGCGGTGACCAGACGGCTGACCAAGCCGATTTCTGAGCTGACCGAGCTTTCCCGTAAGATGACAGATCTTGATTTCGAGGCAAGATATAAGAGCAAGGCGGGAAATGAGATCGATGTGCTGGGGGATAATTTTAACAAAATGTCCAGTCAGCTGGAGAACACCATTTCCGAACTGAAGTCAGCCAATAACGAACTGCAGAAGGATATTGCGGATAAAGTGAAAATTGATGAGATGCGAAAGGAATTCCTGGATAACGTATCCCATGAATTGAAGACTCCCATTGCACTGGTACAGGGCTATGCAGAGGGCCTGAAGGAGAATATCAATGATGACCCGGAAAGCATGGATTTCTACTGCGATGTGATCATTGATGAGGCCTCCAAGATGAACAAGCTTGTGAAGAATCTTCTGACCTTGAATCAGCTGGAGTCTGGCAAGGATGCGGCTGTGATGGAGCGTTTTGACCTTACAGCGCTGGTAAACGGCGTATTGTCTACCATGGACATTATGATCCGCCAGAAAGAAGCCCGTGTAATTTTCAATGAAAAAGAGCCCATCTATGTGTGGGCAGACGAGTTCAAAACCGAGGAGGTTGTGACCAACTATGTAAGCAACGCCCTGAACCATCTGGACGGAGAGAAGATTGTGGAAATCAAGATCCTGAAGCTGGAAACCCAGGTGAAGGTAACCGTATTTAATACCGGAACACCGATCCCGGAGGCAGATCTTCCCAACCTGTGGAACAAGTTCTACAAGGTAGACAAGGCCCGCACCAGAGAATACGGCGGCAGTGGCATTGGACTTTCCATTGTAAAAGCAATCTTGGAAGGCATGAATCAAGAATACGGCGTACAGAATTTTGACAACGGTGTGGAATTCTGGTTTACTCTGGATCGGAAATAGCCAGATAAGCACAGTTTGTATTTGTGATTTTTAATAAAAAAAGCAACAGGATTTCGACAGGACAGGACAAACTAACAAAACAGGCGGCAGCAGGGAATTCGCTCTTTGCAACCGCCTGTTTTTGCGCTATACTGTAAGAATGGATTAGAAAAAACGACAACAGGAGGAGCCCGAATGATAGGTATAATTGATTATGACGCCGGCAACATAAAGAGTGTGGAAAAAGCTCTTCATTATCTGGGAGAGCAGACAGTGGTTTCCAGAGATCCCCAGGTGCTTTTGCACGCGGATAAAGTGATTCTTCCGGGAGTGGGAAGCTTTGGAGACGCCATGAATAATCTGAATAAATTCGGTCTTGTTCCTGTCATCCGCCAGATCGCGGACCAGAAGACACCGTTTCTTGGAATCTGTCTGGGACTTCAGCTTTTGTTTGAGTCCAGTGAGGAGACTCCAGGCGTGGAGGGGCTTGGACTTCTGAAGGGGAAGATTGTGAAGATTCCGCCTGCAGAGGGACTTAAGATTCCTCATATGGGATGGAATTCCCTTCACCTTCAAAATGACGGCAGGCTGTTTCAGGGAATTCCGGAGCAGACATACGTATATTTTGTCCATTCCTATTATCTGCAGGCCGAGGATCCCCAGATCGTGAAAGCAACCACAGAATACGGCGTGACCATTCATGCTTCTGTTGAGAAAGACAATATTTTTGCCTGCCAGTTTCATCCGGAGAAGAGCAGCAAATATGGTCTTAAGATTCTGGAGAACTTCGCAAAGCTTGGGAAGGAGGCATAAGGATGTTTACGAAGAGAATTATTCCCTGCCTGGATGTGAATAACGGGCGAGTGGTGAAAGGCGTGAATTTCGTAGATCTGAAGGATGCCGGAGACCCGGTGGAGATCGCCAAGGCATACGATGCGGCTGGAGCGGATGAGGTGGTATTTCTTGACATTACAGCCTCCTGCGAGCAGCGTGACACTGTGGTGGATATGGTGCGCAAGGTGGCGGCTAATGTGTTTATTCCTTTTACAGTCGGCGGCGGCATTCGTACTGTTGATGACTTCAAGAGGCTTCTTCGGGAGGGCGCAGACAAGATTTCCGTGAACTCTGCGGCTATTGACCGTCCGGAACTGATCCGGGAGGCAGCGGACAAGTTCGGAAGCCAGTGCGTGGTGGTTGCTATTGATGCCAAACGGCGTGAGGACGGCGGCTGGAATATTTACAAGCACGGCGGACGTCTGGATACAGGCATTGATGCCATAGAGTGGGCGAAGAAGGTGGAGGCTCTTGGAGCCGGGGAAATCCTTCTTACCAGTATGGACTGCGATGGTACCAAGGCAGGATATGACATCCCTCTTACCAGAGCGGTGGCTGACGCGGTGTCCATTCCGGTGATCGCTTCTGGCGGCGCGGGAACTCTGGAGCATTTCTATGAGGGACTGACAGAAGGCGGCGCGGATGCAGTGCTGGCGGCTTCTTTGTTCCACTACAAGGAACTGGAGATATCCCAGGTAAAGGATTATCTTGCGGGAAAAGGCGTTCCGGTGAGAAGATAACAATACAATAAGATGAGGTGACAGGTAAATGGGTCAGATTTCAGGAGACTGGCAGGTGGCTTTAAAGGATGAATTTCATCAGCCTTACTATGCCAAATTATATAAAACAGTGATGGAGGAATATCGCACGAAGAAGATTTTTCCGCCGCCCCAGGATATGTTCAATGCGTTTGAATTCACACCGTTAAATGATGTGAAGGTTGTAATTCTGGGACAGGATCCTTATCACAATGACGGACAGGCCAATGGCCTGTGCTTTTCCGTGCGTGAGGATGTGGAGATTCCGCCCTCTCTGGTGAATATTTATAAGGAACTTCACAGTGATCTGGGATGCTATATCCCGGACAATGGCTGCCTGGAGAAATGGGCGAAGCAGGGAGTTCTTCTTCTGAACACAGTTCTGACTGTGCGTGCCCATCAGGCCAATTCCCACAGGGGAATCGGCTGGGAACAGTTTACAGATGCGGTGATCCGTACCTTGAACGACCAGGACCGTCCTATTGTGTATCTTCTCTGGGGAAGACCTGCCCAGACGAAGAAAGCCATGTTATACAATCCGAAGCAGCTGGTGCTTACCGCTGCACATCCAAGCCCGCTGTCTGCGTCAAGAGGATTTTTCGGATGCAGGCATTTCAGCCAGACCAATGAATTTCTGGAGAAAAACGGGCTTGCCCCCATTGACTGGCAGATTGAAAATATTGCAAAGGAAAGTTAAGATATGGGGAAAAAGAATGACAATACACTTGTAAAAAATGCATCATTCCTGATGATCGCGGCGCTGATTTCCAAGATCATCGGAATGCTTTATAAAAGTCCGCTTTCCAATACCCTTGGAAACAGCAGCATGGGTCTTTTTAACTATGCCCAGAATGTTTATTTTATTCTGCTGATGATTGCCTCCTTCAGTATTCCGCAGGCGGTTTCCAAGATCATGGCGGAGAAGCTGGCTTTTAAGCGCTACCGGGATGCACAGAAGGTTTTCCACTGTGCTCTTCTTTATGTTGTGGCAATGGGCGGCGTTGTGGCGCTGTTCTGTTTCTTTGGTTCCTCCATTCTGGTGCCAGAGTCTATGTCCGGTGCAAGATTGGCTTTGAAAATGCTGGCGCCGACCATTTTCCTGTCTGGAATTCTGGGTACCTTCCGCGGGTATTTTCAGGCGTATCGTAATATGCTGCCGACTTCCTTGTCTCAGATTGTGGAGCAGTGCTTTGTAGCTGTTTTTGCCATTCTGATGTCCAGTGTGATGCTGAATCGGTTCAGCGGGGCAGAGGAGTCTGTGCGAAATGCATGGGGAGCCGCTGGTGCGACTATGGGAACCGGTGCGGGAGTTGCTTCTGCGCTTTTGTTCATGCTCTTTGTGTATGGCGTCAATAAGAAGACGATTAATAAGAGACTGGCTCGTGACACCAATTCACGGGATGAGGCCACTGGCGAGGTCATGAAAAACATTGTCCTCATTGTTATGCCTATTATCCTCAGTTCTTTTATTTATAATGTAAATGGATTTATCAATAGTTATATGTATTCCGGCATTCAGGGATTTAAGGGGATCGACCACGATACTATCACAAGCCTGTATGCGGAGTATGGCTATTATATGACTCTGATCAATATTCCGCTGACCCTTGCAAGTACAGCGCCTACTTCCATGATTCCGGAGGTTTCCGCACAGTATGCCAAGCATGATATGGACAGCGCAAGAGATAAGATCGACCGGGCTACCTGGATCAGTATGTTTATTTCTATTCCATGTGCAGTTGGTCTTGCAGTCCTTGCCGGACCGATTACCAGGCTTCTGTTCCCAAGAACGGAAGGGGCAGCAGCGCAGCTGATGATGCTTGGTGTCATCACCATCATCCTCAACGGAAATTCCAATATTTCCAACGGCGTGCTCCAGGGAATCGGCAAGCCCAATATTCCGATGATCAATGCGGCCATTGCCCTGGTGGTGGATGTGATTGCCATGGCAATTCTGCTTCTGGTGACGGACCTTGGAGTTTATTCCATTGTCATTGCTATGATTATTTATGCAGTTGTCATGTGTCTGCTTAATGAGCGTGCCATGAAGAAATACATGGAGTATAAGAATCCGTGGAGAAGCGCGTATTTAAATCCGCTGCTTGCATCTGTGCCTATGGCAGCTGTTGCCGGATTCTCCTACTACGGAATCTACAAACTGATCCGTTCCAATTTCATCAGTCTTGGAATCGCAGTTGTCCTTGGAATGATTGCTTACTTCATCGTATACCTTGCCGTAAGCAAGCCCTCCGACGAACAATTCGCCATGATGCCCGGCGGCGCCTACCTGAAGAAAATCGCGTCTAAATTACCATTTTGAAATGAGAAAAAGCCCGGCGGACGCATTTCGGCAATTGATATTCCACGCAGGTCGGTGCAACACCCCAGTGAACTAACGACCAACTGTCGAAATGCTGTGTATTGGCTAGAGCGTGTTTGAAAAATCATTCCCGCAATCTGCACGCC
>NZ_JAOQJM010000017.1:19903-78081 GCF_025566865.1 Blautia acetigignens
ATAATTAATTATTCAAACATATTAATAGCTATCATACTACACGCTATTTCCAATTTCAAGCACACAGCGTTTTCACAGCCGCTACTCCTAAGCAGGTCATTTCAGGTGCGCCCTTAATGGAGGTGAAATTTTACGCGTTCTTCGCCTCTTCCTCCGCCTTCAAATTCTTCTGCGCAGTAGAAAGCATCAGCTTAATACGGTTCAGCTGGTTAACCTCACTTGCACCTGGGTCGTAGTCGATGGCTGCAATATTTGCCTTCGGATACTGTCGTCGGATTTCCTTGATAACGCCCTTTCCTACAATGTGGTTTGGCAGGCAGGCAAATGGCTGGATGCAGACAATATTGGGAACGTTGTCGTGAATCAGTTCCATCATTTCACCTGTAAGGAACCATCCCTCGCCGGTCTGGTTGCCCTCAGAAACAATGGGGCGGGCCATTTTTGCAAGGTCACGGATATCGGCTGTGGGGTGGAAATGACGGCTTTCTGCAAGTGCTTCGTTTGCAGCCTTTCTTACCCAGTCAATAGCTTTGATGCCCATATTTCCAAAGAAGGCCTTGGACTTCTTGAAACCAAGGTTATCTGCCTTAAAGTTCTGGTTATAGAAGCAGTAAGACATAAAGTCGATCAGATCCGGCACAACCGGCTCAGCGCCTTCAGCCTCCAGAAGCTCTGCAAGGTGATTGTTTGCAGCCGGAAGGAATTTCACCAGGATCTCTCCTACAATTCCTACACGAGGTTTCTTCTCGTCACTGATGGGAATGGTATCAAAATCATGAACCATCTCACGGCACATTTTCTTAAACTGGCTGTGGCTTAAGGAGCCTCCGGAAACAAAAGCGATCACACGCTTTTCCCAGATCTTGTGCTTTCGGTTTACAATGCCCTTCTCAAGCTCATAGGGACGCATGCGGTAAATACACTTCATCAGAATGTCGCCGAATACTGCAGCGTAAACAACAGCTTTCACAAGTGGAAGAGTGAGCTTAAAGCCAGGGTTGCTCTCCAGACCGCTTAAGTTAAGGGAAATAACCGGAATCTGCTCCATGCCGGCCTTCTTAAGGGCGCGGCGGATAAAGGCAATGTAGTTGGAGGCACGGCAGCCGCCGCCTGTCTGGGACATGATAACAGCTGTCTTGTTCAGGTCATATTTGCCGGATAAAAGAGCATCCATAATCTGTCCTACTACGATCAGGGAGGGATAGCAGGCATCGTTGTTTACATATTTCAGACCTACATCAACGGCGTGCTTGTTGTCATTTGGAAGAACCTCCAGATGATAGCCATTTGCATTAAAGGCAGCCTCAAGCAGGGAAAAATGTACCGGAGACATCTGTGGACACAGGATGGTGTAATCCTTTCTCATCTCTTTGGTAAAGGAAACCTTCTCGATGGAAGCCGGGCGGATGGTGCGCTCCTTCTTCTGCGCATCCTTGGCACGAAGGGCTGCAAGAAGGGATCTGACACGGATTCTTGCGGCGCCAAGGTTGTTGACCTCGTCAATTTTCAGACAGGTGTAAATCTTGCCACTGCCGTCAAGAATCTCATAAACCTCATCTGTAGTTACCGCATCCAGTCCGCAGCCAAAGGAATTCAGCTGGATCAGATCAAGATCGTCCCTGGTTTTTACAAAGTTTGCAGCTGCGTACAGTCTGGAGTGGTACATCCACTGGTCATTGACACGGATGGGTCTCTCCACAGGAACAAGGTGGGAAACAGAATCCTCAGTGAGAACAGCCACTCCGTAGCTGTTGATCAGATCCGGGATACCGTGGTGGATCTCCGGGTCAATGTGGTAAGGACGTCCTGCAAGGACAATTCCTCTTCGTCCTGTTTCCTTCAGATACTGAAGAGTCTCCTCGCCCTTTTTCTCAATGTCCTTATGTACGGCATCCATTTCTTCCCAGGCTTTGTGAGCTGCTGCTTTCACCTCAGCAGCCGGGATATCCGGGAAAATCTCAGTGAGGCGCTTGGTCACGATTTCCTCGGAGGTCAGTGCCAGGAATGGGTTCATAAAGGTAATGGACGGATCATGAAGCTCGTCCACGTTGTTCTTAATGTTCTCTGCATAGGAGGTAACGATCGGACAGTTGTAATGGTTGACTGCGTCCGGGAATTCGTTGCGCTCGTAAGGAATGCAGGGGTAGAAAATAAATTTCACGCCGTTTTTCAGAAGCCAGGTCACATGTCCGTGGGCAAGCTTGGCAGGATAGCACTCGGACTCACTTGGAATGGACTCGATTCCAAGTTCATAAATCTTTCTGGTGGAGGTAGGGGAAAGAACTACCTGATATTTCAGCTCTGTAAAGAAGGTATACCAGAAAGGATAATTCTCAAACATATTCAGTACACGCGGGATACCTACCTTGCCTCGCACTGCTTTCTCCGGGGAAAGCGGTGCGTAGGAGAACAGACGCTTGTACTTATATTCGTAAAGGTTCGGGATATGATCCTTATTTTTCTCCTTGCCGATACCGCGCTCGCAGCGGTTTCCGCTTACAAACTGGCGTCCGCCTGTGAATTTGTTGATGGTAAGACGGCAGTTGTTGGTACATCCGTGACAGTTGGCCATGGAGGTGGTGTATTTCAGCTCATTGATCTTGTCAATGGAAAGCATGGTGGTCTCGCGGCCTTCTGCGTGATAACGCTCCTTGGCAATCAAGGCAGCGCCGAAAGCACCCATGATTCCGGCAATATCCGGGCGGATAGCCTGGCAGCCTGCAATACGCTCAAAGCTTCGAAGAACACCGTCGTTATAGAAGGTACCGCCCTGTACAACAATGTGTTTGCCAAGCTCCTTGGCATCGGAAACCTTGATAACCTTGTAAAGAGCATTCTTGATAACAGAGTAGGCAAGTCCGGCAGAGATATCTGCGACAGAAGCGCCTTCCTTCTGGGCCTGTTTTACCTTGGAGTTCATAAATACGGTACATCTGGTACCAAGGTCAATAGGATGCTCTGCAAAAAGAGCGGCTTTGGCGAAATCCTGCACGGAGTAGTTCAGGGATTTGGCAAAGGTTTCAATAAAGGAACCGCAGCCAGAGGAACATGCCTCGTTCAACTGTACGCTGTCAACGGTCTGGTTGCGGATCTTGATGCACTTCATATCCTGTCCGCCGATATCTACGATACAGTCAACCTCCGGATCAAAGAAAGCAGCTGCATAGTAATGGGAAACGGTTTCAACCTCGCCCTCATCCAGCAGCAGGGCAGCCTTCATCAGCGCCTCGCCGTAGCCTGTGGAACAGGAAAATGCAATGTGGGCATCCTCCGGAAGCAGGCTGTAGATCTCCTGAATGGAACGGATGGCTGTTTTCAGCGGGCTTCCGTTGTTGTTGCTGTAGAAGGAATAAAGCAGGGTTCCGTCCTCGCCTACAAGAGCAGTTTTGGTGGTGGTGGAACCTGCGTCAATACCCAGATAGCAGTTGCCGTGGTACTGGGAAAGGTCGCCCTTCTTTACCTGGTAAGCACTCTGACGCTCGTTGAAGGCCTTGTAATCCTCCTTTGTGGCAAAAAGAGGCTCCATACGTTCTACCTCGAAGTCCATCTTAATGGAATTCTTCAGGCGGTCCTTCATATCGGTAAGGGAAACGGTCACCTCATCTTTAGCGTTCATGGCAGAACCCATGGCTGCGAAAAGGTGGGAATTCTCCGGTGTGATGGCGTGTTCGTCATCCAGCTTCAGGGTACGGATAAAAGCTGCCTTCAGCTGATCCAGGAAGTGAAGAGGACCGCCAAGGAATGCAACATGTCCGCGGATGGGTTTACCGCAGGCAAGACCGGAGATGGTCTGGTTCACCACTGCCTGGAAAATGGAAGCGGAAAGGTCTTCCTTGGTAGCACCGTCGTTGATCAGGGGCTGGATGTCTGTCTTGGCAAATACGCCGCAGCGGGCTGCGATTGGGTAAAGTGCCTTGTAATTCTTGGCGTATTCGTTCAGTCCGGTGGCGTCTGTCTGAAGCAGGGATGCCATCTGGTCGATGAAGGAACCGGTACCGCCTGCGCAGATTCCGTTCATACGCTGTTCAATATTGCCGCCTTCGAAGTAGATGATCTTGGCATCCTCGCCGCCAAGCTCGATGGCTACGTCAGTCTGGGGTGCAATCTTCTGAAGGGAAGTGGAGACTGCGATAACCTCCTGGACAAAAGGAACCCCAAGGTGATTGGCAAGGGTAAGTCCGCCGGAACCTGTGATCACAGGATGGAGGGTAAGCTCTCCAAGCTTCTCGTATGCTTTCTCAAGAAGATCTGCGAGAGTCTCCTGGATGTTGGCAAAATGACGCTGGTAGTCTGCGAAAAGCAGGGTGTCATTTTCGTCAAGTATTGCGATTTTGACAGTGGTGGAACCAATGTCAATTCCTAAAGTGTATTTATTGCTCATATAAAAAAATATGCCTCCTCGTTTGTGCTCATTGCGGCCAAACTGAGTAGGTAAGGCCGCCTTTGGCATGTGCGCGGGATGAAAAACAGTCCGCAAACTTTCTTATTTATATGTTAATCTTTTCAGTGAAGATATTCCGTAATATTATACGATATGAAAACTTAAATGGCAATGTAAAAGTTTAACAAGGATTCTTTCACCAGATGTTGAATTTTCGGTTATTTCGGGCTATAATAGATAAAGTTTCCCACCGGATTTTTACACTTATAAAAATGTGTAAAACAAAAGGGGAAAGGCATAGATAGTATAAAAAGAAAGGAAACATATATGGCAAAATATACACTTATGAAAACAGAAGGCCGTGCCAAGCGTGCCCAGTTTGAGACAGTACACGGAACGATCCAGACTCCTGTATTTATGAATGTGGGAACAGTAGGTGCCATTAAGGGAGCAGTATCTACTATGGATCTGAAGGATATCGGTACCCAAGTGGAGCTTTCCAATACCTATCATCTTCATGTAAGAACAGGAGATAAGCTGATTAAGGAATTTGGCGGACTTCATAAATTTATGGTATGGGACAGACCGATCCTTACAGATTCCGGCGGATTCCAGGTGTTTTCCCTGGCAGGACTGCGTAAGATCAAGGAAGAGGGCGTTTACTTCCAGTCCCACATTGACGGCCACAAGATTTTCATGGGACCGGAGGAGAGCATGCAGATCCAGTCCAATCTTGGATCTACCATTGCCATGGCTTTTGACGAATGTCCCAGCAGCGTAGCAAGCAGGGAGTATGTGCAGAAATCAGTAGACCGCACCACCAGATGGCTGGAGCGCTGCAAGAAGGAGATGGCCAGACTGAACAGCCTGCCGGATACGGTGAACAAGGAGCAGCTGCTTTTCGGAATCAATCAGGGTGCCATCTATGAGGACATCCGTATTGCACATGCAGACGCCATTTCCAAGATGGATCTGGACGGCTACGCAGTGGGCGGTCTGGCAGTGGGCGAGACCCATGAGCAGATGTACCACATTCTGGATGAAGTTGTGCCGCATTTGCCACAGGGTAAGCCTACTTATCTGATGGGCGTTGGAACTCCGGCGAACATTCTGGAAGGGGTTGCAAGAGGAATCGATTTCTTTGACTGCGTGTACCCGAGCCGTAACGGACGTCATGGACATGTGTACACCAACCACGGCAAGATGAACCTGTTTAATGCCAAGTATGAAATGGACCCGCGCCCCATTGAGGAAGGCTGCCAGTGTCCTGCCTGCCAGCATTACAGCAGAGCCTACATCCGTCATCTGATGAAAGCCAAGGAGATGCTGGGAATGCGCCTTTGCGTGCTTCACAACCTGTATTTTTACAATCATATGATGGAAGAAATCCGGGATGCTCTGGATGCAGGGAATTTCGCAGAATATAAGGAAATGCGCCTGGCTGGTTTTGCAGAGGGCAAAATCAACGGCAGAGTATAAAAAAATTCTAAAACTACTTGAAGAATTCCCGTTTATTGTGTATATTATACTATAATGCGCTGGCGATTATGGCGGCGGAAGATTCAGGGGAATTCCGGACTGGAATCACATTCCCTGGGAAGAGTAAGATACAGGAGGATTTGCAAATGGACGCATCAAGCGGAATGAGTATGGGATTTACCATCGTATGGCTGGTTGTACTTTTCGGTATTATGTATTTTCTGATGATCAGACCTCAGAAGAAAGAGCAGAAGAGAGTACAGGCAATGCTCAGCGATATGGCTGTTGGTGATAGCGTTGTGACCACAAGCGGCTTCTATGGCGTGATCATCGACATGACAGAAGACGATGTGATCGTAGAGTTCGGCAACAACAAGAACTGCCGTATCCCTATGAGAAAGCAGGCAATTGCTGAAGTTGAGAAAGCAGAGCAGGCTTCTGCATAATCTGCGGACTGACAATTACGTAAGACGAAAGAGCTTCACCCTATAGCGGGGTGGGGCTTTTTTTATGCATAAATCCATTTATATGGGAGGGAAAACGACAACTTTTTTACTTTAATAGGTTGAAATCTGAAAGAAAGTGCGTTATTATAATAACAATTATCCATTGATGTCAGAAGAGACGTGGAAATTCCCACTGGCATACAGGAACAAAGGAGAAGAAATTATTATGAATTACAACATTTCACTGATTCCCGGAGACGGTATCGGACCGGAGATCGTTGCAGAGGCAAAGAAGGCTCTGGACAAGGTATGTGAGAAATACGGACACAGCTTTTCTTATTCTGAGGTACTTTTAGGAGGAGCATCCATCGATGTTCACGGTGTTCCCCTTACAGAGGAAGCCATTGCAACCGCCAAGGCTTCTGATGCAGTTCTTATGGGCTCCATTGGCGGCGATGCCAAAATATCCCCATGGTACAAATTAGAGCCATCCAAGCGTCCGGAAGCAGGACTTCTTGCCATCCGTAAGGCACTGAATCTTTTTGCAAACCTGCGTCCTGCATATTTATACAATGAGCTTCGCGCAGCATGCCCTCTTCGCGATGAGATCATTGGCGACGGCTTTGACATGATCATTGTACGTGAGCTCACTGGCGGTCTTTACTTTGGAGAGAGAAAGACCATCGAGGAAAACGGAGTTGCCAAGGCAATCGATACGCTTTCCTATAATGAAAACGAGATCCGCAGAATTGCCATCAAGGCATTTGACATTGCCATGAAGCGCCGCAAGAAAGTAACAAGCGTTGACAAGACAAACGTTCTGGATTCTTCCAGACTCTGGAGAAAAGTAGTAGAAGAAGTTGCCAAGGATTACCCGGAGGTGACTCTTGAGCATATGCTGGTTGACAACTGTGCCATGCAGCTGGTAAGAGACCCGAAGCAGTTCGATGTCATTCTTACAGAGAACATGTTCGGCGATATTCTTTCTGACGAGGCCAGCATGGTAACCGGTTCCATTGGAATGCTTTCTTCTGCCAGCCTGAATGAGACAAAATTTGGCCTTTATGAGCCAAGCCACGGTTCTGCACCGGATATTGCCGGACAGAATAAGGCGAACCCGATCGCAACCATTCTTTCCGCAGCTATGATGCTTCGTTTCTCCTTGGACCTTGATGAGGAAGCAAACGCAGTTGAGGCAGCAGTACAGAAGGTTCTGACAGCAGGCTACCGCACAGGCGACATTATGTCTGAGGGCTGCACCTTAGTTGGAACCAAAGAGATGGGCGACCTGATCGCAAAAGAGATCTAATCAGAATAGAAAGGATTTACAGCCGGGAAAATCAGATTTTTCCGGCTGTGAAGAACAAAGGAGATACAAGCTATGAGAAGTGATGCAGTAAAAACAGGCACACAGCAGGCACCTCACCGTTCCCTGTTTAATGCCCTTGGAATGACAAAAGAAGAGATGGAGCGCCCGTTAGTTGGTATTGTGTGCTCTTATAATGAAATCGTACCAGGCCATATGAACCTGGATAAAATTGCCCAGGCAGTTAAGCTTGGCGTTGCAATGGCTGGCGGAACTCCGATCATGTTCCCTGCAATCGCTGTCTGTGATGGTATTGCAATGGGTCATGTGGGAATGAAATATTCCCTGGTAACCAGAGACCTGATCGCAGATTCCACAGAAGCAATGGCAATGGCACATCAGTTTGATGCCCTTGTTATGATCCCGAACTGTGACAAAAACGTGCCTGGACTTCTGATGGCAGCAGCCAGAATCAACGTTCCTACTGTATTCGTAAGCGGCGGCCCAATGCTGGCTGGTCACTTAAACGGACACAAGACAAGTCTTTCCAGCATGTTTGAGGCTGTTGGAGCTTACGCTGCAGGCAAGCTTACAGAGGAAGGCCTTACCGAGTGTGAGAACAAAACATGTCCAACCTGCGGTTCCTGTTCCGGTATGTACACTGCAAACAGCATGAACTGCCTGACAGAGGTTCTTGGTATGGGACTGAAAGGAAACGGAACCATTCCGGCTGTTTATTCCGAGCGTATCCGTCTTGCAAAGCATGCAGGAATGCAGGTTATGGAAATGTACCGCCGCAACATCCGTCCAAGAGACATTATGACAAAAGAGGCAATTTTAAATGCCCTTACCGTAGATATGGCACTTGGATGTTCCACAAACAGTATGCTTCATCTTCCAGCTATCGCACATGAGATTGGCTGGGATTTCGATATCAGCTTTGCAAATGAGATCAGCGCAAAGACCCCGAACCTGTGTCACCTGGCACCTGCAGGCCCGACTTATATGGAAGACCTGAATGAGGCAGGCGGTGTTTACGCGGTTATGAATGAGCTTGCACAGGCTGGACTTCTTCATACAGAATGCATGACCGTAACCGGAAAGACAGTAGGAGAGAACATCAAAGACTGTGCAAACCTGAATCCGGAGGTTATCCGTCCTCTTGACAATCCGTACAGCACCACAGGCGGACTTGCCGTACTTCGCGGCAACCTTGCCCCGGACGGAAGCGTTGTAAAACGTTCTGCAGTGGTAGCTGAGATGATGGTTCACGAAGGACCTGCAAGAGTTTTTGACTGCGAGGAAGACGCAATCGCAGCCATCAAAGGCGGCAAGATTGTAGAAGGTGACGTTGTTGTCATCCGCTACGAGGGACCAAAAGGCGGCCCTGGAATGAGAGAGATGCTGAACCCCACATCCGCAATCGCAGGTATGGGACTTGGCTCTTCTGTAGCCCTGATTACAGACGGACGTTTCAGCGGCGCATCCAGAGGTGCTTCCATCGGGCATGTTTCCCCGGAGGCAGCAGTTGGCGGCCCTATCGCTCTGGTTGAAGAGGGTGACATCATCAGCATCAACATTCCGGAACTGAAGCTGGAACTGAAGGTTTCTGATGAAGAGCTTGCAGCAAGAAAAGCAAAATGGCAGCCAAGAGAGCCGAAGGTTACAACCGGATATCTTGCAAGATATGCAGCAATGGTTACCTCCGGAAACCGCGGTGCAATTCTTGAAGTACCGAAAGCGAAATAGTTAGGAGGAAACAAAATTGCAGCTTACAGGAGCAGAGATCATCATAGAATGTTTACTGGAGCAAAGCGTGGATACTGTTTTCGGGTATCCAGGCGGCGCGATCCTGAATGTTTATGACGCCCTTTACCGATACAGTGACAAAATCAAACATGTACTTACATCCCATGAGCAGGGAGCTTCCCATGCAGCAGACGGCTATGCCCGGGCAACCGGAAAGGTGGGTGTGTGCCTGGCTACTTCAGGACCTGGAGCAACCAACCTGGTAACCGGAATCGCAACCGCATGCATGGACTCTGTTCCGGTGGTGGCAATTACCTGTAACGTAGGAACTGCACTTCTTGGAAAGGATTCTTTCCAGGAGGTGGATATCGCAGGAATCGTAATGCCTGTGACAAAACACAGCTACATTGTAAAAGACGTAACACAGCTTGCGGACACCATTCGCAAAGCTTTTACCATAGCAAAAAGCGGTCGTCCGGGACCTGTCCTTGTAGATGTCCCGAAGGATGTGACCGCCGCGAAATGCGAATATATCCGTCACACTATCACAGCTGTAGAGCCTAAGGTGGATACCATCCGCCCGGAGGATGTGGAGACCGCAGCCCAGATGATCGCCAGAGCCCAGAAGCCTTTCATCTTTGTAGGCGGCGGCGCTGTAATTGCAGACGCATCCAAAGAGGTGCGTGCTCTGGCTCACAAGATCCAGGCACCTGTATGTGACAGCCTGATGGGAAAAGGTGCTTTTTCCGGTGAGGATGAGTTCTATACAGGACCAGTTGGAATGCATGGAACCAAAACATCCAACTATGCTATGTGTGAGTGTGATCTTCTGATTACCCTTGGCGCACGTTTCAGCGATCGTGTCACAGGAGATACCAAGACCTTCGCACCGAAGGCAAAAATCCTGCAGATCGATGTGGATGCAGCGGAAATCAACAAGAACATTGTGGTTGACGCTTCCGTGATCGGAGATCTGAGGGAAGTGCTGAAGCTTCTTCTGGAAAAAATTCCGGAGAAGAAACACGAAGAGTGGGCAGCACACATTCAGGATATGAAAGAAAAATATCCGCTGAATTACGATCATTCCCAGCTTACCGGACCTTATGTGATCCAGAAGCTTTATGAACTGACTGGTGGAGATGCTATCATTTCCACAGATGTTGGACAGCACCAGATGTGGGCTGCCCAGTATTTCAAATTTAAGGAACCGAGAACCTTCCTTACATCAGGAGGGCTTGGTACCATGGGCTATGGCCTTGGAGCAGCTATCGGAGCAAAAATGGGCTGCCCGGACAAAACTGTGGTAAATATAGCAGGAGACGGCTGTTTCCGTATGAATATGAATGAGATTGCTACAGCAGTGCGCTGTGGGAAGCCTCTTGTTCAGATTATCCTGAACAATCATGTACTTGGAATGGTTCGTCAGTGGCAGACTCTTTTCTATGATCATAGATATTCCCAGACTGTTTTAAATGACGGTGTGGACTTCGTGAAGGTATCTGAGGCAATGGGCGCAAAGGCAATCCGCGTTACGAAGATGGAAGAGGTAGAGCCTGCACTTAAGGCTGCGCTTTCATCTGATGGCCCGGTAGTTCTTGACTGCTGGATCGATCAGGATCTAAGTGTATATCCTATGGTTCCTGCAGGGGCAAGTTTAGATGAGGTATTTGACGAGGAGGATGTGAAGAAATGAGCAGAGTGTATAATTTTTCCGCAGGACCGGCAGTTCTTCCGGAAGAGGTGCTGAAAGAAGTCGCAGATGAGATGATGGATTACAATGGTACCGGAATGTCTGTTATGGAAATGAGCCACAGAAGTGCTGCATTCCAGGAAATCATCGACACAGCAGAGAAGGATCTGCGTGAGCTGATGAACATTCCGGACAACTACAAAGTTCTTTTCCTTCAGGGCGGCGCTTCCCAGCAGTTTGCCATGATCCCTATGAACCTTATGAAAAATAAGGTGGCTGATTATATTGTAACCGGCCAGTGGGCAAAGAAAGCATACCAGGAAGCACAGAAATACGGAAAAGCAAACAAAATTGCTTCTTCCGAGGATAAGACTTTCTCCTACATTCCGGACTGCAGTGATCTGCCGATCAGCCCGGATGCAGACTACGTTTATATCTGCGAGAACAACACTATTTATGGAACCAAGTTCAAAGAGCTTCCCAATACAAAGGGCAAAACACTGGTAGCGGATGTATCCTCCTGTTTCCTTTCTGAGCCTGTTGATGTAAGCAAATACGGCATTATCTACGGCGGTGTCCAGAAGAATATCGGACCGGCCGGTATGGTAATCGTGATCATCCGTGAGGACCTGATCACAGAGGATGTCCTTCCGGGAACTCCTACTATGCTTACATATAAGACACATGCAGACGCAGGCTCTCTTTACAATACACCGAACGCATACTGCATTTATGTGTGCGGAAAAGTCTTCAAATGGCTGAAGAAAATGGGCGGACTGGAAGAGATGAAGAGACGCAATGAGGAGAAGGCAAAGATCCTCTATGATTTCCTGGATTCCAGCAAGCTTTTCCATGGCACAGTTGTTCCGAAAGACCGTTCTCTTATGAATGTTCCTTTCGTAACAGGTGACAAGGAGATGGATGCAAAATTTGTAACAGAGGCAGCAAAGGCTGGTCTTGTAAACCTGAAGGGTCACAGATCCGTAGGCGGTATGCGTGCAAGTATTTATAATGCGATGCCAAAGGAAGGCGTGGAAGCGCTGGTTGCATTCATGAAAAAGTTTGAGGAGGAAAATGCGTAATGTTTCAGTATCATTGCCTGAATCCGATTGCCCAGAAGGGTCTGGATATTTTTGATGAGGGATATAAAAATTCTGATACCATTGACGGCTGCCAGGCGGTTCTTGTAAGAAGTGCAAAAATACATGATATGGAGCTGCCGGAAAGTGTTGCTGTGATCGCCCGTGCTGGAGCCGGAGTGAATAATATTCCGGTTAAGGAATGCGCTGAGAATGGTGTTGTTGTATTTAACACTCCTGGTGCCAATGCAAATGGTGTCAAGGAGCTGGTTCTTGCCGGTATGCTGCTTGCTTCCCGTGATATTGTAGGTGGTATCGAATGGGTTCAAAGAGAGAAGGACCAGGAGGATATTGATAAGCTGGCTGAGAAGCAGAAGAAGCAGTTTGCAGGCTGTGAGATCATGGGCAAAAAGCTTGGTATCATCGGTCTTGGCGCCATCGGAAGCATGGTTGCAAATGCGGCAGCTTCTCTTGGCATGGAGGTTTATGGATATGACCCGTATATTTCCATTGATGCGGCTTGGAATCTTTCCCGTACCATTAAGCACAGCAAGAGCCTGGATGAGATTTACAGCAAGTGTGATTATATTACCGTTCATGTTCCCCTTCTGGATTCTACCAAGAAGATGATCAACAAAGAGGCTTTTGGAAAGATGAAGGACGGCGTGGTTCTTCTGAACTTTGCACGTGATCTTCTGGTGGATGAGGAGGCTCTGATCGAGGCTCTTGACAGCGGCAAGGTGAAGAAGTATGTGACAGATTTTGCAAATCATACAGTTGCAGGACATGAGGGAATTCTGGTTACTCCTCATCTTGGAGCTTCTACTGAGGAGTCTGAGGAGAACTGTGCAGTGATGGCTGTGAAAGAGGTTCGTGATTTCCTTGAGAATGGTAACATTAAGAATTCTGTGAACTTCCCGAACTGTGATATGGGTACCTGTGTGGCAGTTGGACGTATTGCTATCACACATAAAAACATCCCGAATATGATCAGCCAGCTGACCAAGATTCTTGGTGCTGAGGGACTGAATATTGCGGATATGACTAACAAGAGTAAAGGGGAGTATGCGTATACTCTGATCGATCTGGAGAGTGCAGCTTCCGCAGAGGCATTGGATGCGCTGAAGTCTATTGAGGGCGTTTCCAGAGTGCGTGTGGTGAAATAAGCGGGACTTAGTGAAGCAATCGTTTGCAGGACGTGAGTTCACAATGTATATTCATCGCAGGTCGTCGCAACACTCCAACGAGCTAATGTCTAACTGCGACTAAGCCGCTCGGGAGAGCCCTCTCGGCTAAGTCTACGTAAGACATGGATCTCGTCTCCGTTAAGAGCGCTCCTGAAATGACCTGCTCACGAATATACATTGTGAGCTCACTGGTTACTGGTAAGGCGAATGTGCTAAAACGATACTTCTTCACTGGCGTTGGAAGGGAATTCAGACCGATGCTTATTGACCGGCATTAAGGGGAGTTTCAGCCGATGCACAGCCTCTGGACACCTGTTACTCCTAAGCAGGTCATTTCAGGTGCGTCTTTAGCGGAGATGAAATCCACTGCTTACGAAGGCTTAATCGTGAAGGCTCTCCTGAACGATTTAGCCGTAGTTAGCAGTTAGTTCACCGGAGCGTTGCACCGACCTGCGTGGAATAACAGGTGTCCAGAGGCGTCCGCCTTGATTAACTAAATAGCTTTTTAGCTTCCGAAGACACAGTTTATTGCATAAAAAAGCTGACATCTGCAACTACCGCAAATGTCAGCTCCTTTTTTATCTGCCGCTCTTAGCAATGAATTCCAGTACTTCCTCGCGGGTCGGCATTACGCGAAGCGCACCCTTACGAGTGGTAATGAGGGAAGCTCCTGCGTTGGCGAAGGTAAGCATTTCCATAAGATTCTCATCGGAGAGGTCCTCAAGACCATGCTCCAGAACATAATTCAGAATGCTGGCGCAGAAGGTATCTCCGGCACCTGTAGTCTCAATAGTATGCTCCTGAAGGAATGGTGCACATTCTACACGGCGGCCCTTGTAGTAAGCACGGCTTCCGTCCTTACCCATAGTGATCAGTACAAGGGGAATGTGGTACTTCTCTTCAATAAGGGCTGCACCCTTGTCATAGTCTGTAGTATCGAAGAGAAATTCTACCTCGTTGTCAGAAATCTTCAGCACATCGCATTTGGTAAGACCGTACTCAATCTCTTTTCTGGCATCCTCTAAGGACTTCCAGAGTGGCGGACGAAGGTTCGGGTCAAAGGTGATAATACATCCGGCTTCCTTAGCTACGTCGATGGCATGGCGGGTAGCCTTACGAACGCCCTCATGAGTAGAAGAAAGAGTTCCGAAATGGAAGATACGGGAATCACGGATCAAATCATCCGGAACCTCGTCAATGGTCAGCATCATGTCAGCACCAGGATTGCGGTAGAAAGAAAAATCTCTGTCCCCATCCGGATAGGTGTGAACAAATGCCAGTGTGGTATGCACCTCATCATCCATAACAAGTGCCTGTGTATCAATTCCAACTTCTTCAACAGCAGCCTTGAGCTGATTTCCAAACATGTCTTTTCCAACCTTGCCGATGAAAGCAGTTTTCTTTCCAAGACGATTCAGCATAGCAAGAACATTGCATGGGGCTCCGCCTGGATTGGCCTCCATAATAGGGTTGCCCTGTGTGCTGGTACCATTCTCTGTGAAGTCGATCAGAAGTTCACCCAGTGCAGTCACATCATAGCTTCGATTGCTCATTGAAAAATCCTCCTTAGCTTCTAGAGCCATTTACAAACATGCCCTAGCGAAAATATATACCAATAATTTAACGCAGCAGGTAAGATTTGTCAAACAAATTCCTTTATTTTTTCAGTTTAAAATGGTAAAATAGTAATAAATAACCATTACCTGCGGATGGATTTTTCAGACAGATTTTAAGGGCAGGATATTAATACTGTGGGTGGCCGCAGGTTGTGCGGAGAAATGGAGAGCATATGAGTAAAACTGTATATGATTATATGAATTGGGCAGGAATTGAAGCAATTGTTTATGGAGAAGAGACAGCTCCAAGAGATGTGATGGGACCCAGACTGACACCGGATGGTGTGCTGATACAGGGCTTTTTCCCAGGTGCCAAGTCAGCAGTGGTAGCTGTTGGGAATAAGAAATACCAGATGGAGCTGGAGGATGAAGCTGGCTATTATGGGGTTTTAATTCCGGGACGGAGAATCCCTGAGTACGAATTTCAGATACAGACAGGTGATAAAGAGAGAAGCTTTAAGGATGCCTATGGCTTTGGAGGAATCCTCACAGAGGAGGATGAGACTGCCTTCTTGTGCGGCGTTTATTATGAAGGCTATAAGAAGTTAGGTGCGCATCCTATGGTTATGAATGGGGTAAGCGGAACCCATTTTGCAGTGTGGGCACCCAATGCCATTCGTGTAAGCGTTGTGGGAGATTTTAATGACTGGGACGGCAGAGTGCTTCCTATGCATAAGATGCCAAAATCCGGTATTTTCCAGCTGTTTGTTCCGGGAGTGAAGGTGGGAGATGCCTACCGGTATGAAATCAAGGCGAAAGGGGATGTACTTCTTCAAAAGGCAGACCCCTATGGAAACAGAACTGCTGCTCCGCCGGAATGGAACTCGGTTGTGGCAGATGTGTCAGACTTTGAATGGAATGACAGCAAGTGGATGAAGGACCGGAAGAAGTACGATGACCGCAGACAGCCGGTTTCTATCTATGAGACAAGCCTTGGCAAGTGGAATAATAAGAAGGAATTAGTTTCTTTTCTGAAGGAAGAGGGCTATACCCATGTAGAGCTTCATCCGGTTATGGAATTTCTGGCAGATGAGGCAGATGGCTATCCTACCTCTTCATACTTTGCCCTTAGCACACGATATGGAGAGCCTAAGGAGTTTGCTGCCTTTGTTGATCAGCTTCATCAGGAAGGAATCGGTGTGATCCTTGACTGGTCCCCGGCCCAGTTCCCAAGATATGAGGGCGGACTGGAGAAATTTGACGGAACTGTTCTTTATGAGGTGAAGGATCCTGGTATGGCAGTTCATCCTATGTGGGGAACCATGCTTTATAATTATGACAGTCCTATGGTAAAGGATTTTTTGATTTCAGGTGCCTGCTTCTGGCTGGAGGTTTTCCATGCAGACGGACTTCGCATGGATGATGTGGATGCCATGCTTTACCTGGATTACGGAAGAAAAGACGGATGGACACCGAATATGTACGGCTCCAATGAGAATCTGCATGCCATAGAATTCCTGAAGCATCTCAATTCCATTGTGAAGAAACGTAATCCGGGCGCGCTTCTCATTGCCCAGGAGGACGGTCTGTGGCCGGAGCTGACAGATTGTGTAGAGAATGATCATATTGGCTTTGACTACAAGTGGAGCGGCGGATGGACCAGAGATTTCCTGTTCTATCTTTCCGTAGATCCTTTCCTTCGGAAAAATTATCATGACCAATTGACTTTGTCTACCTTATATGCATATTCTGAGCATTATGTACTCACCCTTGGAAGCAGAGATGTGGGAACTCTTGGGGAATTTATGGATAAGCTTCCAGGAGATGAGAAGCAGAAGCTGGCACAGGTAAGAGCTGCTTATTCCTATATGATGGTACATCCCGGCTGCAAGATGATGGCACCACAGGGGGATATGCCAGAGGGGCTGGCGAAATGCATTCAGGCATTGAATGCTCTTTACAAAAATTCTCCTGCTCTTTATAAGCTGGATGACGATTATGACGGATTCGAGTGGATTCAGCTGATGAAGTACGAGGAAAATGTGATCACTTTCCTTCGCAAAACAGAAAAGCCGGAGGAGACGCTTCTGGTGATCTGCAATTTTGCTGCCATTCCTTATGAGAATTACCAGGTTGGCGTACCGTTTGCAGGCAAATATAAAGAAGTCTTTAACAGTGACGCTGCAGAATTTGGCGGCGAGGGCGTTGTAAATGCCCGGGTCAAAGCAGCAAAGGCAGAAGAGTGGGACGAGCGGGAGTATTCTATTAAAGTGAAATTACCGGCTCTTGGAGTAAGCATCTATAGCTGTACTCCGGGGAAGGCACCTGCCAAGAGGGCAATTGCTTCGAAGACTGTGAAATGATTGCACAGTAGTGGAATTTTCCCAGGAGGACTGGTTCAAAATTTCCTTGACAAATGCAGATGTATAAATTAAAATAGCAATTGTGTCCGGCAGATGTTTTCATCTGCCGATGCATAAGCTGGAATAGCTCAGTCGGTAGAGCACTTCACTCGTAATGAAGGGGTCGTGAGTTCGAGTCTCATTTCCAGCTTTTTTTATTTTGCAAAAGGGTATATTCCATGATTGAATGTACCTTGAACAGGACGGACCTGCTTTTGGCGTACCTTTTTTCGGCAAATTATATGAAAATACGGGTTACCGATTTCGTAAGGTGCAGTAATAGCACTGCATTAACATTTATTATGTTAATGCCGAAGTCCATCAAGGGCTTTGTTATGTCGGCAGCCCGTATTTTTTTTCACAAAAACAGAGAGGAGGGGAATGAATGTCTGACTCATTTCTTGAATTAAAAAATCTGAAAAAAAGCTTTGCCCCCGGCGAGGCTGTTCTTCAGGGGATAAATCTTACAATCAGGCAGGGCGAGTTTGTAACCCTGCTAGGTGCTTCCGGCTGCGGCAAGACAACCACCTTGCGTATTATCGCAGGCCTGGAGCAGCCCGACAGCGGCAGTGTGTGGCTGGAGGGACAGGATGTGACTGCTCTTGAACCTAATCAGCGAGATGTGAATACGGTATTTCAGAATTATGCCCTTTTTCCCCACATGAATGTGGCGGATAATATTGGGTATGGCTTGAAAATCCGTAAGGCTCCCAAGGCTGAGATTAAGAAAAAGGTGAAAGAGATGCTGGAGCTTGTGCAGCTGGAGGGGTATGAGAAGCGAAAGCCCTCAGAGCTTTCCGGCGGTCAGAAGCAGAGGGTTGCAATTGCCAGAGCACTGGCAAATAATCCGAGGGTTTTGCTGCTGGATGAACCTCTTGGAGCACTGGATCTGCAGCTTCGCCGCACCATGCAGCTGGAGCTGAAGCGTTTGCAGAAGAAGCTTGGAATTACCTTTATTTATATTACCCATGACCAGGAGGAGGCCATCAATATGTCTGACCGGATCGTGGTAATGAATCAGGGGCAATTTGAGCAGATCGGAACACCGGATGAAATTTATAATCATCCGAAGACCAGCTATGTGGCTGCCTTTGTAGGAAATGCCAATATTCTCAAGGGAATTGTAGCAGAGAAAAACGGGCACCACATAAAAGTGAAGCTGGGAGATGAAGTGGCTTCTATTGATACAGAGGAAAAGGTAAATGTCGGGGAAAACGTTACGGTTGCTCTTCGTGGTGAACACATTCTGCTGGAGGAAAATGGCGACTTGCATGCCACTGTGAAGGAGAAAAATTTTGCAGCAGGGCAGCTCAGGGTTTTGCTTACCCTGCCAAATGGTGATGAGGTTACAGCCAGCCGCTTCGGTATGAATGCAGACATTCAGCCGGGACAGCAGATTTGCTGGCGTTTTGAACCAAAGGATGCGGTTTTAGTGGACCGTCCTAAGGGAGGTACAAACTGATGGGCAAAAAAAGCTCCATATGGATGATTCTTCCTTTATATATTTTTACCCTGATATTTGTAGCCTGCCCACTTCTCTATATGGTTGCCTTAAGCTTTGCCACTCCAGGAGAAGTTCACGGGGTACAGTGGATTTTTACACTGGATAATTACAGAAAGCTATTAGAGCCTGTATATCTGAATACATTTGCCCAGTCCTTTCAGCTTGCTTTTACAAGCACCCTGTTTATAACACTGATCGGCTATCCTTTTGGCTATTATATGGCGAAGCTGCCGGCCGGCGGCAAAAAGAAAGCCATGCTGCTTCTTATGCTACCCTTCTGGGTGAATTCCCTGATCCGTCTTTATGGCTGGATCATTATTCTTCAGAAAAAAGGACTTCTGAATTTCCTTCTGAAGAAGCTTGGCCTGATCGAGAAGCCTTTGAAGCTGATGTACAGTTACCCGGCAATTGTAATCGGTATGATTTATGTGCTGCTGCCTTTTATGATCTTGTCTGTATATTCCAGTGCGGAAAAGCTGGACTGGTCTTTGGTGGAGGCAGCCCGGGATCTTGGTGCCGGCAAAATAAAAGCCTTTTGGACGGTTAGCTTTAAGCTGACTCTGCCCGGACTTTTGTCAGGTGTGATTCTGACCTTTATCCCATCTATGGGGCTGTTTTTCATAGCAGATATTCTGGGCGGAAATAAAGTGGTGCTGGTAGGAAGCCTGATCCAGGATCAGATGACCAGGGGAAATAACTGGCCCTTTGCAGCAGCCCTGGCAGTGATCATGATGATCCTTACCACCTTGATGATCCTTTTGTACCGTAAGGTTACCAATGCCAAAGAAGTGGAGGGGCTGGGATGAAAAAAAGCACACGTTTCGAAAAAATCTACCTGGGTATTGTTTTTTTGCTGATGTATCTGCCGGTGGCAGTTGTGATCATTTTTTCCTTTAATGAATCCAAGCTTCCTGTACGGCTGACCGGATTTTCCCTGCAGTGGTATCAGAAGCTGTTTGCAGATCGTGACATGCAAGAAGCACTTGTAAACAGTTTGATCCTGGGAGCTGCCAGCTGTGCGGTTTCCGCGGTGATCGGAACCATGGGAGCAGTGGGACTGTCACGAATCCATTGGAAAACAAAGGGCGCACTTGAGTACATCTCTATTTTGCCCCTTATGATACCGGAAATTATTCTGGGCATGGTGCTGATGGCATTTTTTTATATGCTGAACCTGCCCTTTGGAATGCTGACCCTGCTTATCGGCCATACGGTATTTTGCATTCCCTATATATTGATGGAAGTAAAGGCAAGGCTTGTAGGCATGGACCCTTCCCTTGAGGAAGCCGCAAGAGACCTTGGCGCGACTTCCCTCAGAGCCTTTTTTGACATCACCCTGCCCCTTATTATGCCGGCTGTGGCATCTGGCTCATTACTTGCATTTGCCATGTCCATGGACGATGTGGTGATCAGTATTTTTATTAATGGTCCGAGACTGTCCACCTTGCCGATCAAGGTGTACACTCAGATAAAAACCGGTGTAACACCGGAAATCAATGCCCTGTGTACGATTATGCTGGCTTTTACAGTATTGCTCCTTCTTGTCTATTCTCTTGTGAGAAAGCTTTACAGGAAGCTTAGGTAGGGCAATGGTTGTCTACGGAAAGGAGAAAACAAATGAATAAACTCATTGAGTTGAAAAACCTCACAAAAAACTTTGATGACCAGCAGGTTCTTCGCGGAATCAATCTGGACATTTATGAGAACGAGTTTCTCACCCTTCTGGGACCAAGTGGCTGCGGAAAAACCACTACCCTTCGAATCATTGCAGGCTTTGAGGAGCCAAGCGGCGGAGAAGTATTGTTTAACGGCATTGAGATTTCCAAGCTTCCTCCATATAAAAGAGAGGTAAACACTGTTTTCCAGAAATATGCTCTTTTTCCCCATCTGAATGTGGCAGATAATATTGGATTTGGTCTGAATCTGAAAAAGGTGGATAAGACGGTTATCAGTCAGAAGGTAAGCAAAATGCTGAAAATGGTAGGCCTTGAGGGCTTTGAAAAAAGAGATGTTACCCTGCTTTCCGGCGGACAGCAGCAGCGAGTTGCCATTGCCAGGGCTCTTGTAAATGAGCCGAAGATCCTTCTTCTTGATGAGCCTTTAGGTGCCCTTGATGCCAAGATCCGTAAGCAGATGCAGATCGAGCTGAAAAAAATCCAGCAGGAGGTTGGAATCACATTCATTTATGTCACACATGATCAGGAGGAGGCACTCTCCATGTCTGATACAGTGGTAGTTATGAATAACGGTGAAATTCAGCAGATCGGTGCTCCTACTGACATTTATAATGAGCCGGAAAACCGCTTTGTAGCAAGCTTCATCGGAGAATCCAATATCATTGAAGGAATTATGATAAAGGATTTCCTGGTGCAGTTTGACGGATTTGAATTTGAGTGTGTGGACAAGGGCTTTGAAGACAATGAAGAAATTGAGGTTGTGCTTCGTCCGGAGGATCTGGATATTGTAGAGCCATCTCAGGCTAAGTTAAATGGTGTGGTACGAAATGTTACCTTCAAGGGTGTACACTACGAAATCCTTGTGGAGACAGAGCTGCGTACCTATAAGGTTCAGACTACTGATTATGCGGAGGTGGGCCGCCAGGTAGGACTGAAATTCGGACCGGAAGATATTCATGTTATGTACAGAATGGGAGCATATTAATGAAACAGTTTAAACGACTTATTATTCCGTATTTGATATGGGCAATCATAATCCTTGTAATCCCACTGTTTCTCATTGCCCTGTATGCATTTACCACAGAAGGAAATGAAGTTATGACTCTTTCCTTCACCTGGGGAAACTTTGCCAAGTTTCTGGAAGCTACTTATTTAAATGTTATCCTGAAATCCTTCTGGCTGGGACTGCTTACCACCTTTATCTGTCTGGTGCTGGGCTATCCCCTTGCCCTGATCATTGCAAGATGCTCTGAAAAAATGCAGGGCCTTCTGATCATGCTGGTTACGATTCCCATGTGGATCAACATGCTGCTTCGTACCTATGCATGGATGAACCTTTTGTCAGATAACGGAATCATCAATAACCTTTTGGCAAAAATCGGACTGGGACCTATCAATATGATGTATACTGATTTTTCCGTAATGCTCGGTCTGATCTGTAACTTTATGCCCTTTATGATCATTCCGATTCATACATCCTTAAATAAAATGGACAAGTCCCTGATCGAGGCTGCCTACGATCTTGGTGCAAACCGGTTCCAGACCTTCTGGAAGGTGATCTGGAAGCTGTCTTTGCCTGGGGTGGTAAACGGTATTATGATGGTATTCCTTCTTGCCATTTCCTCCTTCGTTATTCCCAAGCTTCTGGGAGGGGGACAGTACATGCTGATCGGTAACCTGATCGAATCCCAGTTTATCTCTGTTGGAGACTGGAACTTCGGAAGTGCCATTTCTATGATCCTGGCAGTGATCATTTTGCTTTCCATGAGTCTTATGAAGCGAATGGATAAGGAAAAAGGAGAGTAGGAGGGTATCATGCAGAAGAAGACAAGCTTTTTTCAGAGATTTTATGTGGCCATCTGCCTGGTGTTTTTTTACCTGCCAATTCTGGTGACCATGATTTTTTCCTTTAACTCATCTAAATCCCTGACTAAATTTACGGGATTTTCCATGAGATGGTATACCGAGCTGCTTCATAATACAGAAGTCAGCAAGGCGGTTTACGTATCTGTGACGATTGCCATTCTGGCAACTGTGATCTCTACCGTTCTTGGAACTATTACAGCCATCGGGCTTTCCAAGTCACGGAAGGTGTTAAAGGAAACACTTTTAAATATTAACAACCTGCCGATCCTTAATCCGGATATTGTAACAGCTATCGGACTGATGCTTCTTTTTTCCTCACTGGGCTTTCGCAAGGGATATATCACCATGCTGCTGGCGCATATTTCCTTTTGTACGCCATATGTTATCACCAGTGTTTATCCAAAGGTAAGAAGTCTGGATCCCAATCTGGCAAATGCGGCAATGGATCTTGGAGCAACACCCTTCCAGGCATTGACAAAGGTAATTGTGCCTATGATCAAGGACGGTATTTTCGCCGGCGCCCTGCTTGCGTTTACCATGTCCTTTGATGATTTTGTAATTTCTTATTTTGTATCCGGCAACGGTGTGAAAAATATTTCTATTGTTGTTTACAATATGACCAAGCGAATCAATCCAACCATTAATGCCTTGTCTACCATTGTAATCGTGGTTATTATTCTGGTACTTGTTTTCGCAAATATGCTTCCGCCGATTCTTGAGAAGCATGCAAGTAAGCATACGAAAAAGATTCAGCGTGTGATCGCACTTCTGGTAGTGGCGGCTCTTGGCTTTGGTCTTGCAAAATGCGGCGGTGCAGCAGGAGAGAGCCATGTGCTGAAGGTATATAATGCAGGAGAATATATTGATCTTGCGCTTCTCAAAGAGTTCGAGGAGGAATATAACTGTACTGTGGTGTATGAGACCTTTGAGTCCAATGAGATGATGTACACCAAGCTGTCCGGCGGTGAATCCTATGATGTGCTGGTACCCTCCGATTATATGATCGAGCGTCTGATCAAAGAGGATTATCTCCAGCATATTGACTGGGATCAGATTCCCAATAAAGCAAATCTGATGAAAGAGGTTATGAATAAGAGCTATGATCCGGGCAACCGTTATTCCTGCCCGTATTTCTGGGGAACAGTAGGAATTCTGTATGATAAGACGGTGGTAGATCCGGCAGACCTTCAGGAGGGCTGGGAGCTTCTTTGTGATACCAAGTATAAAGGAAATATTTACATGTATGATTCTGAGCGAGATTCCTTTATGATAGCCTTAAAGGCCCTTGGATATTCCATGAACACAACGGATGAAAAACAGATTCAGGAGGCGTATCAGTGGCTGGTTAATCAGAGAAACACCATGGATCCTATTTATGCAGGTGATGATGTGATCGATAATATGATTTCCGGCAATAAGGCAATGGCAGTAGTTTATTCTGGAGATGCTTCCTATATTATCAGTGAAAATCCGAATATGGACTATTTCACACCGGGACAGGGAACCAATAACTGGTATGATGCGATGGTAATCACAAGAGACTGCAGCGAGGTGGAGCTGGCACATCAGTTTATTAATTTTATGCTGGAAGAAAAATCTGCTCTTTCCAATACGGAAGAAGTAGGTTATACTTCTCCTGTAAAGAGTGTTTACGAGACCATGATCAGTGGTGAGTATGAGGGCGTTTCTTCTTATATTCCGGATTTCGAGAATCCTAACAGTGAAATTTTTTGCTATCAGGAGCCGAAGATCAAGCAGAAATATGCAGAGCTGTGGACCAAGATCAAGGCCGAGTAAATGCAGGTAAGACCCGTCACCTGGGCAGATGCAGCAGCACTTTCAAAAGCTGACGGGGCAGGCAGCGGGAAACCGTAAGACGAAAAAGGAGATCGACTATGAAGAAAAAGTTACTTGCAGCAATTTTAACAGTGGCAGCAGTATGCGGCAGCGTGGTACCTGTATATGCAGCTGATTCTGAGCTGGTTCTTTACACCTGGGAGGGAATGTTCCCGCAGGAGGTTCTGGATGGCTTTGAGGAAGAGACAGGCTATAAGATTGTATACTCCAATTTTGACACAGATGAAACCATGCTTGAGAAGGTTTCCATGGCAAAGGGCGGAGATTATGATGTGGTAATCGCAGACGATTATATCCTTGAGAAAATTATAGAGGAAGGCCTTGCCACTAAGCTTGACAAGGAAAAAATTTCCAATTGGGATAACATCAACCCTCTTTACCAGGGACAGTTCTATGATGAAAATGATGAGTACACCGTACCCTACGGCGCAGGAATCCCGCTGATCGTTTACGATCCGGATGAGGTGGAGCTGGACATTAAGGGCTATAAGGAACTGTGGGATCCGTCCCTTGAGGACAGTGTGGCATTGATTGCCAACTATCGTGTTATCAATGGAATCACACTTCTTACCATGGGGAAAAGCATGAATGAGGAGGATGTGGATACGATTAAGGAGGCCGGTGAAAAGCTTGTGGAACTGGCACCTAATATTCGTATGATCCAGGATGACAATACCCAGAATGCGCTTCTGAACGGTGAGGCATCTGTAGCGCTCCTTTATACTTCCCAGGTAACAGCAGCTCTTGCAGAGGATCCGGAGCTGAAGGTGGTTTACCCGGAAGAGGGTCTGGGATTTGGCGTAATGGGCATGTTCATTCCAAGTGCTGCACCTAATGCTGAGGCAGCATATCAGTTTGTGGATTATATTTTAAGACCTGAGATTGCAGCAGAATGCTTTGATTATATTGGATACTACTGCACAAACAAGGCGGCTGACCAGCTGGTAGATGAAAACCTGGTGGTGCCGGACAGCGTAACCAGCGGCGAAAGCATCAAGAATGTAAATGCAAAGGCAGAGGAGCAGTATAATAAGAACTGGACGGAATTTAAAGCGGCTTGTGATTAATTCAAAATTGCATTAAAAAGAGTTGTGTTGTATAATTGGTACAAAAGCAACAGTTTGTAGAGGCAGGCTTTTGAGTCTGCCTTTCCTATTCGCTAAAGGGAGAACAACATGGAAATATACAAGGGTGCTTCCGCATTTGCGGGAATTGCCATCGGAAAAATACGGTTTTACCAAAAAGGAGAATATCAGCTCCGACAGCATCAGGCAGATGATATAAAGACGGAACAGCGTAATTTTGATATAGCAAGAAGACATGTGATGCAGACCCTGAAGGAAGAATATGATAGCGCAGGAATCTCAGAAGCTATTGAACATCAGGTACTTGAGCAGGCTGAGCTTCTTGGCTCCGGCAGCTTTCTTCGGGCGGTACAGAGCATGATAAGCGGCGAAAAGGTAACTGCTGCCTATGCAGTGCAGACCACACGGGACGAGTTAAATGGCACGTTTAGCAATCTGAAGGATCCGTCTATAAAAGAACGGATTCACAATGTAAGCAGGGTTTCAGACCTCCTTCTGGAAATCCTGGGAAAAGAAGAGAAAAAAATCAATCTGGGTGAGGAGCCGGTAATTCTGGCTGCAGATGCCCTGTCTCCGGCTGAACTGATGGAGATGGATAAGGACAAGCTTCTTGGCATTGTGACACGTAAAGGCTCTGCAACCTCTCATACAGCAATCCTTGCCAAAAGCATGGATATTCCCTGTGTAACAGGAGTAGGAATTCCCGCATCCGAAGAGGAATGGGAGGATACAGTTGCCATAATCGATGGTTATACCGGAACTCTTTATCTGGAACCGGACCGTGAGGTGAGAAGGGAATACGAAATCCGCAGAAAAGCGGATATTGTGGAGCGGGAAGCTCTTTTGAAGCTAAAGGATGAAAAAGACATCACCCTGGATGGCAAAGAAGTAGGAATTTATGCAAATATCGGAAGTCTGGATGATTTGAACAGTGCGCTTTACTATGGCGCAAGGGGAATTGGATTGCTTCGAAGTGAGTTCCAATATCTGGGAAGAGAGAGCTATCCGGGAGAGGAAGAGCTTTTCCAGGCATACAAGAAGACGGCACAGACCATGGGTGATCGTCTGGTGGTCATTCGAACAGCAGATCTTGGTGCAGACAAACAGGCAGCCTACCTGGAGATTCCTCAGGAAACAAATCCTCTTATGGGCAATCGTGGAATCCGTTTTTGCCTGGACCGGAAAAATCTGTTTAAAACACAGATTCGCGCCATTTACCGTGCAAGCTGGTACGGAAATCTGGGGATGATGTATCCGATGATCAGTGAAGAGGAGGAAATGGATGCGATTGAGGAACTGATCCGGGAGGTGAAGGCTGAGCTGACCGGTGAGGGGATTCCTTTTAAAAATATCCGAACCGGTATTATGATGGAAACTCCTGCGGCCGTAATGATTGGGGAGGAGCTTGCAAGACGTGTGGATTTCCTTGGAATCGGAACCAATGACCTGACCCAGTATACTCTAGCCATGGATCGCCAGAATCCTTTGCTTCAGAAAAAATATGACGATCATCATCCGGCGGTTGTGCGTATGATCAAAATGATTATAGATGCAGGACACAAAGAGAACTGTAAGGTTTGTCTCTGCGGTGAGCTGGCAGCAGATGCAAGGCTGACAGAGACCTTTCTGCGGATGGGTGTAGATGCGTTATCTGTGGTACCGGCGTGTATTTTGCCGGTGAGAAAGGCACTGCGGGCTGCGCGGGTGAAAAATGAAGATGAATAAAGGACATTGTGCATGAATAAAAAAAGTAAAGTAGTTGTGCTTCCTTGTGAGGCATATGAGGAAGAAAAAATCTATAATCTTTTAAAAGCTGGTCTGAAGGAACTTGGCGGGCTTGAAGCACTGATTGGAAAAGAAGAGAAGATTCTGCTTAAGCCCAATCTTTTGAAGAAGGCAGAAGTAGAAAAGGCAGTGATCACCTATCCTGTGGTAGTTGGTGCCTTTGCCAGAATTTTACGGGAGGAAGGCTATGCCAATATTGTTCTTGCAGATTCCTGCGGTCACGGAACCACCAGACAGGTGATCCAGGGAACCGGCATGGATACCTATTTGGAAAAATACGAGATTCCGGCTATTGATTATACAAAAGGAGTGCATGTAGATTATCCGCAGGGGATTCAGGCCAGGGAATTTATTCTCCCAAAGGAGCTTCTGGAGGCAGACTGCGTCATTTCCCTTTCCAAAATGAAAACCCATGCCCTAGAACGGATCACAGGTGCTGTAAAAAACAGCTATGGCTTCATCTATGGGAAAAATAAGGCAATCGGCCATACAAAATATCCAAGTGCAGACAGCTTTGCGCGTATGCTGATCGATCTGAATCAATATGTGAAGCCAAGGCTTTATATTATGGATGGAATCACGGCAATGGAAGGCAACGGCCCTGGATCCGGAGATCCGGTTGCAATGAATGTGATCCTTATGTCCACAGATCCGGTGGCGCTGGACAGTGTGTTTGCAAGGCTTGTGTATCTGAAGCCGGAGATGGTGCCAACAAACTACCATGGGGAAAAGATGGGACTTGGACACTGCCGGGAAGAGAATATTGAGATTGTGGTGGCAGATGCCATGCATTCGAAACAGCCTGTATCCATGGAGGACTTGGTTTGCCGGTACGGAAAACCGGATTTCAATGTGGACCGTACTCAGATACGCAGCAATATCTGGACAAAACTAGCCAAAGCCCTGAATATTTTCCAGAAGAAGCCCTATATTGAACCGGATAAATGTATTCGCTGCGGCATTTGCGTAAACAGCTGCCCTGTTCCCGGTAAAGCTGTGGATTTCCGAAAAGGAAAAGAGAATCCGCCGGTATATGATTATAAAAAGTGTATCCGATGCTTCTGCTGTCAGGAGATGTGCCCGAAGAAGGCGATTAAGGTGAAGTGATTGAATGCTCGTTTGAGAGCACTTCTTGCATCTAAGGAAAAATAAGAATTTTTACGTGAAAAGCAGCAGTAGCACATCTGGATTCACCAGCTATCCTATTGCTGCTTTTACAAATCAACGCCCTAATAAAGTTGCTACTTCTTTAATGTATTCCGGTGTGGTGCCGCAGCATCCGCCTACAATGCCAGCGCCCACATCAATCAGTGCCTTGATGTGCTTGGCAAAATCCGGGGCTTTCATAGAATATACGGCATTTCCCTGATCATCAATGAAAGGCATTCCTGCATTGGGCTTGGCGATAACCGGAATGGAAACATTCTCGCGGATGTTTCGAATAACAGAAATCAGCTGGTCCGGACCAACGGAACAGTTTACACCTACTGCATCAGCGCCTGCAGCCTCCAGAGAAACAGCAGCTTCAATGGCATTTCCGCCGCTGAAAATACTTCCGTCAGCATCTACAGTCATAGTACACATAATCGGAAGCTGGCAGACTGTGGAAGCAGCATCTACAGCAGCAAGAGTCTCTTCAATATTGATCATGGTCTCTGCAACAATCAGGTCAACTCCTGCGTTTTTCAGAATTTCAATCTGTTCCCGGTACATTTCAAAAGCAGCCTCATAGGTCATATCTCCGGCAGGCTCCATCATTTTGCCGCTTGTGGTAATGTCAGCAGCGACATAAACCTTGCGGGAAGCTGCGTCTGCTACTTCTCTGGAATAGGACACCAGGCGGGTGTTGATCTCTTTTATCTGATCCTGAAGATGATGCATGGTGAGATTTATGCGATTACCACCAAAGGTAGGAGCATAGATAATATCGCTTCCCGCTTCTACATAGCCTCTCTGAAGGGCCTGGAAGACATCCTTATGTGCCAGTACCCACTCCTCTGTGCAGACGCCCTTTGGCATGCCGGCAGCCATCAGATTAGAACCTGTAGCTCCATCAAGAAGAACAACATTCTGTGTAAGTGTCTGAAAATCCTGTTTTGTCATATGATAATTCCTCCTTAGATTGGCAGAACATTTTCTTGCCCGCTTGTCCGGGTATACATGATATAGTTCTGCCGGATACGGTAGATTTCGTCATAGTCCCATCCGCGTCCTGGAAATTATAACGTTTTCATAAAAAAATAAATATAAATCTTTTGCATTATATCACTATTTGACTTGATTTTCCAGTTGTCAGCATATAAAATATATGCTATGTTCTGATAAAAGGTTACTGTTCATTCCGTGAACAGTAACGATGAATGACTATAAGAAAAGGAGTTACACGATGAGTAGAAGGAGAAGAAGAAACGACTGGATTCCAGGCGCAGTGATCACGATCATTGTACTTATGCTTTCTGTTGTTTTCATGGGACTTCTTGCAATGACTAAGATGGTTCCCACGATTTATATGCTGATCATAGGCATTGTATTGGTATTGTTTACCGCTGTGATCTGGCTGCTGGTATGGCATTTCAGACATAAGGGCAGATTTATAGCAGGTACCATACTTGCAGTGCTTTTGGTTGCAGTTCTTGCCCTTGGCGGTTTTTATATTAACAAGACAAGAGATGCATTAAGCGGCATTTCCGGCGTTAATACAGAGGTAACCCAGATTGCAGTTTATGTAAGAAGTGACGATGCTGCGGATTCTGTTGAAGCAACTGCAGGATACAATTTTGGTATTTTGTCCTCTCTTGACCGTGAGAACACGGACGGTGCTGTAAACCATCTGAACAGTCAGTTTGGAACAGCGGTACAGACTACAGAATACGCCGGACTTACCGAGCTGGCAGACGGACTTTACAAAAATGAAGTAGGTGCGATTATCCTGAATAACGCATATCTGGATGTCCTTGAGGAAATGGATGGGTATGCGGACTTTGAGTCAAAGGTGAAACAGGTTGGAACTGTTGACGTGGAAAGTGAGATTGCGGTAAATAACACATCCTCTGAAGACAGTAACGATACGCAGACAGCAGAGCCGGTAACCACCTCCAGAGGCGGTAAGGTTTATACCATTTACCTCAGCGGTATTGATACCCGCGGCGAGATGACAGCTAAGAGCCGAAGCGATGTAAATATCATTGCGACTATCAATACAGACACCCGTGAGATTCTTCTTGTTTCCACACCTCGTGATTACTATGTGCCGCTTTCCATTTCAAACGGAGCACCGGATAAGCTAACACATGCAGGTATCTATGGAATTGATGTTTGTATGAACACCCTGGGAATGCTGTATGATGTTGATATCAACTATTACTTTAGGATCAACTTCGGTGGATTTGTGAAGGTAATTGATGCATTAGGCGGAATTACTGTATATTCAGATTATGACTTTGATTCCAAGAATATTACAGGATACCACTTCAATCAGGGAGCGAACTATGTAAACGGAGAACAGGCCCTTGTATTCTCAAGAGAGCGATATGCGTTCCAGGAGGGTGACCGCCAGAGAGGCAAGAACCAGATGGCAGTGATCAAAGGCGTTGTGGATAAAGCACTTTCTCCGGAAATCCTTACCAGCTATTCTTCCATCCTTTCCAGCTTGGACGGATGCTTTGGTACCAATATTACCTACGAAGAAATTGCACAGCTTCTCCAGCAGCAGCTTGCAGGCGGCGGTGATTGGACGATTGTTTCCTACAGTGTGGATGGAACCGGTGCAACCGAGAAGCCATACTCCATGAGCCAGAAGGCTTATGTTATGGTACCGGATTACAGTACTGTTGATAAGGCGAAAGACCTTATGGCGAAGGTACGTAATGGTGAGATTGTTACACAGGACGAGGCAGATGGAACTGCCAGTACAGAGGCAAACTGATGTAACTGCTGATATAGTAGTCGCAGATGAAACAGCTACAGAGGAATCAATAAGAGAAGTCGATAGCATAAAGTATTTAGGCAGCAGAGAAAAAATAAAATGAGAAACCGGGGCAGATCACTATCTATTTGATCTGCCTCATTTTTATTAGCAGATTTTCGGATTGCGGGATGATTTTCTGATGGAAATCTGGTAATATAGAATTGTCGAAAGAAAGGCAGGTGAAAATACATTTTACGCACCTTACAAATGAAGAAATTTCAGTGAATAGCACTGAAGTAGGAACATACATTCTGAGAATGCTTTTAAAGTACATGAGATAACGATACGAAATAAAAAAGGAGAAATCTCATGCCAAATGCGAAACACGAAGATGCTCTGCTGAAAATGGGAGTAAAATATTTTCAGGAGCATATACTAAAGCTGATCGGAATTGATTATACTTATGAGGACATTCTGCCAACAGAGCTGATAGAGTTGACGATAAACGAATTGTATATGGATTTTACATTCAAAACTACGGAAGATTTGTATATCCATATAGAATTTCAGAGTACAAACAGTTCAGAGAACAAGGATTTGAGGCGCTTTCATTCTTATGAAGCTTTATTTTCCCATAACACAGGGAAAAAGGTAATTACATACGTAATCTACACTGGCGGGATTAAGAAATCCAAGGGAAAACTGGACTGTGGGGCCTATACATACCGCGTAATGCCGATATACATGGGAAAGAAGAAAGCTGACAAGGTATTTAAGCGTCTTCGAAAGAAAAAGGCATCTGGAGAACCCTGGGATGAATCAGATTTCGCACAGCTTTCCCTGACCCCGCTCATGGGCGGTAAAATGACAGCGAAAGATAAGATTAAAGAAGGAATTCTTCTGCTGAAACAGGAAAACAATGAACTGTCAGATAAAGTAACCGCAATACTGTACACTTTGGCGGACAAATTCCTGACAGGAGAAGAGTTAAATGAAGTAAAGGAGGCGGTAACAATGACAAGACTCGGACAGATGATTATGGATGATGGAATTGAACTTGGACGTAAACAAGGATTAGCATTAACAGAAAAGTTACTGTCAGCCAACCGTGTGGAAGATTGCATACGTGCCACAAAGGATGAAGAGTACAGGAAACAGTTGATGAAAGAACTGGGGATAAAGTAGAAATATAAGGGGAATTCAAAAAGAAAAGAACAAAAGAATGAAAAGGTAATTATTCAAAGCGGGCAAGAGAGTGTAAGCTTTGAGTAATTGCCTTTTTTATAGTGAAAATTGGCACTGGTTGAATTATGCCCCTGTAAAAACAATAAAAAAATGAACAAAAACCTAGAATAAGTGGAAATAATTACGAATTTCCTCCAGAAGAGAGTAAAAACAAGGGCGTACAGTTGACAATTCATGGGGGAGGTGGTATTTTTATTAGAAGAATGCGATGGTGAAAACTATCGAAAAATGTGATTTGTCTCATTGGTATTAAAATAAGCCAATGGGTAAGATGATGATTTAGATAAGTTATAAATATAAAGAAAGGAAATCTGAAGAAATCAGATATTCGCACATAACGATATGATGAATGATCAATACAAGAAAATGAAAAATTTATTTCTAAGACAAAGCTACATAGATGCCTGGGAGGATTACCAGAGATCATTAAGAAAAAAGAGCTTTGCTCAGTGGGATTACATTGTACTGACAGCTTCGAATGAAGAACAGGCAAATGCCTTTCGAAGCCAGATTGCATATCGGCAGGAGAAAAAAGTTCTTCCATGTAAGACAAAATATTTGGTTCTTTCAGATCCTGACGGAAAAAGAGTTGGCTCTGGCGGAGCAACTTTACAGGTACTTCGCAAACTATCAGAAGCAGAAGATATTGCTGGAGATTTTCATAAAAAGAGGATTTTAGTGATCCATTCTGGTGGTGACAGCAAACGCGTTCCTCAATATTCCGTATGCGGCAAATTATTTTCACCTGTTCCAAGAGAACTGCCTGACGGAAGACCATCCACACTTTTTGATGAATTCCTTATCGGAATGGCAGGGGTGCCGTCACGATTCAGAGAAGGAATGCTGGTTCTTTCCGGTGATGTGCTGCTTTTATTTAATCCTCTGCAAATTGATGCACAGTTTCATGGTGCAGCTGCCATATCAATGAAATCTCCTGTAGAAATTGGAAAAGACCATGGTGTATTCCTGAATAATGGAAATGATTATGTGAAAAAGTTTTTGCATAAGCAGTCTATAGAAACTTTGCAGCAATTAGGTGCTGTTAATAATCATGGAAATGTAGATCTGGATACAGGAGCTGTACTTTTTGATGTAGATTTGGTCAACTCTCTTTTATCACTGATCCAGACAAACGGTCAAATTGATGAAGAGAAATATGCGCGTTTTGTAAATGATACTTCCCGTATTAGTTTATATGGAGATTTTCTTTATCCGTTGGCTGAGGATTCCACTCTTGAACAATATTATAAAGAACAGCCTGAGGGTAAATTCTGTGAAGAATTAACTGCTTGCCGAACAGAAATCTGGAATGCTCTGCATAATTATGGAATGAAGCTTATTTGTCTTTCACCAGCTGAATTTATTCATTTCGGTACTACATGGGAACTTCTGGAACTTCTTACAAATGATATTGCAGATTACGAGTATTTAGATTGGAAATCATTGGTGTTTACCAACTATATTCCAGAAGGTAGCATGCACGTAGCAGTACACAATTCTCTTATCGAGAAAAGCGTACAGTTGGCAGATTATTGCTATGTAGAAAACAGCTGTCTGTGTGGCAATACAACTCTGGAAGAGGGAACTGTAGTCTCTCATTTGAATTTAACAGACGTAAAAGTTCCGCCAATGGTATTGCATGGCATTGTATTACGACAGAATGCAGATTGCCTAGCAAATGGAAAAAAAGAACATATTGTCCGTGCTTATGGAATAAAAGATAATCCCAAAAAGACATGGGAAGAAAATGGCAGTTTCTTAAATGGCGGGTTAAAAAATCTTACAGAATTAAATTCCTTAGATGTAGATGATATTTGGGTTGATGAAGATCATTCTCTATGGAAAGCAAAGCTTTATCCTGCTGCCAAAAGTCAGGAAGAAGCGATCCATTGGGCAATGCTTCTGTACACTATGAGTTATCAGACAGCAACTGCAGCAGAAGTGGCAGAATGGAAAGCATTAAAAAGATATTCCCTGGAAGAATCTTTCCGGTTAGCTGATGCTTCCGTATTAGTTCCATGGAACGAGGAATTGGAAAATCGTATTCTCGCAGAGCGCTTCCTCGGAAAAGTCCAGGAGGGTGCACATTATGTAGATGCGCTAAAGACCTTTGGAACCAATGAATTAAATGAAAAACAATTTGATCTCCTTATGAAGATGGCAGAGGAAAGTTTGCCATTCTCCGAAAGAATTCGTGTTTTGTATGATATGTCAAGATCCATGAAATTTATGAATAAAACATTTCATGGAATCAGTTATGACCAGATTGAACAGAAATGTTTTTTTGTTTTGCAGCAGGAAATCTTTAAGGCAAGCAGTGTAAACCGGGTACATCAGTATCACATTGCCAAAGATGAAGTGAAAGTAAGCCTTCCCGTACGTGTGAACTGGGGAGGAGGCTGGACAGATACCCCTCCTTACTGCAACGAAAAAGGGGGAGTTGTATTAAATGCGGCCATTTTACTGAATGGAAAAGAGCCAATTGAAGTGGAACTAAGGCGTATCCAAAAAAATCATATTGAATTTGCGAGTCTTGATTTCAATGCCTATGGAACTGCATCTACAGTAGCGGAAATTCAGGACTGCCATAATCCATATGATTCTTTTGCACTACATAAAGCAGCATTGATCGCATGCGGCATTGTTCCTATGGAAGGAGAAGCTGATCTGGAGGAAATCCTGAATGAAATGGGTGGAGGCTTTTACATGTCCACCAGAGTAAACGGGGTTCCAAAAGGCTCTGGACTTGGAACCAGCAGCATCCTCTCAGGAGCTTGTGTTCGTGCATTAGGTGAGTTCCTGGGAACTGACTGGAGCGATTCTGATGTATATGAACTGGTTCTGAATCTGGAACAGATTATGAGTACTGGAGGAGGCTGGCAGGATCAGGTTGGTGGTCTGACTGGCGGTGTAAAGTACATTACATCTCGGCCAGGAATGAAACAGCACCTTAACGTAGAATATTTGAAACTGGATGAGCAAACCAAGCAAGAATTGCAGGAAAGATTTGCACTGATCTATACAGGTCAACGTCGTTTGGCAAGAAATCTGCTGCGCTATGTGGTTGGAAATTATATTGGCGGCAGAAAAGAATCCGTAGAAGCATTAGAAGAGATGAAGCATTTGGCAGTGATGATGCGCTATGAACTGGAACAGGGAAATGTAGATGAATTTGCCAAACTCCTGAACCAGCATTGGGAAGTATCTAAGAAATTAGATGACGGTTCGACTAATACCTGCATTGATCAAATTTTTGCAAGCTGCGAGGATCTAATTGATGGAAAATTCATTTCAGGTGCTGGCGGCGGCGGATTCCTGCAGGTAATTCTAAAGAAAAATGTAACGAAAGAGATGTTAAGGAAAAGACTTCTGGAAGTATTCCAGGATTCCGGTGTGGATGTCTGGAATGCAGAATTTGTATGGGAGTAGGAAAATAATTTTAAAGGAATATGGAAAATGGAAAATAAAAACGAAAAGAAAAATCTTTTAATTTATGCGCATTACTATATTCCGGATACCGCGTCAACGGGGCAGATTCTCCGTGAATTGGCGGAGGGTATGCTGGATAAATTTAATATTACTGTAATCTGTGTAGTTCCAAGCTATTTGGGTATTGTTGAGGATAAGTATAAGACCCAGAAATACTATGAAGAAGAAATTAATGGTGTAAAGGTTCTGCGAATCCGTGTTCCAGAGTTTAGTAAAACCAACAAGAAAAGCCGTGTAAAGAATATTATTTCTTACTTCTTTGGAGCAATGGGAGCAACCTTTAAGGTAGGAAAGATGGATTATGTATTTTCCATCTCTCAGCCCCCAATTCTCGGCGGTCTGTTAGGTGTTTGGGGCAAGTGGATGAAACATGCCAAATACATTTACAACATTCAGGATTTTAATCCGGAACAGGTTTTAGCCGTTGGCTATACTAAGAATAAGGTGATTACTGATATCATGATGTGGTTTGACAAGTTCAGTTGTAAGCGAAGTGATTTGGTAATTACAGTTGGCCGTGACCTGGTAGAAACTATAGAGAAGCGGTTTAAGGAAAAAAAAGTCCCAAAGACGGTTATGATCAATAACTGGATTGATGAAAATGAAATCTATCCGTTGGAACCGGATAATGAACGTGTGCTTGCATTTAAGAAAAAATATGGTTTGGATGACAAGTTTGTCATCATGTATTCTGGCAACATTGGCTTGTACTACGATCTTGAGAATCTCATTAAAGTTGTGGACAAGTTCAAGCCGGGCACGAAGACCACAGATGGACGAGAGGTTGTGTTTGCTTTTGTTGGTGCTGGTTCTGTGCTGGATAAGCTTGTGCTTTATGTAAAAGAACATCATATGGATAATGCGGTTTTTATTCCATATCAGAACAAGGCAGATCTTATTTATAGCCTAAATGCCGGTGATGTTCATTGGTGCGTAAATGCAAAAGGGATTAAAGGTGTAAGCTGCCCTTCTAAATATTATGGACTGGCAGCCGCAGGAAAGCCTGTAATAGGAGTTCTTGAATCTGGATCTGAAATTCGTTGCCTGATTGAAGATACTCACGGTGGCTTGTGCTGTGAGCCAGGTGAGTACGATAAGGTCGAAGAGAATATTCGATGGTTTATTGAAAATGCTGGATCAAATGAAATTAAACAGATGGGAATCAGGGGAAGAGTAAATCTTGAAAAGAATTTAACACGGAATGTTTCAGTGAAAAAATATGCTGAAGAGATTTTTAAGCTGTGAATAAAAAAATAAGGAATAGAAAGGAATCAAAATGCCTGCAGATATTACAGCAATAATATTGACAAAGAATGAGGAAGTTAATATAGAAGAATGCATTAAATCAATTGCTACGGCAGTAAAAAGAATTATTGTGATAGATAGTTATAGTACTGATAGAACAGTTGAAATAGCAAAAAGAATGGGAGCGGAAGTGCATCAGCATCCGTTTGAAAATTATGCAAAACAGTATATGTATGGTGTTGAAGTCGCAAAAGCGGAAACGGTGTGGACATTAAGAATTGATGCAGATGAGCGTTTAACTTTTGAATCCGCACGCGAGTTAGTTCAGCTATGTGATTGTAATATGGAAACGGATGTTGCTGGAATTGTTCTGCGATTTAAAAAGAATTTTTTAGGAAGAGATTTATACCATGGGGGCGTGTATCCATGGAAAAAAATGAATTGTTATAAGACAAAATTAGGTACAATTGAAAATAGAAATATGGATGAACATATAATTTTAAGCTCCGGAAAAGTCATTGAAATGAAACAAGATTGTTTACATTTTGATTTTAAAAATTTGGAGTATTTTATTAATAAACATAATTGGTATTCGTCTCGTGAAACAGTAGATTATTTTGAAAATTTAGAGAAAAAAAGATCCAAGAATGAACTTGATTTCAAAACTTGGCTAAAAATGCGAGTGTATTATAAACTGCCATTAGGAATGAGAGCTCATATATATTATATTTATAGATATTATATTTTAGGCGGCTTTCTTGATGGAAAACCGGGTAAAATATATGCTTTTTTGCAAGCGTATTGGTATAGATATTTAGTAGATGCTAAAATTTATGAATGTGAAACTATGAACATAAAATATAGTGCAAATGGTAGCCTTAAAAATTAAAGTAAGTGGGTAAATACATAATATAAGGAGTATAGGATGAATTTAAAAAAAATTTTAAAGAAAATTTTATATTTATGTCCTTCTCGATATATAGATAAATTTTATTTGATATATAATCGTATTTTTTATTCTGAGTTAACTGAAAAAAAGATGACTTTTGGAAGTAGTAATGAAGATAAGACATTTTACATTATTAGACCAAGAACAAATTCTGTAGAAGGTTTAATGGCATTACTGTTTTATGTAATACAACACATAGGGTATGCGGAAAAAAACAATTATGTTCCCGTTGTAGATTTTAAAAATTATAAGGTACAATATACAATCCAAAAGGGAGAAGATACTTGGGAAGTTTTTTTTAAGCAGATTTCAAAGTATACACTTAATGAGGTATATAAAAGTAAGAATGTTATTTTATCTGGACTTAATGCATCTTATGAAACATATCCTTATCTTCGTGAAAAATCTTTTGATAAAGAAGATTTGCAAGAAGTACATAATTTAATAAAGAAATATATCAAATTTTCAGATGCTGCACTTGCTAAATATAAAGACGAATTAAGTAATATTAATCCAAAAGAAATGATTGGTCTTTATTTAAGAGGAACTGATTATACCAAATTAAAGCCAGCAGGAGAAGCTGTCCAACCTACGGTAGAAGAGGCTATTGAACGAGTAAAACAGTATATAAAAAATAATGATAAAAAAGTCTTTTTGGTTACAGAAGATGAAGAAGTGTATAAAAAAGTAATATCAAATTTAGGGAATAAAGTAGTAACAGTAAGTTTTGATAGATATATAAAGAATTATTCGGCCAAAAATTTTCTTGCAAAAGATTCTTGTATAGAACAGTTAGCAAAAGATGCTCATACCAGAGGAATGAACTATTTAGTGAAAATAATGCTGCTTTCTCAATGTTCATGTATTGTAGGAGGAAAGACGTGTGGATCTTGGGCAGCCTGTGCGCTTGCAGATGAAAAAACAAAGATAGATATATTTGAATTAGGAAATTATTAAATGGGGGATATAAATAATAATGTTATTTAGTATAGTTGTTCCAGTTTATAACGTAGAAAAATATCTAGAAGAATGTTTGAATTCTATAATTAAACAAATACTGCAGATATCAGAATCTTGTGAAATTATATTAGTTAACGATGGATCAACGGATTCTAGTGGAGAAATTTGTAACCGATATAATGCTATGTATCCTAATATAGTTAAAGTATTTCACAATTCAAATCATGGTTTACTTATGACTAGAAGGTTTGGATATAAAAAGGCGAAAGGAGAGTACATAGTTAATTGTGATTCAGATGATGTACTGGAATCGGACTTTTTTAAATCTTTAGTGGAAACAATTAAAGAATATTCAAGACCAGACATGATTATGTTTAATCAGTATTTATACGATGGACAGGATAAAAAAGTTGCTTTTGACAATATTTTATCGAAAAAAAATGTAAGTGTTGTTTCAAAGGAAGATGTGTTACGCCAATTTTTAATGGGAAATAGTTTGGTTAGCATATGTGGGGCTGTATATAAAAGAACTTGCATTGATATCGATAAAAATTATTTAATGTATGCACATGTTAGTAATGGTGAAGACAGTCTTCAAAAGATTGAATTGTTTGATTATGCAGAGACATTTGTTTATTTAAATAAAGCTCTTTATAACTATCGAATGGGGTCCGGAATGACCACAAAATTTGATGCGAATTACTATGGTTCATTTAAAGTTGTATTTAAAGAAATAATAAAAAGAAAGGAAAAGTGGAATCTACCAGATTTTGAATATTTATTATCAATAAAAGTGTTGTCAACGGTAGGACGTGCCATTACGCAGACAAGATTGAAAAGGTGGAAAAATTACAACGATCATAAAAAATATTTACAGAAAATTAGAAGAGATGATATTTTGAATGAATATATTGTAAATGTAAATGTAATTAAAAAACAGATACAAAAATCACATTTTGTTTTTTTGATTTTGCTAGAAAAGCATTTGTATTGCATAATTATTGTTTTGCTTAATTTGAAAAATTTATCTGAAAAAATCGGGATGGGAAAATGAAAAATTATACAGTAAATAAAATGGATATTTTAGCAGTCCTATTTTGGATTATGATAATGGGATTCTATACGCCGTATCAAGCAATATATTATGTTTATCAAGCTACTGTAGCAATAATAATTTTCATAGCTGCTTTTAGTGAAATAAAAGGAGCAATAAAAAATGGTGTTATATTGTTATATCCATGTGGAATAGTTATTTCCTGTATTTTAAATAAAAATAATATATTATATACACAAATGATGCGAGGCTTTATATATGCATTGATTATTTTAGATGCATTTTTATTCTTAAATAAATTTGTAAAAAAACGTGGTTCAGATAGGCTGATTGCTATATTTTATAAGATGAGTTTGCTTTACTTTATTATTAGTATTACTTGGATTATAGTATTAGCTGTAAATAAAAGATTGGAGTTTGCAATACAGAATGAGCAATTGTTTTTGGGAGGAAAATTTCCAACAGTATATTGCTTGATCTTCTTTTTGATGTTTTTTTGTTTACACTGGTCTGGGGATAAGGTTTTTCATTATAAGGCTAAAAAATATGTATTTATAATTTTATCTATTTTGTGTATTATCTTATCTTATATACTGGAAGTATCTACGGGTATAGTGGCAATAGTTTTATTCTCCATTTCAGTGTTATTTTTTGACAAAATTATAAAGCTTATAGGTAATCCGGTTGTAGCTATCATAGCAATGAGTATATCAATGGGAGCAATTTTTGTACTTAATGCTATTTTGGCATTACCAATTGTTCAAACATTAATTGTTAAAATTTTGCATGAAGATTTAGGCTTAACAGGAAGAATGCGTTTGTACACATTACTATATTCGCTTCTTGTAAAAGCAGGAATTTTCGGAAATGGTTTTGGAAGCTATGTTACTACTTCTCTTGAATATCATGGATGGGCAAATGCACAGAATGGCTTAGCTGAAATAATTTTAACGTATGGTTGGTGGGGCGCAATATCACTTTTGGCAATTGTATTTAATAGATTAAGACAACGTAAGGTAGAATTAATCCCATTAAACGCAGCTTTGTTAACATTTATTGTAGTTTCAGTAATAGAGATTCCATATGATGCAAAATTTATTCTACTAATAATGATGTTTGGAGTAATAGATTCAAGGAATGTAGAAATAAAATCTAAATTTCCAAGGAGATTTAGAATAAAAAAATAAGAAGGAAAATTAATATGAATCCAATGGTAAGTATATGTTGCTTGGCATATAATCAAAAAAAATATATTGGAAAAACAATTGAGAGTTTTTTAACTCAAAAGACATCATTTGAGTATGAAATAATAATTCATGATGATGCTTCTTCGGATGGAACGCAGGACATTATTAGAGAATACGCAGAAAAATATCCGCATAAGATAATTCCAGTGTTTCAAAAACAGAATCAATATTCTAAAGGCGTGGAAAATAGTATCACTTTTTGTTATCCAAGAGCAAGAGGAAAGTACATAGCGCTTTGTGAAGGGGATGATTATTGGTGCGATGATTATAAGTTAGAAAAGCAAGTGGCAATTTTTGAATCAAATCCAGAATGTACTTTTATTTTTTCAAATGGCTATTCTTATGATGAAAAAAATAATAAAATGACCTCTTTTTTGCCAAGAATAGAAAAAGAAAGACAGATAGCTTCATATAGTCATTTTATGAATTTAAGTGAAAATTTGAAATTTAGTTTTATACCTACAGCTTCTTTTATATTTAGAAAAGAAACATTAGATCGATTACCAAATGGATTTAAAATTTATTGCCCGACAGGTGATTTAAGAACTCGTCTTTATCTAATAGGACAAAAGAAAGCATATTATTTTAAGGATAAAATGGTTGTATACCGAGAAAATACGCCAGGATCGGTAATGGCTAGTTGGAAAAAATTAAATACGGATCAAGCCTATAAAAATTTTAAGTCTATTGTAGATATGTTAGAAAGAGTTAATGTATATACCAATTTTGAATATTCGGATGCTATAAGAGAATACGAAATACCACATAGGAAGGCATTACTTTTAAATACAAAATCTTTTCATGATTTGCTGGAAAGAGAGAATAAAATAGTGTATAAGAATTGCACTATTTTAGAAAAGATGAAAATATTAGGGAAAATAGTTTTGCCCAACACAATTTGTGATATATTTAAAAAGGAATAGGTATAATTTAGCGTATGCAAAGAAAAGGAAATGTGATTTCAAATTTTTTATGGCGATTTGCTGAGAGATGTGCCGCCCAGTTAGTAACTTTAATTGTATCAATTATTCTTGCACGTATTTTGACTCCGAGTGATTTTGGAACAGTTTCGTTGGTTATGGTTTTTACTACAATTATGCAAGTTTTTGTAGATAGTGGACTTGGAACTGCACTTATTCAAAAAAAGAATGCTGATGATCTTGATTTTTCATCAGTATTTTATTTCAATTTTGCGGTATGTCTTATCCTATATGCTGGAATGTTTATAGCCGCACCATATATTGCTGGATTTTATAATGATGTTTCATTAACGCCAATTATTCGAGTAATAAGCTTAACGATAGTTATATCAGGAGTAAAGGGAATACAGCAATCATATGTATCGCGTAATATGCTATTTAAAAGGTTCTTTTTTGCAACATTAGGAGGGACGATTTTTTCAGCATTTTTGGGAATTGGCATGGCGTATGCAGGTTGTGGGGTGTGGTCTATTGTTGCACAGCAACTTTCTAATACGGCGATTGATACATTAATTCTTTGGATTACTGTTAAATGGCGCCCAAAAAAGATGTTTTCATGGAGTCGCCTTAAAAGTTTACTTTCCTACGGTTGGAAGCTACTAGCGTCTTCGCTCTTGGATACGGTTTATAACAATCTACGAAATTTAGTGATTGGCAAAATTTATACATCGGCTGATTTAGCTTACTATAATCAAGGCGATAAGTTCCCAAAAGTTGTTATTACAAATATAAATGCTTCTATAGATAGTGTTCTTCTTCCATCTATGTCAGGAGAACAAGAAAATTGTGAACGCGTGAAAAGTATGACACGACGCGCAATAAAAACAAGTACATATATTATGGCGCCTTTAATGATGGGATTATTATTTTGCGCTGAACCTATTGTCAAGTTACTTTTAACTGAGAAATGGCTTCCGTGTGTTCCGTATTTGAGAATTTTTTGCTTCACATATATGTTTTGGCCAATTCATACAGCAAATTTGAATGCAATTAAAGCTATGGGAAGAAGTGATTTTTTTCTAAAACTGGAAATCATAAAAAAGGTAATGGGTTTGGCTTTGTTATTGTTTACAATGCGAATTAGTGTTATGGCGATGGCGTATAGCTTAATTGTATCAGGAATATTGAGTCAGATTATTAATTCATGGCCCAATTGGAAATTATTGAATTACAATTATTTTGAACAATTAAGGGATATATTGCCGTCAATTATTATTGCAGTTGGTATGGGAATCTGTGTTTACTTTATAAGTTTTATTCCAATGCCAACAATTGTTACACTGTTAATTCAAATTGTTATTGGTGCTGTCATTTATATTGGTGTATCTGCGGCATTGAAGCTGGAGGAATTTGAGTATTTATTTGGAATGATTAAATCATTTCTTAAAAGATAAGGAGCTTCCTGTATACTTTAAAGAGTAAAAGGAATTGACCAAAAAGAATACCTCAAGTAAATTTAGATTATTACTGACCGGCCAGTTAGTAAAAATCTAAAGTACAAGAGGTATCTGAAATGAATGTTAAAACAAATAAGACAAAAAAGCAAGCAAATGTAGAAAATCAGGCAGTTAATCTTTTATCAAAAGAAGAACTCTGCAAACGGATTGAAGGTGTTGAAAAAGAATTAAAATCGTATACCTGGAGAGAACTGAAAACAAACGGTAAATTTGCAAAAAATGATAAACTTTCCTTTATCACGGATGACATGCTTATAGTTGGATGCGATATAGGCAGTGAAACTCATTATATAAGAGCAATCGACATCCGAGGAAGGGAATTAAGCAGAAAAGCATTTGAATTCGGCAACACAGCAGAAGGCTTTGAAGCAGCTAAAGCATGGATGCTGGAGCTTGCGGTACAGAATAGAAAAAGCCAGATTGTCCTGGGGCTTGAACCGACTGGCCACTACTGGTTTACACTGGCTGCATGGCTGATCACAGCTGGAATCAGCGTTGTCCAGGTGAATCCATATGCTGTAAAACAGAGCAAGGAAATCGAAGACAACAGCCAGCTCAAGGATGACAGAAAGGATCCTAAACTGATTGCGAATCTTGTAAAAGATGGGAATTTCGGAATGCCTTATCTTCCGGAAGAAACCTATGCAGACATGAGAAAACTTTCGATGTTCAGGGATCAGCTTACAGAAGACCGTATTAGAAATATTAACCGTCTTCACAGGGAGCTTAAGATCTATTTCCTGGAATACATGGACGCATTTGGAAAAATCGATGGTACATTTGCGTTGGAAGTATTGAAAGTGTCGTGTATTCCATCAGAGATTACAGAACTGGGGACAGAAGGTCTGAGGAACATCTGGCATGAAGCGAAGCTAAGAGGACGCGGCTATAGCAGAGCCAGTGAAATCGTGGAGTATGCAGAAAAAAGCGTAGGACTGAAAGATGGATCCAGTGTCGGTCGTGAGACAGTGAAGTGGTTTGCAAAAGAAATCATGAAACTGGATGAACAGCTTGCCTGGATAGAGAATACCCTGCATAAAAAATGCATGGAAATACCTTATGCAGAAAATATCCTGGAAATCAAAGGCGTGGGTGAAAATATTTTAGCCGGAATTGTGGCAGAAATGGGAGACATCAGCAGATTTGATGATGTAAAAGAAATCCAGAAATTAAGCGGGATGAGTCTTGTAGCATACAGTTCAGGTAAGCACAAAGGGCAGACAAAGATCAGTCACAGGGGACGCAAACGGCTCCGGTACTGGCTGTTCCAGGCGGCAAGATCAGCAGTTTCCCATGCCGAAGAATTTAAAGAACTGCATGTATATTACACAACACGCGCTGACAACCCGCTGAAAAAGATGCAGTCCCTGATAGTGATAGCCTGCAAGATATTAAGAGTAATATACACCATCCTGAAGACAGGAAAAGACTATGATCCGCAAAAAATGTTAAAGGACATCAAACGGCCAAAAGCTGCATTAGCCGCAAAAGCAGCATAAAGAGCAAAAACAGTGAATACTTCCAGAACTCTGTCGAGTCTGTGATGATCCGAATTGGAGACTGGACAGGGTTCTGGAACAGAAACCCGTAAACGATGAGGTCTGAAACGGACCACATCAGCCAAAAGACTAACAGGAATCTGTAATGGTATAGTGTCCACTGAGTAAATCAGTACCATAATAGATGAATGCAGGTCAGTAACAATCAAACAGAAAAAACAAGAGCTGTAGCCGGCATCGGTGTTTACCATAGGGCCTGGACCCTGTTTAGGAGCTTGGCTGGCACTCAGTGTATGGTAGATGGGATGAAGGAAGTTGGGACATGATCCCTTTGGACACGGAAGGTTCATCATCATAGTTGATCAGAGGGAAAATAGCCTTTATAAAGCAAACAAAAGGGATGCTTTTAAAACTATATCCATTTATCAGCTATTCGGTACATGATACTACGATATCCATCACTCCCGGCTCTGTTTTTGAGGTAAATAAAAATCGTCAAAGTCTATAAAATCAATAAATTTAGGCTTGACAGAATAGGGAGGTTATTGTATGGAAAATAAAATTCTTGTGACACGTTCATCAATGCCAGAACTTGACGAATACATGAACGAAATCACCCCAATGTGGGATAGTCATTGGTTGACGAACATGGGGCCAAAGCACAAAAAACTTCAGGATAATTTGTGTGAATACCTTGGAGTTGAGAATATTGACTTGTTGACGAATGGCCATATGGCATTGGAACTTACTCTTCAGGCAATGAATTTACAGGGAGAGGTAATCACGACACCATTTACATTCGCATCTACAACCCATGCAATTGTTCGTAATGGTTTGACACCTGTATTTTGTGATATTGATCCTGAAACATATTGTATGGATGCAAGTAAAATTGAAAAGTTGATTACAGACCGTACATGTGCGATTATGCCAGTCCATGTATATGGTAATGTTTGTAACATCGAAGAAATCGAACGTATTGCTCATAAATATGAGTTGAAAGTTATCTATGATGCTGCACATACGTTTGGTGAATCTTACAAAGGAAAAGGAATCGGATCTTTTGGAGATGTTTCTTGCTTTAGTTTTCATGCGACAAAAGTTTTTAATAGTATTGAGGGTGGCGCTGTATGCTTCAAGGATAAACAACTTGGGGCTAAACTTTATGAATTAAAGAATTTTGGTATTCATGGTCCAGAAGAGGTTCCTGCGGTTGGAGCGAATGCAAAAATGAACGAGTTTTGCGCAGCAATGGGACTTTGTAATTTACGTCACGTAGATGAAGAAATTGCAAAACGTAAGGCTGTGGTTGAAAGGTATCGTGAACGTTTAGAAGATGTGGAAGGCATCCAACTTAATTGCATTCAAAATGATGTTAAAAGCAACTATGCATATTTTCCAGTTGTTTTTGAAGAAAGGCTGTATGGTGCAAGTCGTGCAGAAGTTTTTGATAAGTTGGCGGAAAATGGAATTGGAGCAAGAAAATATTTTTATCCACTGACTAATACATTTGAATGTTTTCACGGAAAATATGATGTAACAGAGACGCCAGTTGCATTACATATTAGCAAACGGGTTTTAACGTTACCATTGTATGCTGATTTGGCATTAGAAGATGTGGATAGGATTTGTGATATTATATTGGGTTGCAAGTATTGAGGAGAATGGACAGAATGAAAAAATTAATGATTTTAGGAGGCTCACGATATGCTCTCCCTGTAATTAAAGCAGCAAAAAAACTTGGAATTTATACAATTACAGCTGATTATCTTCCAGACAATGTCGCGCATAAGTTTTCTGATGAATATGTTAATGTAAGCATTATTGATAAAGAAAAAACCCTTCGGGCAGCAGAAGAATGTAATATTGATGGTATTATGTCTTTTGCCTGTGATCCAGGTGTTATTACTGCTGCTTATGTAGCGGAAAAAATGGGACTCCCTAATGTTGGTCCATATGAGTCGGTCTGCATTTTGCAAAATAAAAGTAAATTCCGTGATTTTTTGACAAAGAATGGTTTTGCAGTTCCGACTGCAAAGGGATATAAAAATGTTGTTGATGCGCTTGCGGATATTGAGATGTTCCATTGGCCAGTTATTGTAAAGCCGACAGATTCTGCTGGCAGTAAGGGTGTTACACGTGTAGATGAACCAAAAGATTTGGAAAAGAGTATTCAGTATGCACTTTCGTATTCTCATTCAGATGAGTTTATCATTGAAGATTTTATTACACAGCATGGTTACTCCTCTGATACAGATAGTTTTTCTATTGATGGTGAATTGAAATTTGTTTCTTTCGATTGTCAGCGGTTTGATCCTGAAGCTAAAAATCCCTATACACCAGCGGCATATAGTTGGCCATCTTCAATGTCAGTAGAGCATCAGGAAGAATTGACAAATGAGATTCAAAGACTTTTAAAATTGCTGAAAATGAGAACTGCAGTTTATAATATTGAAACTCGCGAAGGAACAGATGGAAAAGCATATATCATGGAATTGTCTCCACGAGGAGGCGGTAATCGGTTGGCAGAGTGCCTTCGGTATGCAACTGGTGTTGATATGATTACCAATATGGTTAAATATTCTGTTGGATTGCCAATTGAAGAAATTTCGCAACAACCATATGATGGTTGTTGGGCAGAAATTATTCTTCACAGTGATGAACCTGGTGTATTTAAGGAACTTTGGATTTCAGATGAAATTGTAGATAACGTTGTGGAGCGCGACCTTTGGATTGAAGAAGGTACATCGGTTGGAGGCTTTGAAGCTGCAAACGAGGCAATTGGTACTTTAATACTTAAATTCGAAAATCAGGAGAGAATAGAAGAAGTTCTTGGAAATCAAAGTAAATATGTAAAAGTACAATTAATGTGATAAAGAGAAAGGGGTTTATATGAAAAAAATAGTTGTTTTTGGAGCAAGCGGAGATACAGGACAGTATTTTGTTAAGTATTTTTTGGAACATTATACGGGCGATGAATATGAAATTATCGCAACAGGTACTCGTGAAACTAATTATTTTAATCAATTCAAGGTCTCTTATTATCAGGTTGATATTACAAAAAAAGATGAATTTTCAAAGCTGCCGAAAGATGTTTATGCTGTAGTTGATCTTGCGGGGGCAATGCCGGCTAGAATGCAGGGATACGATCCCTATAAATATATTAATGTTAATATTACAGGGAATTTAAATATTCTTGAATATTGCAGGGAAAATGGAGTAGATCGTATCCTTTTTGCACAGAGCTTTGGTGATATAAAGGATTATGGAGAGGAGGATCCTCTGTTAACAGTGGACTTACCTCGCAAGTTTAGTTTTACAAGTGATCATACAATTTATGTTATGTCCAAAAATTTTGCGGTTGATATGATAGAAAACTATCATCAAATGTATGGTCTAAAGAGATTTATATTCCGGTTACCGACTATTTATCTGTATTCTCCTGTAGATACATTTTATGTAGATGGTAAGGTTAGAAAAATTGGTTATCGTTTATTGATTGACAAGGCAAGAGCTGGTGAAACAATAGAGGTTTGGGGCGATTCTAGCCGCGTAAAAGATATGGTCTATGTTAAGGATTTTTGCCAGATGCTTTTTAAAGCTGTTTTTGTCGATAGAGAGTGTGGATATTATAATGTTGGAACTGGAGTTGGCACATCTCTTTTAGATCAGATTAAAGGAATGGTAGATGTTTTTAGTGAGGAGGGAAGAAAGTCTAAAATAGTTATGAGACCAGACAAGCCTAATGCGCCGCAATATATTATGGACATTACACCTGCAGTAGAAGAACTTGGGTATAAGCCTCAGTATAGTTATTTGGAAATGTTACGTGATTTCAAAACTGAAATGGAGCTTGCAGAAAATCGTTTATTGCAAAAATAGAATGGATAGTTTACAGCTGGAATAATGTGGAGCACAATCAAAATAATTAATATATAAATTTTTTCCCCTACATCCTCCACGCCTTCCGATACTCCCCCGGTGCCACCCCTTCCGTCTTCTTAAACACCCGCGAGAAGTAATTAGCATCACTCATCCCGCATTCCTGCCCAATTTTTTCTATGGGGAGGTCGGTGAAGCGGAGGAGCTGTTTGGCGTGGGTGACGCGGACCTGGATCAGGTAGCTGTTGACCGGGGTGCCGAACTGGTCCTTGAAGCTGCGGGTTAAATAAAATTTGTTAATAAAATATTGGGATGAGAGCTGATCTAAGGTGATTTTTTCTGCATAGTGGGTGTCGATGTATTCCTTGACAGACTGCAGGTTGCGCTTACGGCTTTTGTCTGAACTATGACTGGTAAGACTGTGTGACTCTTCCATGAGAAGGGACAGCAGGCTTACCAGTTTTTCGTATATTTTCATATCCCGGCTGGTGGAATTGGAATCAGTAAGATCAAAAATGGTATGGTAAATCTGGGTGTACGCCTGCTGGTCAGCGGTGTGGAAGCAGGGGCGTCCGCCACGGGAAGCATATTTTTCATAGATCGCGGTCATGTTGGGACCGTAGAAGTGGATCCATTTCAGTGACCAGAGATCATCTTCCGAAGTAAGGTGGGAATAGGATTTATGGCAGTCTATGAAAACACAGTCCCCGGCATGCAGGTTATACACAGTTTTTTGGTATACCAGCTTTCCGGAACCGGAGGTTACCAGGAAGAAGAGAAAGGAAGCAAGGTTTTCACGCTGGCTGGTGTGGGGCTTCCTGGCCTGAAGCTCGCCGATCTCCTGGAGATGAATCAGCTGGGACTTTGCAAATTTGGAGGGGGTATAGATCACACGCTGTGAAGTTACCAGATCTCCGTGAAATAGTGAATTATCCATAGTCTTGAATTCCTTTCTTCGCTGACAGCTATCTTAACACACGTTCTTAGTATTAGTTTAACTGTACATCACCAAACCAGAAAAGTCAATATAATGCTACAACATGGCAAGATATACACTTAAATCTCTCTGATTTTTCCAGTATGATATGGAAAGTTAATAAATAAAAGAACGTTTGGAGGAGATTATGAAGAAAGCATTGATTACAGGTATCACCGGACAGGACGGGTCTTTCCTGGCGGAATTGCTGATTGATAAGGGCTATGAGGTTCATGGGATCGTGAGAAGAGCTTCCATTTCAAACACTGGCAGGATTGATCATCTTCTTGCAGAACATAAGGTAACTTTGCATGATGGGGATTTATCGGATTCCTCTTCCCTGATCCGGATCATCAATATTATCCAGCCGGATGAGATCTATAATCTGGCAGCACAGTCCCATGTGCAGGTATCCTTTGATGTCCCGGAATATTCCGGGGATGTGGATGCGCTTGGCGTGCTCCGTATTCTGGAAGCCGTGAGGATCTTAGGGCTGGAAAAGAAAACCAGGATTTATCAGGCGTCTACCTCCGAGCTGTATGGAAAAGTGGAGGAGGTTCCGCAAAGAGAGACCACACCTTTCCATCCTTACAGCCCTTATGCAGTTGCCAAGCAGTATGGCTTCTGGATCACAAAGGAATACAGGGAAGCATATGGAATGTTTGCTGTGAACGGCATTCTTTTTAATCATGAGTCTGAGCGCAGAGGCGAAAACTTTGTTACCAGAAAGATCACCCTGGCAGCAGGAAGAATCGCAGAAGGGCTTCAGGACCATCTGGAGCTTGGAAATATGGATTCCTTACGTGACTGGGGATATGCAAAGGACTATGTGGAATGCATGTGGCTGATCCTGCAGCAGGAGAAGCCGGACGATTTTGTCATTGCAACCGGGGAGCAGCATACGGTCCGCGATTTTACAGAGAAGGCATTTCTGGCAAATGGGATCCGGATCCGCTTGGAGGGTGCCGGCCTGGAAGAAAAGGGCTATGATGCACAAACCGGAAAAATGCTGGTATGCGTAAATCCCCAGTGGTTCCGCCCAACAGACGTAGATAACCTCTGGGGCGACCCCACAAAGGCACGGACAGTGCTTGGCTGGAATCCCCAGAAAACAAGCTATGAGGAGCTTGTAAAAATCATGGCAGAGCATGACCGTGAGCTGGCAAAGCAGGAAGCCAGAGTGAAATGCGCACAGAACAAATAAAAGGTAATCAATGAAAGTCAGAAAGCTGGAAAGAAAATCATGATGGAAAAAAATGCAAAAATATATGTGGCAGGACACCGGGGAATGGTTGGATCTGCGATTGTAAGGGAACTAAAAAAGCAGGGCTATACCAATATCATAACCCGGACACATGCAGAGCTGGATCTTTGCCGTCAGGATGCAGTGGAGGGATTTTTTGCCCAGGAAAAGCCGGAGTATGTTTTCCTGGCAGCTGCAAAGGTTGGCGGTATTGTGGCAAATCAGACTTCCCTGGCAGATTTTATGTATGACAATATGATCCTGGAGATGAACGTGATCCATTCTGCATGGAAAAACGGCTGCAGGAAGCTGGAATTTCTTGGATCTTCCTGCATTTACCCGAGAATGGCACCGCAGCCTATGAAGGAGAGCTGCCTGCTCACATCAGAGCTGGAAAAGACAAATGAAGCCTATGCCCTTGCCAAGATCTCCGGCCTTAAGTACTGCGAGTTCCTGAACCGCCAGTATGGCACAGACTATATTTCAGTCATGCCCACCAACCTTTACGGACCGAATGACAATTACCATCCCACACACAGCCATGTCCTTCCGGCACTGATCCGCCGTTTTCACGAGGCAAAGGAACAGGGGCTTCCCTATGTGACCTGCTGGGGTGATGGCAGTCCGCTGCGGGAGTTCCTTTATGTGGATGACCTGGCAAACCTGTGCGTTTTTCTGATGAACCATTACAGCGGAAATGAGACGGTAAATGCAGGAACCGGAAAAGAGCTTACAATCAGGGAGCTTACAGAGCTGGTTGCCAAGGTGACCGGCTATAACGGGGAGATCCGCTGGGATACCACCAAGCCTAATGGAACACCCAGAAAGCTTCTGGACGTTTCCAAAAGTGCCGCGCTTGGCTGGACCTACCAGACAGAACTGGAGGATGGCACCCGTCTTGCCTATGAGGATTTCCTCCATAATCCTATGCGGGCAGAAAGATAAGGGGAGAGTTTGGCATGAATATAGTTTTATTATCAGGTGGTTCCGGGAAAAGATTGTGGCCCCTTTCCAATGATGTGAGGTCCAAGCAGTTTATCCGGATCTTCCAGGATGAAAACGGAGAGTACCATTCTATGGTGCAGCGTGTTTTCAGTCAGATCAAAAAAGCAGACCCGGAAGCTGCCGTAACCATTGCAACCTCCAAATCCCAGGTCTCTGCGATCCATAACCAGCTGGGGGAAAATGTGGGGATTTCGGTAGAACCGTGCAGGAGAGATACGTTTCCCGCGATTGCCCTGGCAGCATCTTACCTTCATGATGTGAAAAAGATCCCGGAATCCGAAGCTGTGGTTGTGTGTCCGGTCGATCCTTATGTGGAGGATTCCTATTTCCAGAGCCTGAAAAAGCTGGGAGACCTGGCAGGGAGCAGTCAGGCAAACCTGGTGCTGATGGGGATTGAGCCTTCCTATCCCAGCGAGAAATACGGATATATCATTCCGAAAACCCAGGAAGAAATAAGCCAGGTGGATGTTTTCAAGGAAAAACCGGATAAGAAAACAGCACAGGAATATATTTTACAGGGTGCGTTGTGGAATGGCGGCGTGTTCGCTTTCCGCCTTGGATATGTGCTGGCGCGCGCACATGAGCTGATTTCTTTTACAGACTATGAAGACCTTTATGAGAAATATGAGACTCTGGAAAAGATCAGCTTCGACTATGCGGTGGTTGAGCATGAAAAGCAGATCGAAGTGCTCCGGTATCACGGGGAGTGGAAGGATCTTGGTACATGGAACACGCTTACGGAGGCCATGGATGATCCCACCGTTGGAGAAGCGATCCTGAGCGATACCTGTGAAAATGTAAATGTTGTGAATGAACTGAAGGTTCCGGTTCTTTGCATGGGCTTAAAAAATGTGGTGGTGTCTGCAGGACCGGATGGGATCCTGGTGTCTGATAAGGAGCAGTCCAGCTATATAAAGCCTTATGTGGACGATATTGATAAGCAGATCATGTTTGCGGAAAAATCCTGGGGAAGCTTTCGCGTGCTGGATGTGGATGAGGAGGGGATGACCATAAAGGTTACCTTGAATCCGGGACATGGCATGAATTATCACAGCCATTCCAACCGGGATGAGATCTGGTCCGTGCTTTCCGGTGAGGGAAGGACCATTGTGGATGGAATGGAGCAGAAGGTAAAACCGGGAGACGTTGTGACCATGGCAGCGGGATGCCGCCATACGATCATTGCGGATACAAAGCTTCAGGTGATAGAGGTGCAGCTTGGCAGGGAGATCAGTGTATATGATAAACAGAAATACGAGCTTGAATTATAATACAAAAAACAGGGCATTTCAGGAGGAAATGCCTTTTCTTTTAAAACCGGCGGGAAAGGATTACCTGTGGGGAGGACAGCGCCTGCGGGCTGACTTTGGAAAAGAAAGTGTGCTCAATCCCCTGGCAGAGACCTGGGAGTGCTCTACCCATCCGGATGGGCCAAGCCTGGTGGAGTCCGGCGCTTTTGCCGGGATGCCCCTGAAGGAAGTTCTCAAAGAGCACCCGGAATATCTGGGGACCCATCCCCTTTGCAATTATACAAAGGAACAGCTGGCTGCGGGGGAACTGCCGGTCCTGATCAAATTTATCGATGCAAAGAAAGATCTGTCCGTGCAGGTACACCCTGATGATGAATATGCCAGAACCCATGAAAATGGCTCCAGGGGAAAAACAGAAATGTGGTATGTGCTGGATGCGGCGAAGGATTCTTCTTTAGTATATGGATTTTCCCAGGATATGGAAAGGGAGCAGCTGAAGAAAAGCATAGAGGATGGCACCATCGGGGAGTATCTCCAGAAGATCCCGGTACATAAAAATGATACTTTTTATATAGAAGCCGGAACGGTACATGCCATTGGTGCTGGCTGTCTGATGGCAGAAATCCAGGAAAATTCCAATCTGACATACAGAATGTATGATTATGACCGTCAGGATAAATACGGGAAAAAGAGACCCCTGCATATAGAGAGAGCCCTGGAAGTTGTAAAATTAGACAAGAGCACACCTCCAGGACAGCCCCAGCGGGTGTTAAATTACCACAGAGGGTGTGCAACAGAGCTGCTGTGCCGCTGCCGTTATTTTCAGGTGGAGCGTATGCTGTTTAATACGGAACAGTGCCGCCAGCTTCTGGAATATCATACAGACAGCACTTCTTTCCAGGTACTGCTGTGCATAGACGGATGCGGGATTATGCTGAAGGACGGAGCAGGGGAGCTGCAGTTTTTTAAAGGTGACTGCATTTTTGTCCCGGCTGGAATGGACGGGATCCGGATACATGGAAAAGGGAAAATGCTGAAGGTGGTATGCTGAGAATAATGTTATACATCAATAATAAGCTGAAGGGATTGGAATGATATGTTGTTGTATAAGGATGAGTATCAATGCTGGCTTGAAAATGCAGTTGAGGATGATCTGCATTCTCTATTAAGAAAGATGAGCCAGGAAGAGATAGAAGATGCGTTTTATAAAAATCTGGCATTTGGAACCGGAGGACTTCGGGGAACGATCGGTGCCGGGACAAATAGGATGAATGTTTACACAGTTGCAAAAGCATCCCAGGGACTGGCAGATTATCTGGTGAAAAAATTTTCCAGACCGTCTGTGGTGATCGGCTTTGACAGCCGGATCAAATCCGATGTATTTGCCAGAACTGCGGCTTCTGTATTTGCAGCTAACGGTGTGCTGACCCATTTGTGGCCGCATTTGAATCCGGTTCCCACTGTGTCCTTTGCAGTCAGATATCTGAGTGCTTCCGCAGGCATTATGATCACAGCTTCCCATAACCCCTCCAAATATAACGGATATAAGGTCTATGGGGAAGATGGCTGTCAGATTACCACAAAAGCAGCGGCAGAAATTTTAGGTGAGATTGAAAAGCTGGATATTTTTATAGATGTGAAAAGGCTGGATTTTGACGCGGCAGTTTCAGAGGGAAAGATTACATATATTTCAGAGGATGTGCTGACTGCATTTATTGAAAATGTAAAAAATCAGTCCGTTTTATTCGGAGAAAAAGTGAACCGGGATGCTTCAATCGTGTATAGCCCTTTGAATGGAACCGGTCTTATCCCTGTGACAAGAACACTGAAAGAAATGGGGTATACCAACATTACCTTAGTGGAAGAACAACGGCTGCCAGACGGAGCGTTCCCAACCTGCCCCTATCCAAACCCGGAGATCAGGGAAGCAATGGCACTGGGACTGGAATACGCCAGAAGGTGTAATGCGGATCTGCTTCTTGCCACGGATCCGGATTGTGACCGTGTTGGCATTGCAGTTAAGGATGACCGTGGAGAATATGTTTTGTTAAGCGGAAATGAAACAGGCCTGCTGCTTCTGGACTATATCTGTTCCCAGCGGGCAAAACACCATAAGATGCCGAACAACCCGGTTATGGTCAAAACCATCGTAACCATGGATCTGGCAGAAAGAATCGCAGCCGATTATGGAGTACGTACCGTTAATGTTCTAACCGGATTTAAATATATAGGGGAACAGATCGGCTTCCTGGAACAGGCCAAAAAGACGGATTCCTTTGTCTTTGGTTTTGAAGAATCTTATGGATACCTTTCAGGAAGCTATGTGCGGGATAAGGATGCGGTAGCAGGAGCATTCCTGATCTGCGAAATGTTCAGTTACTATGCAGCCCATGGAAGCAGTATCTGGGAGAAGCTTCAGGAGCTGTTTTCCCGGTATGGCTATTGCCTGAATACCCTTCACTCCTATGAATTCGACGGTCCTGCAGGTTTCGAGAAAATGAAAAACATTATGAGGCGTTTTCACGAAGAAGCTGGCCCGGGAAAGACACTTGCCAGCCTTGGAGGAAAGAAAATCCTAAAAGTCCTGGATTACAACCAGGGCCTGGATGGACTTCCAAAGTCCGATGTGCTGAAATACTTACTGGAAGACAACTGCTCCGCCGTTATCCGTCCCTCTGGAACAGAACCAAAGCTGAAGGTTTATATTTCTGTATCTGCTAAGACAAAGGCAGAGGCACAGGAGGTTGAGAGGAAAGTGGTGGGGGATGTGGAACGGGTTTTGCGATAAATGTGAACTTCCATAATAAAGTGCAACTCAAGTGAATCATACGGATTGCGAATGCCCTGAAAATACTGAAAAAATAAGGAAAAACCTGCATTTTGTTGTTGCAGAAAGTGATTACCACAACTTCAAAACATTTTTTATTACTGCCAGTGGTTCGCTTATGATTTCATGGCTCACTTCTCTTTATAAAGAACGGAAAAATAGATAATTTAGAAGGAAACTGGTGCGTGAGGCCGGAGCTTGCGATGGGGCGAAAAATAGTGGCGGTACGCTGACTTATTGACTTGTTATTTGACCTGCTAAATGGTAAAATCAAAATACATTGGGGTAGGCTGTGAAGAATTTGTTCTTTTTGCACATTACTCCAGGAGTACAGCTTCGGAAAGGAGCGTGTAAAGTGTGCTTGGATTGAAAAAGCTGCCAGTTGGGTTTGAAAGTTTTCAAGAAATTCGAAAGTTGGGCTGCTATTATGTGGACAAAACGAAACTGATAGAGCGGCTTCTTGAGAATTGGAGTAAAGTGAACCTGTTTACAAGACCTCGCCGATTCGGAAAAACCTTAAACATGAGTATGCTTAAGAGCTTTTTTGAAATTGGAACAGATGCAACATTGTTTGATGGTCTTTATATCTCACAGAATAAAGAACTTTGCAGGGAATATATGGGAAAGTAACCGGTTGTGTGCTTGTCCCTAAAAAGCGTGGACGGGCTCACATTTGAGGAGGCACAGTACTCATTGTGTGAGCTGATTGCCAGTGAAGCTAGGCGTTTCAAGTATTTGCTGAATAGTGACAGATTGGATGACGACGAAAAGAAACTGTATCGTGATTTGATTTCGCTTCAAGAGGGACGAGAAACTGTACTTGCAGTAAAGCTTAAATTTTCGCTAAAGAAAATATCAGAGCTATTATATAAACATTATAATCAGAAAGTAATTGTTCTGATTGACGAGTATGATGTGCCGCTCGACAAAGCATTTCAGCACGGCTATTATAGAGAGATGGTATCACTAATCCGAGGCGTGTTTGGTGAGGCATTAAAGACAAATGATTATCTGCAGTTTGCTGTGTTGACAGGATGCCTTCGGGTTTCCAAGGAGAGCATCTTTACGGGTTTGAATAATTTCAAGGTTTATGCTGCTGATGATGTTCAGTATGAGGAAGAATTCGGTTTCACAAAAGAAGAAGTAGCGAACCTCTTGGCTGACTACAATATGCAAGAACATTCTTCAGAAGTTAAAGAGTGGTATGACGGTTATCATTTTGGGAATGTGGACATTTACTGCCCATGGGATGTAATAAACTATGTTTTAGATCGGCTGACGGACCCGGACGCACACCCAAAATCCTACTGGATTAACAGTAGCGGAAATGACTTGGTTAAACGCTTTGTTGACAAGGCAGATACAACCACCAAAGATGAAATCGAGCAGTTGATCGCTGGGAATGCGGTTGAAAAGAAAATTCGGCTGGATTTGACTTATGATGAAATTGATAACAACATTGATAATGTATGGAGCGTTCTTTTTACAACTGGTTATCTTACACGGCTTGGAAAGAACGAAAACGGTATGTACAGTCTAGTCATCCCTAATAAAGAAGTTCGAGAGGTTTTCGTCTCTCAAATCAATGAATGGTTCAATGGAGTTGTGAAAAACGATAGCTCTTCCATAAAGAAAATCGTTTCTGGATTTCTTGAATAACTGCGCGTCGCATTCTCGTTACTTCCAGTGATGAGTTAGACGCGCAAATTTTTTTACAAAAAACAGAACAAATGTTTACACAAACAGATACATATGATATAATGTTTATATGGAAAAGATATATTTGATATAGATAAAAACAAACTTTCATATGGTAGGGGATATAGCTGTTTGCAAATTACGTTCAAACGGAATGCCAGTTCCGCTACTGCGGAACGGCTATTCCATTTTTAACGGTACGAAGTACCGCTAGATG
>NZ_JAOQJM010000018.1:0-906 GCF_025566865.1 Blautia acetigignens
TTTGAGCAGAAAACGCATACCGCTAAATCAGAATGGATGTACCGCTAATTTCAGAATAGGCGTACCGTTCGGGCAGAATTTGCAGCTGTTCTTTGCAGTATCATCTTGTCTGGTGTACAAAATACAGAAAAAAGGTTTTAAAAAATGGAATCGATACAGAATGTAAAGAATTGTTACAGGGTCTTGCAGAAGAATATAAATTTCAGATCCTGGCAATGGAGGCGATACCGGACCATATCCATCTGCTTGTTTACATCGAAGGACAAAAGGAAAAAGAAAAAAGCCTGACAGAAGAAATGATTTGTTGGAGGAAAAGAGATGCAGACAGTATCCAGCTATGGCGTAGAAGTACGAAAACAGAATATCCCGATTCGCCAGACACTGGGACTCTATCGGTCTGCGGTCAGCTATCTGACAGAAATATATGAACAGGTGTGGGAAGAACTGGAAGAGATCCCGGATGCTAAAAGGCGTTTTAATGCCGCAGAGCATCTGGTGCATACCACGAAAAAGAATCCCGCATGTTTTGATTTTGACCTCCGCTTCCCGAAGATGCCATCCTACCTTAGAAGAGCTGCAGTCCAGCATGCATTGGGAAGTGTATCTTCTTACAAAACACGGATGGATCTGTGGACAAAGCCAGGAGAAAAAACAGGGATGCCCAAACTGGTGTATGAGAACCATGCCATGCCTGTTTTTTACCGTGGTGTCATGTACAGAGAGGGAGCAGAAGGAAAAGAGGAAGCATACCTGAAACTGTATGATGGCCATGACTGGAAATGGTTTTGTGTGCGTTTAAACCATACAGATATGGAATATCTTCGTAAGAACTGGTCGGGGAAAAAGGCATCTGCCCCGATACTGGAGAAAAGACACCATAAATATTTCCTGCGTTTTTCCTATACG
>NZ_JAOQJM010000018.1:1156-70918 GCF_025566865.1 Blautia acetigignens
GAGCTGGGAAAGAAGATCGCAGGTGCGATCGTAAGATATGCAGAGGAAAACCATGCAGATGTGATCGTATTCGAATATCTGGAAATGCAGGGGAAGATATCCGGAAAGAAAAAACAGAAACTGCATCTGTGGAGAAAACGGGATATCCAGAAACGCTGTGAACATCAGGCACATAGAAAAGGGATGCGGGTATCCAGAGTCTGCGCATGGAATACAAGCAGGCTTGCATACGATGGCTCCGGAAGAGTATCCCGTGACCCGGAAAACCACAGCCTCTGTATATTCCAGACAGGAAAAAGATATAACTGTGATCTGTCAGCATCGTATAATATCGGTGCAAGATATTTTATCAGAGAACTTTTAAAACCCCTTCCGGCAACGGAAAGGTCTTTACTGGAGGCAAAAGTCCCTTCAGTAAAGCGTAGGATCTCATGTGTATATGTGGACTTAGGAGAATTATTTTTAGAAATGGAACTTTTAAGAGCAGCATAAACACAGGCAGATATACAGCGGACTACCTGTGGTGTGGGAACCTGCCATATCTGGCATGGAAAAGCGCATGACTGCGCATATCCTAAGTTACAGGCGTATCCGCCGATATTTAGCCTTGTCGCTTAAAGCGACTGAGGAGCACGTGACTTTAGTCGTGTGAGATCCACGGAAAGACCGATGATATTCAGCGGGAACTGACAATGTTTCTTGGCGAGACGATCAGCGTTTTGGATACGAAAGCCAGAAACGAAGATAAGGAAAACTTCTACCATGGCATTTTAATCGGTATTCTGAAAAACTATTCCGGATGGGCAGTTAAATCAAACAAAGAGTCCGGTGATGGATTTGCGGATATTCTGCTTAAGCCCAAGAATCCTGATGTGGGAATCGTGATAGAATTAAAATATGCATATTCCATGAATGATCTTGATAAGGCCTGTGAAAGAGCAATGGAACAAATCAAGGATCGCAGATACGATACAGAACTGCGTGAGGACGGACGAAATAATATTCTTGCGTATGGAATTGCGTTCTGCAAAAAGCGTTGTAAAGTCATAGCTGAAAAACTATAAGCAAACACCCTCGCCCCCCCGCGCACTATGTAACTCTTACATGGTACGCTGGCGGGCTTTTTTCTGTTATATGATTGCGATGTGTTCAAGCCATAGGTATAATAGAAGAAAAGATACAAAAAAGAAGAAAATACGGAGGACAGAAAATGAAGACAGCCCTTGTAACAGGAGGCAGCTCCGGCATCGGACGCTGTACGGCGGCTGCATTAAGGAATGCCGGGTTTGCAGTCTATGAGTTCAGCCGCCGAGATGCGCCGCAGGACGGAATAAAACACATCAGCGTGGATGTGACAGATGAAGATGCTGTCCAGAAAGCGGTCGAGAAAATTATATCAGAAGCAGGTGGAATTGATGTCGTGGTCAACTGCGCAGGATTCGGAATCTCCGGTGCAGTGGAGTTTACGCCACTTGACCAGGCAAAGGCACAGTTTGATGTGAACTTCTTCGGAACAGTCAATGTGAACAAGGCGGTCTTGCCGTTCATGCGGGAAGCCAGAAAAGGGCATATTATCAATATTAGCTCTGTAGCGGCAGCTGCACACATTCCGTTCCAGGCATTCTACTCCGCCAGTAAGTCGGCGATTTCTTCCTATTCATGCGCCTTGGATAACGAAGTGAAGCCTTACGGCATTCAGGTGACGACGGTTGAACTGGGAGATATCCACACTGGTTTCACGCAGGCACGGCAGAAGGTGATCGTTGGCGATAAAGAGTACTGCGGTCGTATTTCCCGAAGCGTCAGCCAGATGGAAAAGGATGAGCAGAACGGTGCCAGCCCAGAAGTAATTGGTGCATACATTGCAAAAATCGCAGAGAAGAAGTGCAAGCCGATATGTGTGGCGGGAGCGCAGTACAAGTTCCTCAGTCTGCTGTGCAAACTGCTGCCCTGCGGTCTTCGTGGAAAAATCGTTGGAGCGATATACGCAAAATAATAACCTTAACTTCCTGAAAAAGTAACACTCAAAAAATAGCAGATTGTAAAAAAATCTGAATTGAATTTTGCACATTCTGTGCTATAATAATATCCATCTAGAAGAGAGGCGAAGAATTATGATATTAGTTGATAAAGACATTAAAAATCGTCAGTCTGAGATATTCTGTGATGGATGCTATGATGAATCCTGTGTAAATGCAGTGTCATACGATTTACATATATTAGGGATTGTTGCGCAGGATGAACTAGCTGATTCTTATGTTTTGCATCCGAATGAAGTGATTTTTGTCAAAATGGAAGAGAAAATCCACATGCCTAAGGATTTAATGGGAAGAATTGGAGAGAAGAATTCCAGAATAAGGCAGGGATTATGGGTGTCCGGACCACACTATTTCCCAGGACATGAAACTTATATTTATCTGCGTGTTCAGAATATTACTTCTGATACGATCAAAGTGAAGAAAGGTGATAAAATCGCCCAGATATTTTTTGAGCAATTAAGTGATGTACCTGAACATACATATGATCAGCAGCAGAACGCATCTTTTAATGATGAAGACCAGTATAGAGGTATGGCGGAATATAAGGATGAATATGAGAAACGTATGGAGAAGATAAAGGATGCGAATAATGATTTGGATGAAAAGATAAATCATATATATGCGAATATATTGACTCTTATGGGAATATTCGTATCCGTTTTTTCTCTGATTACGGTTAATTTTAGTAATCTGGGGAAATCATTTGCAAATACAAAGTATGTAGCAGTTATGAATTTGTCGCTAGGTATTGTTATTTGCTTATTCCTGGGATTAATTATGTTTTTTATTAACCATAAGACTTGCAGTAAAAAAATGATAGTTTTTTATGGAGTTATTATGGTAGTATTGATTGCTGTTTTATTGGGCGTATTATTGCTTTAGTACAAGGTAAAATCTGAATATTGAAAACGGTATAAAAACCGCCTATACTCAGTTCCAAACTAGCTGAGTATAGGCGGTTTTGCATATCTATGCAGCTTCATAATTGTCATATTATTCCAGTAATACGACAGGTTCTCAAGACATACTTTCACATCTTTTTCCCATCGTTGCCTTACATTCTAGAGCGTGTCTGAAAAATAAAAATTGCACAAAACGCATGTTTTATTTCCCTTTTTCATGATAAAATAAAGAAAAAGGGGGGTTCACTATGTTAAGACGATATGAGTTAACTGATGAAGAATGGCTTCGCATTGAGCCTTTATTGCCTCCTGAAAATACTGGAAAACAAGGGCGTCCAAGGAAAGACAATCGTATTATTATGAATGGAATTGTATGGCTTGCCCGTAGTGGGGCACCTTGGCGCGATCTTCCTGAACGTTATGGTTCATGGAACAATGGTATTTAGATAAATAAAGCATATTCCGGAGATTACTTGGCATTTAAAAAGAAATGCCTTGAAAAAGTGATATACTACCAGTTGATGATACTGTTTAGGAAACACGGTATATCAGATATTTGGGTTTTCTGAAATGACACAGAAATGCTGGATCGGTGTGTGGCTCGTACAAATGAAGCGTATTTGCGTATACAGGAATTGCAATTGAAGAAAGAGAAAAGAATTTCACTTGTAAAGTCTTTGATTGAAGAGAATAAAATTGATATAAGTAAAGATGACAAAACAGAGAATCAGATTAGGAATCTGTTATTATTGCAAAAAGCAAAGCAAAAATCTGAGCTTTATAAAATGGACGAAAAAGAAATAAACGTAACTAGAGTCTGGTGTGATTTGCTTATCTCATCTGTTTTTTCGGAGACGATTTCTTACGGATTGATGTTAAGGCTGGTCGAGAATGGGATAGTAACAGAATCTGAAATTTCTGAATTGCTGGAAGACAAATACAATATAAAGAAAGATTATGAATGGTATTCTGAAGATTTTATGGGATGTGAATTGGATGAATCTACAGATATTAGAATAGAGGATGTTTGGGAACTATGTGCAGAACGGGTGGAGAAAGTGGTTGGTGCCAAAATATAGTGATCGAAAGGTAGGAAGAGAAATAACTCAAAAACTTACCTTTTAACATTGCAAAGTTAAAATGAAATAAATCGAGTTAAAAAGAAAATGCTAAATGTGCTGTATCAATGTTATGGCTTGAACCATAATACATAATGTCGCCCCGGCAGGAAACCCTGCCGGGGCGTTCGTCATCTTCTGCATTAAATTTTATAAAATACCTTATACCACTCCGCAAACTTCCTCAATCCATCTCTTAAGCTGGTGCTTGGTTTGAAACCGAAGTCTCGCTCCAGAGCGGTGGTATCTGCGTAGGTGATGGGGACATCGCCGGGCTGCATGGGGACTAATTCTTTGTGGGACTCGAAGTCGTAGTCAGCGGGGAGGACTTCTGCGCGGATCAGTTCCTGCTGAAGGATGTCCACGAAGTCCAGAAGGTTTTCCGGGCTGTTGTTGCCGATGTTGTATACGGCGTATGGTGGGATGGGAAGGCCGTCCTCGCCGTTTTTCTTTTCTGGTGCGCCCTGCATAACTCTCTTGACGCCTTCTACGATATCGTCTACATAAGTGAAGTCGCGCTTGCAGTTTCCATAGTTGAAGATCTGGATGGTCTGGCCTTTCAGAAGCTTGTTGGTGAAGCCGAAGTATGCCATGTCCGGTCTTCCGGCAGGCCCGTAAACAGTAAAGAAACGAAGTCCTGTAGACGGAATGTTATAGAGCTTGGAGTAGGCGTGGGCCATCAGCTCGTTGGATTTTTTGGTTGCGGCATACAGAGATACCGGGTTGTCTACCTTATCATCTGTGGAATAAGGAACTTTTTTGTTGGTTCCGTATACGGAAGAGGAGGAGGCATATACCAGATGCTCCACACCGGTTTCGCCGTTGTCATAAGAATGACGGCAGGCTTCCAGGATATTGTAGAAACCGATCATGTTGGATTGGATATAGGCGTCCGGGTTTGTGATGGAATAGCGGACGCCAGCTTGAGCACCAAGGTTTACTACAACTGCAGGCTTGTGCTTTGCGAAAATCTGATCGATCATTGCTTTGTCAGCAAGGTCGCCTTTGTAAAACTGGTAAGTAGACTCCGGATGTTCTGCTGCGCATTTCTCAATTTCAGAAAGTCTCCACTCTTTGATGGAAACATCGTAATAGTGGTTCATGTTGTCCAGTCCCACAATGTTGATAGGGGACTGGGTTCTCAAAAGCTCCAGTACCAGGTTGCTGCCGATGAAGCCGGCGGATCCTGTTACAAAAACGGTCTTATTTTTTAAATCAATTTTCTGCATGGTTTCTCTCCTTTCTCAGTGTGCTTTGCAGAGTGAACCAGATTCAGTTGTCTGATCTGGATGTCATTTCCATTGCCAAGCGTGCGGAAAATGAATATGTGGGCGTCTCCTCCGGAAAACTGGATCAGTCCTGTGAGGTGTACTGCAGGAAAGATCACCTTCTTTATTTAGATACAGCAGATGACAGCTATGAGCGGATTTCCGCCAGCGGTGCTATGAAGCCCTACAAAATTGCCATTTTCTTTTCAGGTGTAGAGCGGACACTGGCTGGATCCGGATACAATTTGCGTGTGGATGAGTGTAAGTCTGCGGCTTATGATCTTATGGCTTTTTCGGGCATGGAGTATGGAAAGTATGCGGATGCTGTGCTGAGACAGGTGCCATCAGAGGTATTTGAGCAGTATAAGGACCGTCTGCCGGAGAATTTCAGAAAGCGTGCGGAGCATTTTTATGGGGAATCCGCCCGTGTGGAGGCCGGGGTAAAAGCGTGGAGAGAAGGCGATATTGAGACCTTTGGCCAGCTGATATCCCAGAGCGGTCATTCTTCCATCCATCTATATGAGAGCGGTTCCGATGAGCTGCGCACAATGTATGAGATTATGAATCGGACGAAGGGAATCTATGGCGGCAGATTCAGCGGTGCCGGATTTAAAGGCTGCTGTATGGCGCTGATCGACCCGGATTATGAGGAAGAAATCGTTCAACAGGTGACAAAGGAATATTTGTCCGCATTCCCGAAGCTGGAAGGAAAATATTCTGCTTATATCTGTGAAAGTGCAGATGGAGTTGTCATGAAATAGATATGAAAATTTTGAGTATGCCTGAAAAAGATTTTCTGTAAGATGTGTGTCACAATTTGTGGGACATTGCAGAAATGATTTTTTAAATATGCCCATAGTAAATAGGAAGAAAGCGAGAAGAAAAATGATTTGTATTGTATTAGCAGCAGGATATGCCACAAGGCTGTATCCTCTTACTGAAAATTTTCCGAAGCCATTGCTGCCGGTTGGAGAGAAGCCCCTTTTGAACTGGCTTCTGGAGGACATTGACCAGATTCCGGAGGTGACGGAGTTTGTGGTGATCAGCAATCACAAATTTATCAACCATTTTGAAAGCTGGGCAGCAGAGCAGAAATTTACCAGGCCGATCAGAGTGCTGGATGATGGCTCCACAGACAATGAGAACCGCCTTGGGGCTGTGAAGGATATTTTGTTTGCAGTAGAGACTTTGCAGATTCAGGATGATATTCTGGTGGTGGCAGGAGACAATCTGGTGAATTTCTCTTTCTCAGGTTTTCTGTCCTTCATGCGGGAAAAACAGGCGTCCTGCGTCATGTGCCATGAGGAAAACGACCTGAAGAAGCAGCAGAGGACTGCCATCATTGTGAAAGATGAAAATGACAAAATTCTTTCTTATGAAGAGAAGCCGCAGGTGCCAAAGGGAAATCTTGCAGTGCCTCCATTTTACTGCTATCTTGCAAAGGACGCGGCAAGACTTTCGGAAGCTCTTGATGCGGGCTGCAAGCCTGATGCGCCGGGAAGCTTTGCTGCCTGGCTTAGCAGGAACACCGATGTGTATGCGTGGAATATGCCGGGAAAACGCTATGATATTGGCGACAGAGCCAGCTATGAGGCTGTGAAAGAATTAAAAGTCAGATGATTTGGCTGGAGCATGTTTTTTCAGACAGGCTCTAATACTTACCGGAGGAAAAAATGGAAAATCGCGAACGATACAAGAGAATTATTATGTTTTTGTCATCGGTAGTGATTGTTGCTATCGAGACAGCGCTGTTTGCTTATATTTGGTATAATTTTTATTTGTCCAAAGAGGTGATCGGCAGGCTTTTTGTCAGAGGAAATCAGGTGGTGATCGGTTTGTATGTGCTGATGCTGTATTTCTTCTATAAAATCTATGGCGGCTTTAAGGTTGGATATCTGAGAGTATTTGAGGTGATTTATTCCCAGATCCTGTCTGTAGTATGCGTGAATTTTATTACGTATTTGCAGCTGTGCCTGATCGGACGCTGGAGACTGGGGGAGCATCTCACTCCAATGCTGGCTATGACGGGGATTGATCTTATAATCGTGGTGATCTGGGTCGTTGGCATGCGGTTTGTGTACACCCGGCTGTATCCGCCCAGACAAATGCTGATGGTTTACGGCGAGCATAATCCAGGTGACCTGCGAAGCAAACTGGAAACCAGAGAGGACAAATATGCAATTAAGGAAATGGTTCCCATTTCCCTGGGACTTGATGCGATTAAGGAGAAGATTTGCGGATATAAGGCTGTAGTAATAGGGGATATCCCGTCCCATGAGCGAAATGTGCTTTTGAAATATTGCTTTGAGAAGGATATCCGGTGTTATTCTATTCCCAAGCTTTCCGATATTATGCTTAGAAATGCAGATGATATCCACTTATTTGACACAACACTTCTTCTTTCCCGTAATTTGAGACTGACGGCAGAGCAGCTGTTTTGCAAGCGTCTTGTGGATATTGTATTTTCTTTGCTGATGCTGGTGATCGCATCTCCATTTATGCTGGTGATCGCGCTTGCGATTAAGCTTTATGATGGTGGCCCTGTGCTTTATAAGCAGCCTCGTCTTACCAGGGATAAACAGATTTTTATGATTCTGAAATTCCGCAGCATGAAGATGGATTCTGAGGTCAAAGGGGCACAGCTGGCGAAAAAAGAGGATGACAGAATTACCCCTGTGGGCAAAATCATTCGGCGCATTCATTTTGATGAACTGCCGCAGATCTTTAATATTCTCAAAGGGGATATGTCTCTGGTTGGCCCAAGACCGGAGCGGCCGGAGATCGCGGCTGTTTACTGTGAGAAAATTCCGGAGTTTGACTATCGTCTGAAGGTAAAAGCCGGACTTACCGGCTATGCCCAGGTTTATGGCAAATATAATACAACGCCATATGATAAATTGAAACTGGATCTTACTTATATCGAAACCTATTCTCTGAAACTGGATGTGAAGCTTCTTATGCTGACCTTTAAAATCCTTTTCCAGAAGGAAAATACAGAAGGGGTTGAAGCATGGCAGAAGACTGCGGGACAGGAGAAAGAAGAGGAAGACAGGAAGTAAGGAAAAAAATATTTTCTAATTTCTCCATTTTGTGTTATACTTACTCCGATTATAAGTTTTTAGAGGAGATTTTACTGGAGGGAAAAAATTTATGTGTGGAATTGTAGGTTATGTAGGAGATGAGCAGGCGGCACCGATTTTGCTGATGGGACTTTCCAAGCTGGAGTACAGAGGCTATGACTCAGCAGGTATTGCGGTGCGCAATGAAGTGACAGACAAGATCGCCATTGTGAAGGCCAAAGGACGCCTGAAAACTCTGGTGGAAAAGACGGACGGCGGTTCCGCTGTGCCGGGTACCTGCGGTATTGGACATACCCGCTGGGCAACTCACGGGGAGCCTTCTGAGACCAATGCCCATCCTCACTGCACAGATGACAGATCTGTGGTTCTTGTTCATAATGGAATTATTGAGAACTATCAGGAATTGAAGGCGAAGCTCCTTCGTTCCGGCTATACATTTTATTCACAGACCGATACAGAAGTGGCTGTGAAGCTGGTAGATTATTACTATAAGAAAACAGGAACGCCTCTGGAGGCAATTTCCAGAGCCATGCTGCGTATCCGCGGTTCCTATGCTTTTGGCGTGATGTTTAAGGATTATCCGGGCAAACTGTTTGCTGCCCGTAAGGATAGTCCGCTGATCATTGGCCAGAAGGATTCCGGATGCCTGATCGCATCGGATGTTCCGGCTATTCTGGATCAGACAAGAAGAGTTTATTATATTGGCAATCTTGAGATTGCAGAGCTTTCCCGTGATGAGATCCATTTCTATAATATCGACCGCGAGGAGATCCAGAAGGATGTTGTGGAGATCCAGTGGGATGCGGCAGCAGCAGAAAAAGGCGGATATGAGCACTTTATGCTCAAAGAGATCCATGAGCAGCCGAAGGCAGTTCAGGATACTATTGGTGCTTATGTGAAAGACGGACATGTGGATCTGTCTGAGACAGGCCTTACCGATGAGAAGCTGGCTTCTCTTAAGAGAATTTACATTGTTGCCTGCGGTTCCGCTTATCACGTTGGAATGGTTGGCAAATATGTGATCGAGTCCATGGCAGGAATTCCGGTTGAGGTGGATGTGGCTTCTGAGTTCCGTTACCGCAATCCAATCCTGGCAGAGGATTCCATGGTTGTGATCATTTCCCAGTCCGGTGAGACTGCAGACAGTCTGGCTGCTCTTCGCCTTGCCAAGGAGAGAAATGTGCCGGTACTTAGCGTTGTCAATGTGGTTGGCTCCAGCATTGCAAGAGAGAGCGATTATACGCTGTATACTTATGCAGGACCGGAGATTTCCGTTGCGACTACCAAGGCATATAGCACACAGCTGATCGCTATGTATCTGCTGTCTATCCAGAGTGCTTTTGTCCAGGGAAAACTGGAGGAGAGCTGTGTGTCTGAGCTTCTTGCTGAGATGGAGACACTGCCGGATAAGATCAGCAAGGTGCTGGATGACAAAGAGCGTATTCAGTGGTTTGCAAGTAAATATGCAAATGCCCATGATATTTTCTTTATTGGAAGAGGCATCGACTATGCGATCAGCATGGAGGGAAGCCTGAAAATGAAGGAGATCAGCTACATTCATTCTGAGGCGTATGCAGCTGGCGAGCTGAAGCATGGAACCATCAGCCTTGTGGAGGATGGTACTCTGGTAATCGGCGTCATGACCCAGAAGGATCTGTTTGAGAAAACTCTGAGCAACATGGTTGAGGTTAAGAGCCGTGGAGCTTATCTGATGGGACTGACCAGCTACGGCAACTACAGCATTGAGGATACTGCTGATTTCTCAGTCTATGTTCCGAAAACAGAGAAATACTTTACAACCAGCCTTGCGATTGTGCCGCTGCAGCTGATGGGATACTATGTCAGCGTTGCCAAAGGTCTGGATGTGGATAAGCCGAGAAACCTGGCGAAGTCGGTGACGGTAGAATAATATGATGTTAGGGGGCCAAGTTCAAACGCCTTATCATGCAAGCATGAACGGCTTTTTAATCTTTTGCCCCTGATATCATAATATAATATTTGAGCGAAATTTGGTTTCATGGTATCATTATTTGAGATAGTTGATACCATGGGACCATTTTTATTATGGAAGTTGAGCAGTATGAAAAGACATATTATAATCGGCACGGCGGGGCATATTGATCATGGGAAAACCTGGCTGGTGAAGGCCTTGACAGGGACAGATACGGATCGGCTTGCGGAGGAGAAAAAGCGGGGGATTACCATTGAGAATGGATTTGCCTTTTTGAAGCTTCCTGATGGGGAAGAGGCCGGGATCATTGATGTGCCGGGACATGAGAAATTTATAAAAAATATGCTGGCAGGAGCTGGCGGAATCCACATTGCCATGATGGTGATTGCGGCGGATGAAGGGGTGATGCCTCAGACACGGGAACATCTGGATATTCTTTCATTGCTGGGAATTCGAAGAGGCGTAGTGGTGATTACCAAGGGAGATCTGGAATGGAAGCCGGGACTGAGAGAAGAAATTCAGATGTTCGTGGTGGGAACTTTTCTGGAGAAAGCGGCAGTGGTAGTGACCAGTGCAGTGGACGGAAGAGGGATTGAGGACCTTCGGCGAATTCTGTGGCAGAAGTGTCTGGAAGAGACGCAAGGAGGAGATTATGCGCAGAGAAATGCTTCTGTGAACAGTTTTCGACTTCCAATTGACCGTGTGTTCTCCTTAAAGGGTTTTGGCACGATTGTGACGGGGACGTTATTGGATGGGGCACTGGATATGGATTCAAGCGCCATGTTGTATCCAAAGGCCCATCTGGTGAAAGTTCGAGGAATCCAGGTTCATGGGCAGAATGTAAGCCGTGCTTTTCCGGGACAGCGTGTGGCGGTGAATTTGGCAGGAATTGGGAAAGAGGAGATTTCCAGAGGAGAAATCCTGGCGGCCGCAGATAGCATGGAGAGCACGATGATGGCGGATGTCAAACTGAGATTGTTGAAAAGCGGACATCGGTCTTTAAAAAGCGGCGCGAGGGTACATTTGTACCACGGAGCGGCAGAATTGATCTGCAAGGTGATTTTGCTTGACAGAGAAGTGATGAAAACAGGGGAAGAAGCTGTGGTGCAGCTTCGCATGGAACAGCAGACTGCGATGAAAGCTGGTGATCATTTTGTGATTCGGTTTTATTCGCCGGTGGAAACTATCGGCGGAGGCGTGGTGGAAAATCCAAATGCGGTGAAACGGAAGAGAAGGCGAAAGCTGGAAGCAGAACGTCGTTTTCAAACAAGTTCTGACACCGATTTGAGTAAAGAGATGTCCGGGAATGGAGCAAAGCTTGTTCCGGCACAAATCAATAAAACAAACAGTATAGAAACTGCCGGGAAAAATTACGATCTAAATGATAACAATATTAACAAAAACAAAGAGAATGAATTGGAAAGTACGCCCATATTTATCAAAATTCAGAATCTATATTTAAATTCGGGTTTTATCCCGCCTTTGACAGATGAGGTGAAGTCCGATTTTTCCAGGGAGAAAGAATTTTCAGCTGTTTTTTTCAAAATGGTGCGAAGCGGCGTGCTGGTGCGATATGATGAGAAACATTATATGCATCGGGATATTCGAAAGAAAGCATTGGATATGGCGGCTACATTATATAAGGAAAAGGGCGTGATCAAAACCGGAGAATTTCGTGATCAGCTGGGGATATCCAGAAAATGTGCAATCACGCTGCTGGAAGGCTTTGACAGGGACAGAATTACCAGGATGACAAATGGGGAACGAATATTAATAACTCGTATATAATTTTCAGCTGTTGTCGTTAGTTTGGAATATATTTAATTTTATATTGTGAAAAGACAGCGCAGTTATAATAACAAAAATGTGTTGTGTGACATACAGAAGATCTTTGTGAATGCTTTTTTGCATTTTTATTTGGCGGGAACATATGGGAATCGAACCCATCCGGGACGGGATTAGCGCCCCACACTGGTTTTGAAGACCAGGAGGCACACCGGCACCTATCTGCTCCCGAAGTGAGTATAACCAAGTTAGCCCGCTCAGTCAAGTCACGAAGTGAAGAGTAATCCAAAGTTTGGCATTGACTTACCGGGGGCAGTACAGTAGAATAGTATTATTCGGGATAGTGTAAGATCCTGTGATTTTGCGTGTCCCGATTATAATGGATATTTTCACATTAATGAAGTACAGTGTTGAAGAGATGTTGCTGCCTGGAAAAGATGCAGTAACTGAAATCCAAGAGGAGAAGAATATGGCAGAGACAGTTAGAGTAGTAGTAGATGCCATGGGCGGGGATAACGCCCCGGCAGAGCCTGTGAAGGCAGCTGTAGAAGCTGTTACAGAGAGAGATGATATTGTAGTGATCCTCACTGGTAAGCAGGAAGTAATTGAGAGTGAGCTGAGTAAATTTCAGAATTACCCCAAAGAAAGAATTCAGGTGGTAAATGCCACAGAGGTGATCGAGACTGCAGAACCTCCGGTGGTTGCAATCCGTAAGAAGAAGGATTCTTCCATTGTGGTAGGCCTGAACCTTGTGAAGAAGCAGGAAGCAGATGCTTTTGTTTCCTCCGGAAGCTCAGGAGCGATTCTGGTAGGCGGCCAGGTGATCGTAGGCAGAAGCAAGGGCGTGCAGCGTCCGCCTTTGGCACCGCTGATTCCCACAGAGAAAGGCGTTTCTCTTCTGATCGACTGCGGCGCCAATGTAGATGCAAGACCAGACCATCTGGTGCAGTTTGCCAAGATGGGATCTATCTACATGGAAGACGTTGTGGGAATCAAGAATCCCCGGGTAGCCATTGTAAATAACGGCGCAGAGGAAGAGAAAGGCAACGCCCTTGTAAAGGAGACATTCCCTCTTCTGAAAGAGTGTCCGGGAATCAATTTCATCGGAAGCATTGAGGCAAGGGATATTCCAGCTGGTTATGCAGATGTAATTGTCTGCGAGGCCTTTGTGGGAAATGTGATCCTGAAGTTGTATGAGGGACTTGGAAGTACTTTCATGAAGATGATCAAGAGCGGTCTTATGAAGGATACCCGCAGCAAAGTAGGTGCACTTCTGGTGAAGCCGGCCATCAAGGAGACCATGAAGGCATTTGACGCAAGCGAGTACGGCGGAGCTCCGCTTCTGGGACTAAAGGGACTGGTTGTGAAGACACACGGCAGTGCCAAGGCTGTAGAAATCCGCCACGCCATTTTCCAGTGCGTACAGTTCAGACAGCAGAAGATCAACGAGAAGATCGCAGCGCACATGGTAGAAGAAACACAAAAAGCAGAGACACCAAAAGAAGAGGCATAAAAGCTTTATATGCTGCCAGTGCGCAGTGCATAAGGCAGAAAGTAAAGAGATACTGGCAGCCTGAATATGATACATGATTTTTTTCTGACATCAATTTTACAGCAAAGACCTGCTGTGAGATAGTAAGGAAGTGGCTGCTGGAAACTTTTTTGAGTTTTCCAGACAGCACTGCATCAGAACATATTCGGATTGCCAGAGGGAAGGAAGTTAATTATGGAAAAAAAGTTAAAAGCATTGGAAGCACGGATCGGTTATGAGTTTAAGAACAGGAATCTTCTGATTCTGGCGCTGACACACAGCTCCTATGCAAATGAGAAGAAGCTTGGCAAGGTAGGCTGCAACGAGCGTCTGGAGTTTCTTGGAGATGCAGTTCTTGAACTGATCAGCAGTGATTTCCTTTATAAGAAATACATCCAGATCCCGGAAGGAGAGCTGACCAAGAAGAGAGCCAGCCTGGTATGTGAGCCAAGTCTTGCTTACTGTGCAAGGGATTTTGGACTGCCCCAGTACCTGCTTCTTGGCAAAGGTGAGGATATGACTGGCGGAAGAAACCGTGACTCTATCGTTTCCGATGCAACAGAGGCTCTGCTTGGAGCTATTTATCTGGACGGTGGTTTTGCTAGCGCAAAGGAGTTCGTTCTGAAATTTATCCTGAACGATCTTGAGAACAAGCAGCTCTTTTATGATAGCAAGACCATCCTGCAGGAAATCGTACAGGAGAAGGGAACCCATCTTGTGGAGTACCGCCTTATGAAAGAGGAAGGACCGGATCACAACAAGAGCTTTACTGTGGATGTTCTGGTCAGCGGCCAGGTGATGGGGACAGGCGTTGGCCATACCAAGAAAGCTGCCGAGCAGGAAGCTGCTTATCAGGCAATCCGCAAAATGAAAGCATAAAAGCGGATTTCCTATAACAATAATGACAAGGATTCGAATACATGTATTTAAAAAACATTGAAGTGCAGGGGTTTAAGTCCTTTGCACAGAAAATCAATTTCGAATTTCATAACGGAATTACCGGAATCGTAGGACCTAACGGAAGCGGAAAAAGCAACGTAGGCGATGCGGTCCGCTGGGTTCTTGGCGAGCAGAGTGCCAAGCAGCTGCGAGGCGGGAACATGCAGGACGTTATTTTTTCCGGAACAGAGACCAGAAAGCCCTTAAGCTTTGCCTCTGTGGCCATCACCCTTGACAACAGCGATCACAAGCTTCCGGTTGATTTTAACGAAGTCACAGTTACCAGGCGGCTTTACCGTTCCGGGGAAAGCGAGTACCTGATCAACGGAAGTGCCTGTCGTCTGAAGGACATCAATGAGATGTTTTATGACACCGGTATTGGAAAAGAAGGCTATTCCATTATCGGTCAGGGGCAGATCGACAAGATCCTAAGCGGCAAGCCGGAGGAGCGCCGGGAGCTGTTTGATGAGGCTGCCGGAATCGTAAAGTTTAAGCGCCGCAAGAATACCACCATCAAGAAGCTGCAGGACGAGCAGGCCAACCTGGTGCGTGTAACCGATATTTTAAGCGAGCTGACCAGACAGTTAGGTCCATTGGAGCGCCAGTCTGAGACTGCCAGAATTTATCTTGCCAAACGAGATACCCTCCGGGAACTGGATGTAAACTGTTTCCTTGTGGAAAACGAGAAAACCAGCCAGGAACTGAAGGAACTGGACGGAAAGAACACCCGGGCGGCAGAAGAACTGGAAGAGAACCAGAAAGCCTACGACCAGACCAAGGTGGAGTACGACCGTCTGGAAGAAGAACTGGAGAAGCTTACCAGCCAGATGGACCAGCTTCGTGAGGATACCCAGAATAAGGCAATCCGCAGGCAGCAGCTGGATGGCGAGATTAAGGTTTTAAGAGAGCAGATCCTTGCAGGCGTGCAAAATGAAGAGCACTACAAGAATCGTCTGCAGACCATTGAAGCAGATTTAAAGGAGCGCCAGACTTCTTTAGAGAGCCAGGAGCAGGAGAAATCCCAGCTCCATGCAGCCCTTCTTCAGGCAAAGAAGCGCCAGGGAGATGAGGAGGAGCGCCTTTCCAATATTCAGGCGCAGATTGAAGAGTGCACCCAGGCAGTGGAGAACGGCAAGAATGAGATCATTGAACTTCTCAATTCCCGTGCCACCACAAGAGGAAAAGCCCAGCGTTTCGATACCATGATGGAGCAGATCGATATCCGAAGAGCCGGAATCAGCCAGAGACAGCTTCATTTGAAAACTGAAGAGGCAGAGCAGCACACCGAGATGGAGAAGGCCCGGGAGAAATTCCAGGGAATCACCTCTCTTATTGAAGAAATGAATGCAGAGTGCCAGCGCCTGGATGATGAAGTACATAAGCTGACCAGTGAATTAAAGCAGCAGAACAGCCAGATGGAGATCGGCCAGAGTGCCTATCACCGGGAAGCATCCAGACTGGAATCTTTAAAGAATATTACAGAGCGGTATGATGGATACGGAAACAGTATCCGCCGCGTCATGGAGCAGAAGGACCGTGCACCTGGAATCAAAGGTGTTGTGGCGGATCTGATTCAGGTAAATAAGGAATACGAGATTGCGATTGAGACAGCTCTTGGAGGAAGCATCCAGAACATTGTCACAGACAACGAGCAGACTGCCAAGCAGATGATCGAGTTTCTGAAAAAGAACCGTTTCGGACGCGCTACGTTCCTTCCTTTAAATAGTATTAATACCAAGAGCAGTTTTACCCAGAGAGAAGCGCTGAGAGAGCCGGGAGTGATTGGCCTTGCCAGTGAACTGGTGTCAACAGGGCCGGAATACACTGGTCTTGCAACCTATCTTCTGGGAAGAGTTCTGGTGGTGGATCATATTGACCACGCCATTGCCATTGCAAGAAAATACAGGCACAGCCTGCGCATGGTAACGGTAGAGGGAGAATCCTTCAATCCAGGCGGTTCCATGTCTGGTGGTTCTTTTAAGAACAACAGCAACCTTCTGGGACGCCGCCGTGAGATTGAGGAACTGGAATCCAGCGTCAAAGCATTGAAAAAAGACATGGATGACATGCAGAAATCCATCAATGACAACAGAAGCAAGCGCAATGTAATCCGTGATACCATCGCAGATCTGCAGGAAAAGCTGCGCCAGCAGTACGTTGCCCAGAACACTGCGAAAATGAATATGAACCAGGTGGAAGCCAAGACAAAGGAAATCCAGGCTGGCTATGGCGAGATCCAGAGAGAACAGATGGAGATCCGCCGCCAGATCGAGGAGGCCAAGGCAGACCACAATAAAATTGCAGAAGAATTGAAGGCTTCCGAGCAGGATGAAAAAGAGCTGGAAGCTTTTATCCAGACCAGGCAGAAAGAATTGGAAGAGTGGAAAACAGAGGAGCAGGAGGTTTCAAAGAAACTGGAATCCCTTCGTCTGGAAGCCAGCACCGCACAGCAGAAAGAAAGCTTTGCATCTGAGACTCTGGATCGTCTGAATCATGAGATGGAGGCTCTTCGTCAGGAGGAAGGGGATATTCATGAGACTCTTACCCTTGGCAGCGAGGAGAACCAGAAGAAGCGCCAGTCTGTGGAAGACCTGGAAGCTGTGATCAAAACTTTAGGGGAAGAGGAGACGAAGGCGAGAGCCCAGTTGGAGAGCTGGCAGGCTGTAAAGGATGAGAAGAACACCAGTCACAAAGCCTTTTTCGAAAAGCGTGATGAACTTTCCGGCAAGATTTCCCTTCTGGATAAGGAGTGCTACCGTCTGAAAAGCCAGATGGAGAAGCTGGAAGAGCACAGGGAAGCCCAGATTTCCTATATGTGGAACGAATATGAAATCACGCCAAACAATGCCCTTCAGTACAAAAAGGAAGAGCTTACAGACCTGAACGCCATGAAGCGGGACATTGCCCAGGTAAAGGACGAGATCCGGAAGCTTGGAAATGTAAATGTAAATGCCATTGAAGAATATAAGGAAATTTCCGAGCGTCACGCGTTCCTTTCCGGACAGTATGAGGATCTGAAAACAGCAGAAGCCCAGCTGGAAAACATTATCCAGGAGCTGGATGAGGGAATGCGCAGGCAGTTTACCGAGAAATTCCAGGATATCCAGAAGGAATTTGACAAGGCATTTAAGGAGCTGTTTGGCGGAGGAAAGGGTACTCTGGAGCTTGAGGAGGATGTGGACATTCTGGAAGCTGGAATCCGTATTATTTCCCAGCCTCCGGGCAAAAAGCTCCAGAATATGATGCAGCTTTCCGGTGGAGAGAAGGCGCTGACTGCCATTGCCCTTCTTTTTGCCATCCAGAACCTGAAGCCATCTCCCTTCTGTCTTCTGGACGAGATCGAGGCAGCTCTTGATGATTCCAACGTAGGTCGTTTTGCGGGTTATCTTCAGAAGTTGACGAAGAACACCCAATTTATTATAATAACACATAGGCGTGGTACTATGAATGCCGCAGACCGGCTTTATGGTATTACCATGCAGGAGAAAGGCGTATCTGCACTGGTTTCCGTAGATTTAGTAGAGAACCAGCTTACGCAGTAAAAGGAGGAGAGCAAATGGCAGAGGAAAAGAAAGGCTTTTTTAAAAGACTTGTCAGCGGCTTGACAAAAACAAGGGACAACATTGTGGCAGGATTTGATTCTCTTTTCACAGGCTATTCTACCATAGACGATGATTTTTATGAGGAACTGGAAGAGATCCTGATCATGGGAGACATTGGAATCAATGCCACCACAGCGATTCTGGAGCGGTTGAAGGAACAGGTGAAAATCCGCAATATCAAGGATCCAAGAGAGTGCAAGGAGCTTCTCATTGATACCATCAAGGACCAAATGACGGTGGACAGCACCGAGTATGAATTTGAGAACCGCAAATCCGTGATCCTTGTGATTGGAGTAAACGGCGTTGGTAAAACAACTTCCGTTGGAAAACTTGCAGGCATGCTGAAGGATCAGGGCAAGAAAGTCATTCTTGGCGCAGCGGATACCTTCCGTGCGGCAGCAGGGGAGCAGCTGACTCAGTGGGCAAACCGTGCAGGCGTGGAAATCATCGGCGGCCAGGACGGCGCAGATCCGGCATCTGTTGTTTATGATGCAGTGGCAGCAGCCAAGGCACGAAATGCGGATATTCTGATCTGTGATACTGCAGGAAGACTTCATAATAAGAAGAACCTGATGGAAGAGCTTCGCAAGATTTACCGTATTCTGGAAAAAGAGTACCCGGAGGCTTATCTGGAAACTCTGGTTGTTCTGGATGGAACTACCGGACAGAATGCGCTTGTGCAGGCAAGACAGTTTGCGGAAGTGGCAAATGTAACCGGAATCATTCTTACCAAGCTGGACGGTACAGCCAAGGGCGGTATTGCAGTTGCAATCCAGTCTGAGCTGGATATTCCGGTGAAGTATATCGGAGTGGGCGAGAGCATTGACGATCTGCAGAAGTTTGATGCGAATTCTTTTGTGGACGCGCTGTTTGATATCCACCCGGAGGAAAATTAAGAAATCATTGAGAGGAAAATAAAAAAATGCTTACATTAGAGAGTTTTGAAGAAGCGGCAGAAATTGTTAAGCAGGTAACCCAGGAGACCAAGCTGGTGAAAAGCAGCTATTTCTCTGAACTGACCGGAAACAAGGTATTTTTTAAACCGGAGAACATGCAGAGAACAGGCGCATACAAGGTGCGCGGAGCTTATTACAAGATCAGTACTCTTTCCGATGAGGAGAGAAGCAAAGGGCTGATTACAGCTTCCGCAGGAAACCATGCACAGGGTGTTGCCTATGCCGCACATAAATATGGTGTGAAAGCAGTGATCGTAATGCCGACCACCACACCGCTTATTAAAGTAGAGCGCACCAAAGGATACGGCGCAGAGGTAATCCTTCACGGTGATGTTTACGATGAAGCCTGTGCTTATGCACTGGACCTGGCAGAGGAAAAAGGCTATACCTTCATCCATCCTTTTGATGATCCGGCTGTTGCAACCGGTCAGGGAACCATCGCAATGGAGATCATTCAGGAGCTTCCTCTTGTAGACTATATCCTGGTACCAATCGGTGGAGGCGGACTTGCAACAGGTGTTTCCACACTTGCCAAGCTGCTCAATCCTCACATTAAAGTTATCGGTGTTGAGCCAGCCGGAGCAGCCTGCATGAAAGCTTCCCTGGAAAAGGGCGAGGTTGTAACCCTTCCTCACGTAAATACCATTGCAGACGGTACTGCAGTTCAGACTCCGGGATCCCATATTTTCCCATATATCCAGGAGAACCTGGATGGAATCATTACCATCGAGGATGATGAGCTGATCGTTGCCTTCCTTGATATGGTTGAGAATCACAAGATGATCGTGGAGAACTCCGGTCTTCTGACAGTTGCAGCTCTTCGTCATCTTGATTTCAAGAACAAGAAAGTCGTTTCCATCTTAAGCGGCGGAAATATGGATGTGATCACCATGTCTTCCGTTGTACAGCATGGTCTGATCCAGCGTGACAGAATCTTTACCGTATCTGTTCTGATCCCGGATAAGCCAGGTGAGCTGGTACGTGTGGCTTCCATTATCGCAGAGAATCAGGGAAATGTTATCAAGCTGGATCACAACCAGTTTGTAAGCACCAACCGTAATGCGGCTGTGGAGCTGAAGATCACTCTGGAGGCATTTGGTACAGACCATAAGAATCAGATCGTGAAGGCACTTGAGACTGCAGGCTGCAGACCGAAGGTGATCCGCGCAAGCTTATAAAAATAAGGAGTATACCCACTATGAAAAAAGTAATTTTGACAGGTGACCGTCCAACAGGACGTCTTCATGTCGGACATTATGTAGGCTCATTATCTGAGCGTGTAAAACTGCAGAATTCCGGCAATTATGATGAGATTTATATTATGATCGCAGATGCCCAGGCTCTTACAGACAATGCAGAGCATCCGGAGAAAGTACGCCAGAACATTATCCAGGTTGCACTGGATTACCTGGCTTGCGGCATTGACCCGGACAAATCCACTATTTTTATCCAGTCCATGGTTCCGGAACTTACAGAGCTTACCTTCTATTATATGAATCTGGTTACAGTGGCCCGTGTTCAGCGTAACCCAACTGTAAAATCTGAGATCCAGCAGCGTAATTTTGAAGCCAGCATTCCGGTAGGATTTTTCTGCTATCCGATCAGCCAGGCAGCAGATATTACCGCTTTCCGCGCAACGGCAGTTCCGGTTGGGGAGGATCAGCTTCCAATGCTGGAGCAGTGCAAGGAAATCGTGCACAAATTCAACACCGTATACGGTGAGACTCTTACAGAGCCTGAGATCGTGCTTCCTTCCAACAAGGCATGCCTGCGTCTGCCAGGTATTGACGGCAAAGCCAAAATGAGCAAATCCCTTGGAAACTGCATCTACCTTTCTGACGAGGCAGATGAGGTGAAGAAAAAAGTTATGTCCATGTTCACAGACCCGAACCATCTTCGTGTTCAGGATCCTGGAAATGTAGACGGCAACCCGGTATTCATTTATCTGGATGCGTTCTGCAAGCCAGAGTATTTCCCGGAATTCCTTCCGGATTATCAGAACCTGGATGAGCTGAAGGATCATTACAAGAGAGGCGGACTTGGAGATGTGAAGGTTAAGAAGTTCCTGAACAATGTTCTCCAGGCAGAACTTGGACCGATCCGCGAGCGCCGTAAAATGTGGGAGCAGCGAATCCCGGATGTTTACGACATCTTAAGAGAGGGCAGCAAGGTAGCAGAGGCGAAAGCCGCTGAGACTCTGAAGGATGTAAAGGCGTCCATGAGAATCAATTACTTTGATGACGACAATCTGATTCACTGATCATTCGATTACTATTTGGCTGGGAATTGTGCCGGGATGCTATTCCTGAAGAAATCTGGAATGCATTTTGGTTCACAACTGTAAGGTATGAAACAGTTACAATTCCCGGCTTTTTACATGCTGCAGAAAAATTATTTTTTGCATGGAAAGTAAAATAATTCAACTTGTAAAGAAAAAACACTTGACACACACCGCGAAATAAGGTATGATACCCAAGGTGATAACGAATGGAAAAGTTTGTAGAACGTACTTTGCTCTATGATTTTTACGGAGAGCTTCTTACGAAGAGACAGCAGCAGATCTACGAGAGTGTAGTTCTGGAGGATTATTCCTTAAGTGAGGTTGCAGAAGAACTGAATATCAGCCGTCAGGGCGTACATGATATGGTCAGACGCTGCGACAGGGCGCTGGAGGGATATGAAGAGAAGCTGCATCTGGTTGAGAAGTTTGTGAATATCCGGGGACAGGTACAGAGGATACATGAGCTTGCATCCGGGTATCATGCTGATGATATCGTGGCAATATCCAATGTGATTTTAGAGGAGTTATAATTCATGGCATTTGAAAGCTTGACAGATAAACTTCAGAATGTATTCAAGAAGCTTAGAAGCAAGGGCCGCCTGACCGAAGAGGATGTTAAGATCGCTCTTAAGGAGGTTAAGATGGCACTCCTTGAGGCGGACGTTAACTTCAGAGTGGTGAAGCAGTTCACCAAATCTGTACAGGAACGTGCGGTTGGACAGGACGTTATGAACGGACTGAATCCAGGCCAGATGGTCATCAAGATTGTAAATGAAGAGCTGGTTAATCTTATGGGAAGCGAGACTACAGAACTTCCGATCAAGCCTGGCAATGACCTTACCGTGCTTATGATGGCAGGTCTCCAGGGTGCTGGTAAGACCACCACCGCAGCCAAGCTTGCAGGTAAGATCAAGTCCAAGGGTAAGAGACCTCTTCTGGTAGCCTGTGATGTATATAGACCCGCAGCGATCACACAGCTGCAGGTGAATGGTGAGAAGCAGGGCGTAGAAGTCTTTACCATGGGTGATAAGCAGAGCCCAGTGGACATTGCCAAGGCAGCCATTGCACATGCCAAGGCCAATCAGCAGAATGTAGTGATCATTGATACAGCGGGCCGTCTTCATATTGATGAGGATATGATGCAGGAACTTGCTGATATTAAGTCTAATATTGAGGTGGATGCTACAATCCTTGTAGTTGATGCCATGACCGGACAGGACGCAGTCAATGTAGCCCAGACTTTCACAGAGAAGGTTGGAATCGACGGCGTGATCCTGACCAAGATGGATGGTGACACCCGAGGCGGTGCAGCCCTTTCCATCAAAGCCGTAACCGGCAAGCCGATCCTGTATGTAGGTATGGGAGAGAAGCTTTCCGATCTGGAGCAGTTTTATCCGGAACGAATGGCATCCCGTATCCTTGGTATGGGAGATGTAATGAGCCTGATCGAGAAGGCGGAGGCAGCTGTTGATCAGGAAGCAGCCCAGGAAATGTCCAAGAAGCTGAAGAAGATGGACTTTGATTTCAATGACTATCTTACCAGCCTTGAGCAGATGAATAAGATGGGCGGCATTTCCAGTATCCTGAACATGCTCCCTGGTATGGGAAGCAAGATGAAGGATGTGGAGAGTATGATCGATGAGAAAGCAATGGACAGAACCAAGTCCATTATCCTTTCCATGACTCCGCAGGAGCGCTCCAATCCGGGAATCCTCAATGTTTCCCGCAAGAACCGCATTGCAAGAGGCGCTGGTGTGGATGTTGCAGAAGTCAATCGCCTTGTGAAGCAGTTCGAGCAGAGCAAGAAGATGATGAAGCAGATGCCGGGCATGATGAACGGCAAAATGGGTGGTAAAAGAGGCGGCTTTAAGCTTCCCTTTTAGATAAACAAACTAAATTAAACTAATAAAGAGAAATCAACTGGAGGAAAATTAAAATGGCAGTAAAGATCAGATTAAGAAGAATGGGACAGAAGAAAGCACCTTACTATAGAATCGTTGTTGCAGATTCCCGCAGCAAACGTGACGGAAGATGTATCGAGGAGATCGGAACATACGATCCGAACCAGGAGCCAAGCGTATGCAAGGTTGACGAAGAAGCAGCTAAGAAATGGCTTGCAAACGGTGCTCAGCCTACAGAAGTTGTTGCTAAGATCCTCAAACAGGCCGGAATCGAGAAATAAGAAGTATCTCTCAGGGGGTATTTCTGTAACGTCCAGATTAGAGCCTTTTGATATGCTCTAGGACAGATCAGGGAGGTGTGTAATGAAGGAATTAGTAGAAGTAATTGCAAAATCTCTTGTTGAAAATCCGGACGAAGTAGTCGTTACCGAAACAGAAAAGGATGACGCAGTTGTCATTGAGCTGAAGGTAGGACCATCTGATATGGGTAAGGTGATCGGACGTCAGGGCAGAATCGCCAAGGCAATCCGTACCGTAGTAAAAGCGGCTTCTTCCAAAAGCAGCAAAAAAGTGATTGTAGATATTCTGCAATGATAAGCAAGATATAATGGTGCAGGAGCTGTGGAAACATGGCTCCTGTTTTTACATTGGAAGTCTGTTACAGCAATTAAGAAGAACTGGCTTTCCATTATTCAGTTATGCAGAGGAGTTTTGAATGGAAGATTTATTAAAGGTTGGAGTAATTACAACCACTCATGGCGTAAGAGGGGAAGTGAAGGTATTTCCTACCACTGATCCGGAGCGCTTCCTGGATCTTGAATATGTGCTTCTGGATGCCGGCAGAGAGATGAAGAAGCTGGAAATCCGGAATGTGAAGTTTTTTAAGAATCTTGTGATCCTGAAATTTAACGGGATCGATAACATAAATGATATTGAAATGTACAAAGGCAGAGACCTGTGGGTTCCCCGTGAGGAAGCGCAGGAATTGGATGAGGACGAATATTATATTGGCGATCTGATCGGCATGGAAGTGGTTCTGGAGGACAATACACATTTCGGAACCCTGAAGGATGTTATGGAGACTGGCGCCAATGATGTTTACGTAGTAGAGCTTCCGGACCATCAGGAAGTACTTCTTCCGGCGATCAAGGAGTGTATCCTTGACGTGGATCTGGAGAAAAATGTGATGACTGTACATTTGATGAAAGGACTTTTGTAAATGAATTTCCATGTTTTGACCCTTTTTCCGGAAATGATCCAGAATGGAATGAATACCAGCATTACAGGCCGTGCCATTAGCGCAGGGATTCTCTCTGTAGAAGCGGTGAACATTCGGGATTATGCTTTTAACAAGCATCAGAAGGTGGATGATTATACTTACGGCGGCGGAGCAGGAATGCTGATGCAGGCCGAGCCGGTTTACCTGGCCTATGAGGCTATTGCCCAAAAGGCAGGGAAACGCCCCAGAGTGGTTTATCTCACGCCCCAGGGACAGGTGTTTAACCAGCAGATGGCACGGGATATGGCGAAAGAGGAGGACCTTGTTTTCCTCTGCGGTCATTATGAGGGAATCGATGAGAGAGTTCTGGAGGAAATTGTGACGGATTATGTGTCCATTGGAGACTATGTGCTTACAGGCGGGGAGCTTCCGGCCATGGTTATGATGGATTCCATTTCCCGTATGGTTCCGGGGGTGCTCAGCAACCAGGAATCTGGCGAGACAGAGTCTTTCGCAGGAAATCTTCTGGAATATCCCCAGTACAGCCGGCCGGAAGAGTGGCATGGGAAAAAGGTTCCGGAGGTTCTCATGTCCGGTCATCATGCAAATATAGAGAAGTGGCGCAGAGAGCAGTCCATTATCCGTACTGCGAAAAGACGCCCGGATCTGCTGAAAAAGGCAGACCTTACCAACAAAGAATGGAATTTTGTGCGGCAGCTGAAAAAGCAGTGGAAAAAGGAGGAATCCAAAGATGAGAACATCTGATTTTTACTATGAGCTCCCCCAGGAGCTGATTGCCCAGGATCCGCTGGAGGATAGAAGTTCTTCCAGACTTATGCATCTTTCTATGGCAGATGGAAGCATTGAACATCGCCATTTCAGGGATATACTGGACTATTTGAATAAGGGAGATACTTTGGTGATTAACGATACCAAGGTAATTCCGGCAAGACTTTACGGACACAAGGAAGAGACTGGTGCCGTGATCGAGATCCTTCTTCTGAAAAGAAGGGAGAATGATATCTGGGAGTGCCTGGTGAAGCCTGGCAAAAAGGCTCGTCCAGGTGCGAAGATCACATTTGGTGACGGCATTTTGAAGGGCGAGATCATTGATGTGGTTGACGAGGGCAACCGCCTGATCCAGTTTCATTATGAAGGGATTTTTGAGGAGATTCTGGATCAGCTTGGCGAGATGCCGCTGCCTCCTTATATTACTCATAAATTAAAGGATAAGAACCGTTACCAGACCGTTTATGCTAAGCATGAGGGCTCTGCGGCAGCGCCTACAGCAGGACTGCATTTCACCAAAGAACTGCTGGAACAGGTGAAGGCAAAAGGGGTAAACATTGCCCATGTTACCCTTCACGTAGGACTTGGAACCTTCCGCCCGGTGAAGGTGGATGATGTGGAGCAGCATCACATGCATTCTGAGTTTTATATAGTGGAAGAGGACCAGGCGAAGCTGATCAACGACACCAAGAAAAACGGCGGCCGGGTGATCGCAGTTGGAACTACCAGCTGCCGTACACTGGAATCTGCCACAGGAGAGGATGGAATCCTGAAGGCTGGAAGTGGCTGGACCGAGATTTTCATCTATCCAGGCTACAAATTCAAGATGATCGGTGGCCTGATCACCAATTTCCACCTGCCGGAATCCACCTTGGTCATGCTGGTGTCCGCTCTGGCTGGGAAAGAGAATATTATGCATGCCTATGAAGTGGCAGTGCAGGAGAGGTATCGGTTCTTCTCCTTTGGAGATGCGATGTTGATACTTTAAAAAATAATTTTTTAACGGAATAAGACCCCAGAGCTGCAACTCTGGGGTCTTTTGCTGTTACATATGGCTTTTGGTCTTTGTTGTTTAGCTATATTATAGCATACGTAGTTTATATTTTCAATATGTATTTTCTGTATCAATCCAGGAGCTTCTTTCCTGGATTTTTTCCATGATTCGGGTTTTCTCGTCGCCTTCTGCGGGAGTGGGCTGATAGTTGTTGTAGTCAGAGGCAGAGGAGATGGAGCAGGGGATGATGTTGGTTACGTTATCATCCTGCACGCCATCATTTGTGATAGTGAAGGTCTGCTGGAAAATCATGGTGTCCATGTCGCTTGGGGAGGAATTGCCGCCGAAGCAGAAGTTTCCAAGGCTGTACACAATATTTTTGCCCTTGTACTCCTCAACGCCTTGAAGCACATGAGGATGATGACCGCATACCAGGTCGGCTCCAAGGTCGATGGCAAGTCTGCCCAGGGTGGTCTGGTTGGAATCCGGAACGGTTTCTTTTTCATTTCCCCAGTGGAAAATGACGATAACCAGTTCGGCGCCCTCATCTTTTACCTTATTAATATTGTCCTCCAGCTGCTGTTTACGCTCCAGGTGGTCGTTTAGCTCATAAATTCCTATAAGACCGACTTTCACCCCTTTTACGTCCATAACAGCAGTTTCATCATAGCCAAAGTGAACGATTCCTTCGGCGTCCAGTGCGTCCATAGTGTCCTGGAAGCTCTGCTCGCCGTAATCATGGCTGTGGTTGTTGGCTGTATTTACCGCTTCCACAGAGCTACAGGAGTAAATTCCGGCAAAGGAAGCAGGGGCTTTGAATGCAAAGGTTTTGTCCTCGCGGTCATAGCTTTCGGTGAAAGTTCCCTCATTATTGGCAATAGTCAGATCATCTGCCTCGAAAATGCTTTTTACATTCTGGAAAAAATATTCCTTTCCATAGCTTTCGAAATATGCGTTCAGGCTGGTATCGTAATCGAAATTTTCATCTGTGCCAAGGGTGCAGTCACCAACCACGCTGACGGTGAGGGTAACAGGGGTGTCGTGGGAGGCTTTGGCCGTTCCAGCTGCGGAATCTGAATTCTCGCTTTCTCCGTTCGCGGAAGCTTCACTATCAGCAGTACTCGAAGCGGCAGCTTGGGTATCGGAAGTAGTGTCAGCGTTTGCAGCGGATTCGTTTTTGACATTGGAAGAATCAGCGGTCTTAGCCTGTCTGGACATGCAGCCGCGTACGATCAGAACGATTACGACCAGCAGCAAAACGCCGCCAATGGCTGCATAAATTCTCCGCAGCAGCTGCTGACGCCGACGATAATATCTGGATTTTCTGTATAAATTCTTTTTCTTTTGCATACGTTTATCCTTATCTGGTATTTGGTGTGAACCGGAAACTGTGTAAAAAGGTCGCTGGATAGTCAGAAGGGCAAAAATCCAAAGGTTTCTGTAAAATAGTCCGGTGAATTTTTGCCCTGTTGGGTATGGTATTTTGCGGGTATTTTATCTGAAAAACTTATCGTAATAACCCATTACGAAAATCAACAGAACGATAAGCGGCAGTACATAGGTGAGATATGGACGTGCCCATTTTGGAAATTTAACACCGTTTCCAAGATCCGCCTCTTTGATGAAGTTGTCCCATCCCCATCCATAGCGGGTAACGCAGAACAGCAGGTAAACAAGGCTTCCAAGGGGAAGCAGGTTGTTGGAGATAATGAAGTCCTCCAGGTCCTGAATGGTGCTTCCTGCGCCAAGCGGCTGAAAACCGCTCCATACATTGAATCCAAGCACGCATGGCATGGACAGAATGAAAATGGCGATACCGTTTACAGCAACGGCTTTTTTACGGCTCCATCCCCACAGATCCATGGCAAAGCTTAAGATATTTTCAAATACGGCAATGATGGTGGAAAGAGCCGCAAATGTCATGAAAATAAAGAACAATGCGCCCCAGAAGCGTCCTCCCATCATCTGGTTGAACATGTTGGGCAGTGTTACGAACACAAGTCCAACACCCTGTGTAGGACTTACGTTGTAAGCGAAGCATGCCGGGAAAATAATAAGGCCGGCCATCAGCGCTACGAAGGTATCCAGAATTCCGATCTGGATGGATTCGCCCATAAGGCTGCGTTCTTTGTCGATGTAGCTTCCGAAGATCGCCATAGCACCGATTCCAAGGCTCAGGGTGAAGAATGCCTGTCCCATAGCAGCGTAGATACCGGAGAGCAGTCCGTTTTCTTTCAGACGGCCAAAGTCCGGAAGCAGGTAGAACTTAATGCCTTCGATTGCCCCTGGAAGGGTACAGCTCTTGATACAGAGGACTACCATAATGGTAAGAAGACAAACCATCATAACTTTGGTAATACGCTCAACGCCTTTCTGCAGTCCCATGCAGCAGGTGCCAAATCCAAAAGCGGTTACGACTACCATCCAGAAGGTCATTTCCCCTGGATTGGAAAGCAGGGTGTTAAAGACATTTCCGACACCGTCTGTGTCAAGACCTGTGAAGGTTCCGCTTGCTATTTTGAAAAAGTATGCAAGCATCCAGCCGCCTACTGTGGTGTAGAACATCATCAGCATGTAGTTGCCGAGCATGGCACCGTAGCTGTAAAGGTGCCATTTGGTGCCTTTGGGCTCAAGGAGATGGAAGCTTCTGGCAGCGGATTTGCGGCTTGCGCGGCCGACTGCAAATTCCATAACCATGATGGGCAGTCCCAGGATTACCAGGAACAGAAGATAGATCAGTACGAAGGCAGCACCGCCGTACTGGCCTGTGATGTAAGGGAAGCGCCATACATTACCGATGCCGATGGCGCAGCCGGCTGAGATCAGGATAAATCCCAGTCGGGATGAGAATTTTTCACGTTCTTTCATATCGATTTCCTTCCTCTTTTTGTATGAATGAACTCTGTAAAAATGTGGGACGAACGTGTTTTTACAGATGAACACATCTTTCAATAGTATAAGAAGAAAAAGGGATTTCGTCAATAAATTTCTTGAAAAAGAAGGGAGAAATGGTACAATAAGGTGACTGTTCACTGGTAATGTTCCGCGAGGTGTTTTTTGTGAACAAAGTTCACAGAAAACCCGAGAACTGCGGCGCGAAATCATGCTTTGCATGATTTCTGTGCATCGCGAAGCGTGTTACTGGGCACGGAGTGAACAGTAACCAATAAGGTGACTGTTCACTGGTAATGTTCCGCGGGGGTTTTGGCGCAAAGTGTACAGGAACAATGGAGGATATTTGCAGAAAGGGAAAAAGCATATGTTATATATAGGAAATCATACATCTTCTTCTAAAGGATACGCTGCCATGGGGCGGCAGATGGTGAAAAACGGCGGGAATACATTCGCGTTTTTTACAAGAAATCCAAGAGGGGGAAATGCCAAGGCTATTGATCCGGCGGATGTGGCAAAGTTTCTGGAGCTTGCCAGGGAGCATGAATTTGGGAAAATAGTGGCTCATGCCCCTTATACTTTGAATGCCTGTGCGGTGAAGGAGAATCTGAGAGAGTTTGCAAAGGAGACTTTTGCGGATGATCTGAAGCGCATGGAATTTACCCCTGGAAATTACTATAATTTCCACCCGGGAAGCCATGTGGGACAGGGAATCGAGGTTGGAATCCAGAAGATTGCGGAGGTACTGAATGCAGTTCTTACAAAGGAGCAGACCACAACCGTTCTTCTTGAAACCATGTCCGGGAAAGGATCTGAGGTGGGAAGCCGTTTTGAGGAGCTTCGGGCCATTATGGATCTGGTGGAGAAGAAAGACAAGCTGGGTGTCTGTTTGGATACCTGTCATGTATGGGATGGCGGCTATGATATTGTGAATGATCTGGATGGTGTGCTGAATGAGTTCGACCGTATCATCGGCCTCGAACATCTGAAAGCAATTCATCTGAACGATAGTATGAACGGCCTTGGCAGCCACAAAGACCGCCACGCCAAAATCGGCGAAGGCCAGATCGGTCTCGACGCCCTGGTCCGTGTCATCCGCCACCCCGCCCTGGAAGGCAGACCATTTATTCTGGAAACACCCAATGATGACGAGGGCTGGACAAGGGAGATTGCGCTATTACGGGCGAAATATGCGGAATAATGTAGAAAACTTGTAATTGCAAATTTTTTGAAAACATTGACTTCGTTGTATGAGATAAGTATAATATAGATAGAATATTACTATCTCAATGATTCCAAGGAGGTGTCAATATGAATATTCGTCCGTCTGCAGCGATTCGCCAAAATTACAACGAGATTGCTGATATGTGCCGCAAAACAGAAGAACCCATATTCCTGACCAAGAATGGTGAAGGTGACTTGGTGGTTATGGATATTGAAACTTACAACCGTTGGGAAAAGATGCTAAAACTAAGGGAGGAACTGCTTGCTGTTGAGGAAGACAGAATAGCAGGAAGAAGCGGATGTACTCTTGATGAACTGGATGCATACCTTGATGATGTGATTGACGAGGTATAGTGTATGGCAGATAAGAAATATAAGGTGATTGTTTCTGATAGAGCAAAGCAAATGTTGGGAGTGCACTTCCGTTTTATGACACAGGTCAATAAAGAAGCTGCTGCTGCCAAAAAGAAAGAACTGATCACAGCGATGCGCTCCTTAGAGCGTATGTCTCAGCGCTTTCCGTTCTTTGAAGAATCTTATATACCACCGAATAAATATCATAAGATGTTCGTGGAAAAGTGGTATCTAGTTCTTTATCAAATCAAAGATCATGCGGTGTATGTGGATTATATTCTTGATTGCCGTAAGGATTATAGCTGGCTTATTCGATAAAATGTATGGCTGATGTAAAAATCGTTGCTTCAACTGGTGGTGCTTTTTACTATAAAGAAACAAAAAAGGTATTTCAAACGCTTTCTGCCTTGAAATACCTTTCATTTATTTTATTGAAATAACAGAGGCGCTGCTTATGAAAGTACTTCGTTCTTAAGCTCTTCTCCGTTCATGTAAGCCCGTGCATTTTCCATGGTGGTCTCGGCGATGTTGGTGAGGGCTTCTTCGGTGAAGAATCCCTGGTGGGAGGTCATGGTGACGTTCGGGAAGGAGAGGAGACGCTGGATCAGGGAAGTCTGCATAATGCTCTCGGACAGATCCTCGAATACATAATCAGATTCCTCCTCGTAAACGTCCAGTCCAACTGCGAAGAACTTGTGATCGCGGATGCCGGAAATCAGATCCTCTGTCTTGATCAGGCCGCCGCGGGAAGTATTCACAAGAATCACGCCATCCTTCATCTGCGCAATTGTTTTCTCATTGATGATATGCTTGGTCTCATCGGTAAGCGGGCAGTGGAGACTGATCAGATCACTGGTAGCAAGCAGCTCGTCCAGCGAAACATACTCCAGGAAATCAAGGCTCTTATTCGGGAAAAGATCATAAGCGATGACGCGCATTCCAAATCCCTTGCAGATTCTTGCCATAGCCTGTCCGATCTTTCCGGTACCGATGATTCCAGCTGTTTTCTTATAAAGGTTCACGCCCATAAGACCATTTAAGGTAAAGTTGTTCTCACGGCATTTGATGTACGCCTTGTGCGTGTGACGGTTGGCAGTAAGGGCAAGTGCCATTGCGTGCTCTGCAACTGCTTCCGGAGAATAACCCGGTACACGCAGAACCTTGATACCGTATTTCTGTGCTGTTTTCAGATCGACGTTGTTGTAACCTGCGCAGCGCATAAGGATCAGTTTCACGCCCTGCTGGTGTAACTCTTCTATAACTTTCGTACTCAGATCCGCATTTACAAATGCACAGATGGCTTCATAGCCCTTTGCAAGAGAAGCGGTCTCTTCGTGGATATTCGCTTCGATAAATTTAATTTCAATACCTGGGAATTCAGGCAGAAGTTTGTCAAAAAACTGCTCGTCATAATTTTTGGTTCCGTAAAATAAAATTTTCATTATTTCTGGCTCCTTTCTTTGTACCAGCCGCTCTTTTGTCTGGGCTGATCTCGGTTCGTTTTGTTTGTCTTTTAGTGTTCCTCAACTTACAGTGAGATTATACGTTATTTTTTCCAGGAAAAAAAGGGGAAAACAGGAAGTTTTTCAACTTCGTCGAATGTGTTAAAAAAATATCAATATAAAAATCGGAATAAAACGAATTTTAAAATTGTGCACAAATAAATACATGATAAAATGTGAAAAATACATAATGAAATTAGGAAAACAGAAGAATTATATAGTGAAAAAGACGATTACATCAAACTAACATTGATTATTATTTAACAGAATGAGGCGGAAAAACAACCATCTCAAAGAGAAAATATTTGAAAAAAGAAAGGTCATTAACCGAACAAACAGCCAGATTTTACCCATTTTGAGAAAGGAGATTTGAAGAAAAAAGATATTGCATAAAAGAAAGCCGAAACTCCATACAGATGCTTTTCTGGAAAATTTCGGCTTTTATTATTTTTGCTTAATTCACTTGCCTCAGATCGCTATGGTAACCTAAGAGGAGGGAAGGGTTATTCGCCTAAACGATACAGATCTTCATAAAATTCCGGATAGGAAATCTTCACACAGTCGCCACCTTTAATGGAAAGCGGACCGTCGCAGAGGAGTCCGGCGATGGCAAATGACATGGCGACACGGTGATCCAGATAAGAATCAATCACGGCGCCGTGCAGCGGCTTGCCGCCATGAATGATCATGCCGTCATCTGTCGGGGTGATGTCAGCACCCATGCGGGAGAGATTCTCTGCCATAACCAGAATACGGTCGGATTCTTTTACCTTAAGCTCCTTGGCATCCTTGATGATGGTGGTTCCCTCTGCGAAAGCCGCCATAACCGCGATCATCGGGATCTCGTCGATCAAAGTAGGGATAATTTCGCCTCCTACAGTGGTACCGTGAAGCGAACTGGTGCGTACCAGAAGGTCCGCAGTTGGCTCGCCGTCCATATTCACATTCAGCATGGTAATGTCAGCGCCCATGTCTTTGCAGACGCGAAGAAGCCCGTCTCTGGTAGGGTTGATCCCCACGTTTTTCAGAAGGATCTCGCTTCCTGGAACCAGAAGGCCTGCTGCAATAAAGTAAGCGGCAGAAGAAATATCGCCTGGTACAGTGATTTCCCTTGCATGAAGAGAAGGTTCCGGAACAATGGAAGCGGTGGTTCCCTCAGAGGTTACCTGTGCGCCGAAATAATTCAGCATGATCTCCGTGTGGTTTCTGGAAAGGACGGGTTCTGTGACGCTGGTAACGCCGTCACTGTACATGCCTGCCAGAAGCACACAGGATTTCACCTGGGCAGAAGCAACCGGAGAATCGTAGTGAATGGCTTTCAGCGGGTGTCCGGCAATCCGAAGGGGAACGCAGTTGTTTCCTTTTATGCTGGTGATGTCGGCTCCCATGGAAAGAAGGGGAGTCATAATCCGTTTCATAGGGCGGCTCTGGATGGAGTTGTCTCCGGTCAGTTCGGATACAAAATTCTGTCCTGCAAGGATACCGGAAATCAGGCGGGTTGTGGTGCCGCTGTTTCCTACATCTAAGATGTCAGTTGGGGAAGAAAGTCCGCGAAGTCCTTTTCCGTGGACCAGGATTTCGCCGTTGTTGTTCTCGATGTCGATGCCCATTTTGCGGAAACAGGAGATGGTGGAAAGGCAGTCGGCTCCTTCCAGAAAATGGATGATGCGGGTGGTCCCTTTGGCAAGGGAACCGAACATGACAGCACGGTGGGAGATGGATTTGTCGCCTGGGACGGTAATCTCGCCGTGGAGATTGGTTAATTTTTTTATTTCCATAATAATCGTTCCTTAAATGAAAAGTCTAATACAGCAAAATGGAGTATCTGCCATAGAAGAATTAGACGAGTCAATATGGCGGTTACTTCATATTTACTGTACTGATACAGTGTTTGTTTGAAAAATTGATTGTAATGTATCCTTTATAAACAACCGCTGGGGCACAGATTATCGTTCATAAACGATATAATTGCGCTTCTTCAAAAGTGCAATTGCCCGCTCCATGGCGTCTTCCTCATAAAATTCGATTTTCAGAACGCCCTGTTCAAATTCACGGTTGTGGATGATGCCGATATTCTTGATACTGATCTTGTCCATAGCAAGAATGGTTGCGATGGTAGCAATTCCACCGGCCTCATCTGCAATATCCAGATAAAGCACATAAGCCTTGCGGATGGGCCCATTATCTACCACATCGATGGAGTCACGGTAATCCCTGGAGCTTGCAAACATCTGGTAAATGGCGTCTGCTTCCCTGCCGTCAGAAGCGCAGTTGTCAATGGAACAGCGGATCTGGATCAGCATGCGGATGTAGTCATCCAGAACATTGGAAATGTTCTCGTGATTTTCCATGCAGATCTGCTGCCACATTACAGGAGAAGAGGAAGCGATCCTTGTAATGTCCCGGAAGCCGCCGGCTGCGATGGTTTTCATATATTCCGCGTCATTGTCCAGTGTTTTCACAAGATTGACAAGCGCAGATGCGATAATGTGGGGCAGATGGCTCACACCTGCAGTGATGAAATCGTGCTCCTCTGCAGTGAGCACCATAGGAATGGCCCCAAGGGAGCGGATCAGCTCTGTGAAATCTCCAATATATTCCAGCCCAACTTCGCCGCCTGGAGTAAGAATATAGTAAGCGTTCTCCAGAATGCGCTCATTGGAATGGTCGAATCCGATTTTCTCAGAACCAGCCATTGGATGACCGCCGATGAAGCAGTCTGTCATTCCAAGTTCCTCAACCTTCTGGTGGATGATTCCCTTTACGCTTCCCACATCTGTAATGATGCATCCGTCCTGACGGATCTCCTTTAAGTATGCCAGGCATTCCAGATTGATTTCTACTGGTGCGCAAAGAAATACATAGTCACAGGTTCCAAACCTTGGATCCTTCATTTCCTCGCAGACACCATCTATAATGCCGCTGCTAAGTGCAGAGACAAGTGCTTCCTTGCTGCGGTTATAGGCCAGAATGTGGTAGTCCGGATGGTACTTCCGGATGGCTTTGGCGATGGAACCGCCGATCAGACCAAGACCGATAAAACCGATTGTCTTCATTATAATATCGTTTCCTTTCCTTCGTTAAAGTGAGAAACGTTACAGTTCACTTTGTTCACAGTAACGCGCTTCGCGATGCACAGAAATCATGCAGGCATGATTTCGCGCTGCTAGTCTCGGATTTTTCGTGAACTTTGTTCACAAAAAATACCTCGCGGAATATTACCCGCGTTTTAAATAAGAAATTACCTTCTGTCATTGTACGAGATTCCTCGCAAATTGTCAATTCCCACGAAAATGACAAAATAATCTAAACTTTTTTGAAAAAAGACCGTCAAAATCCCAGAAAATACTTGAAATTCTTCTGAATATTTAGTAATATATGAACATATCAGACAAACAGGGAGGTATTACATATGGACGTTTTTAGAACTGACCGAATCAGAAATGTAGTCCTATTAGGTCACGGTGGGGCTGGCAAGACAACTCTGGCAGAAGCAATGGCATATCTGGCAGGCTTGACCAACCGTTTAGGCAAAGTGGAAGATGGCAACACTGTCAGTGATTATGATAAAGAAGAGATCAAACGACACTTTTCCATTACTACATCTGTGATTCCGGTCCCGTGGCAGAAGAACAAGGTAAACATTCTGGACACTCCCGGATATTTTGATTTCGTAGGAGAGGTCGAGGAAGCTGTCAGCGCTGCAGACGCAGCAATCATCGTAGTATCTGGTAAAGCCGGCGTACAGGTTGGTACCCAGAAGGCATGGAATCTGTGCGAGAAGTACAAACTTCCGCGTATGATTTTCGTTACCGATATGGACGTGGACGATGTCAGCTATCGTAAGGTAGTAGATCAGCTTACTGAGCTTTACGGCAAGAAGATTGCTCCGCTTCATTTCCCAATTCGTGAGGACGGCAAGTTTGTGGGATATGTAAACGTTGTGAAGCAGGCCGGAAGAAAATATATTGACAAGGGACAGAAGGAAGAATGTGCGATTCCTTCTTACCTGGATGAGTACCTTGAGAAATATCATGATATCCTGATGGAATCTGTGGCAGAGACCAGCGAGGAATTCATGGATCGTTACTTTGAGGGAGATGAATTCTCTGTAACAGAGGTTTCCGCAGCACTTGCAGCCAATATTCAGGAAGCAAGCATTGTTCCGGTATGCATGGGATCCCCGATCAATCTTCGCGGCGTATCCAACTTGCTGGATGATATCTGCGGATATTTCCCAAGCCCGGACAAACGTTCCTGCAACGGTATTTCCCAGAAAACCAATGAAATTTTTGAAGCAAATTACGACTTCGCCAAAGCGAAATCTGCATATGTATGGAAATCCATCGTGGATCCATTCCTTGGCAAATATTCCCTGATCAAGGTTTGCTCCGGTGTTATCAAATCCGATGATACCCTTCTCAATGTGGAGAAAGGTACAGAGGAGCGCCTGAACAAATTATATGTTCTTCAGGGTTCCAAGCCGATCGAGGTTCCGGAACTCCATGCAGGTGATATCGGCGCCATTGCCAAGCTGGTAAGCGTTCAGACTGGCGACAGCCTTGCTGGCAAAGCCAATCCGGTGCTTTATCCGAAGGCAATCCTTTCCACACCTTATACCTATAAGAGATTTAAGGCTGTAAATAAAGGTGATGAGGATAAGATTTCCCAGGCTCTGTCCAAGATCATGAGCGAGGATAAGACTGTCCGCGTTGAGAATGACGGTGCGAACCGCCAGAGCCTTATTTATGGCATGGGCGACCAGCATCTTGACGTTGTTGTCAGCATGCTGAAGGATCGCTATAAAGTAGACGTAGAGCTTTCCAAACCGAAGGTTCCGTTCCGTGAGACTATTCGCAAGAATTCTGATGTAGAAGGAAAGCATAAGAAACAGTCCGGCGGACACGGACAGTATGGTCATGTTAAGATGCGCTTTGAGCCGTCCGGTGATATGGAGACTCCATATGTATTTGAGCAGGTTGTAGTTGGCGGTGCAGTTCCGAAGAACTACTTCCCGGCAGTTGAGAAGGGACTTCAGGAATGCGTTCAGAAGGGACCTCTGGCTGCATATCCGGTAGTAGGTGTGAAGGCTACTCTTTATGACGGATCCTATCATCCGGTAGATTCCTCTGAGATGGCATTTAAGATGGCAACTATTCTGGCATTTAAGAAAGGCTTTATGGACGCATCTCCTGTACTCCTTGAGCCAATCGTTTCCATGAAGGTTACTGTTCCGGACAAATATACCGGTGACGTTATGGGCGATCTGAATAAACGCCGTGGCCGTGTCCTTGGCATGAATCCGGATCACAATGGAAATACTATCATTGAAGCCGATGTGCCGCTTCTTGAGATTTACGGATATTCCACAGATCTTCGCTCCATGACAGGCGGAAGCGGAGACTTCTCCTATGAGTTTGCACGCTATGAGCAGGCACCTGGAGATATCCAGCAGAAGGAAATCGAGGCAAGAGCAAGCAAGGTTGCTGCTGATGCTGAATAAAAATGGAGGTTAGGGGCAAAATTTTTGCCCCTAATTCAAAACCTTATTGTGCAAGTACAAACGGCTTTTTGAGTTTTTAACCCTGGTATTTAAAAAACGCCGGAGAGTTTGGGTGAACCCTAGAAATCAAACTCTCTGGCGTTTTTTTATTATGAAAGTCCCAGACGGCAGCCAAGAATGAGCCATGCTTGCATGAGCGAATTTTTGGATATCGGATATTCTAGAGCCTTTTTCAAACAGGCTCTAGACCGTATGAGTAAGTAGGGCGATAGTCTGGATTACGAATGCGGTTGGCAGCTGTGGGAGCGCCCATAGGCGCCAAGCAGCTGACTTTCATATATGGTGATGTCGCTGTTAGGTGACATGTCCGTTTTAAATTAAAGTACTTTCGTGGTCCACTTACTGCAGTCCCACACCTGGGAAACCACATCCTGGTAAAACTCCGGTTCGTGGCAGATAAGAAGAACGCTTCCTCTGTATTCTTTCAGCGCTTCCTTCAACGCATCCTTTGCGTCCACATCCAGATGGTTGGTAGGCTCGTCCAGAAGGAGTACGTTGGTTTCTTTATTCACCAGCTTGCAAAGGCGAACCTTGGCCTGCTCCCCACCGCTAAGTACACGGACCTGACTTTCAATATGCTTGGTGGTAAGACCACATTTGGCCAGTGCAGAACGAACCTCATACTGGGTGTAGGATGGAAATTCGGCCCAGATCTCATCAATACAGGTGGTTTTATTGTCGCCCTTTACTTCTTGCTCAAAATAACCGATCTGAAGATTATCTCCTAATTCTCTGGTTCCCTTCAGTGCAGGGATTAGTCCGAGGATACTTTTCAGAAGAGTGGTTTTTCCGATTCCATTAGCACCTACCAGGGCAATTTTCTGACCTCTTTCCATGGAAAGCGTAAGAGGGCGGGAAAGGGGCTCATCGTATCCGATTACCAGATCCTTGGTCTCAAAAATATATTTGCCAGGGGTACGTCCCTGTTTAAAATGAAATTCCGGCTTCGGCTTCTCAGCTGCAAGCTCGATCACATCCATTTTGTCCAGCTTTTTCTGTCTGGACATTGCCATATTTCGGGTGGCAACACGAGCCTTGTTTCTGGCAACAAAATCCTTCAGCTCACTGATTTCCTGCTGCTGACGGCGGTAAGCTGCCTCCAGCTGGGATTTTTTTACCTCGTAAACCTCCTGGAAGTGGTCATAGTCGCCTACGTAGCGGTTCAGCTCCTGGTTTTCCATATGGTAAACAATGTTGATAACATCGTTCAAAAACGGAATATCATGGGAGATGAGAATAAAAGCATTCTCATATTCCTGAAGATAACGCTTCAGCCAGGCAATGTGCTCTTCGTCCAGATAGTTGGTGGGCTCGTCCAGAAGAAGGATGTCCGGTTTCTCCAGAAGAAGCTTGGCAAGAAGAACCTTGGTACGCTGACCACCGCTTAAATCTGTAACATCACGGTCAAGCCCCAGATCCAGAAGCCCAAGTGCGCGGGCAACCTCCTCAACCTTAGAGTCGATTATGTAAAAATCGTGCATGGTCATAGTATCCTGAATGGTTCCAAGCTCCTCCATAAGAGCTTCCATTTCCTCAGGGGAAGCTTCTCCAAGAGAATCGCAGATGGTATTCATTCGCTCTTCCAGCTCAAAAAGCCAGGAAAAAGCGGATTTCAGTACATCGCGGATGGTCATGCCCTGGGAAAGGACAGAGTGCTGATCCAGATAGCCTACCCGGACATTCTTTGCCCATTGGATTTTGCCCTCATCCGGCATTAATTTGTCAGTTACAATGTTGAAGAAGGTGGATTTGCCTTCTCCGTTGGCGCCTACCAGGCCGATGTGCTCTCCTTTGAGAAGGCGGAAGGACACATCCTGAAAAATAGCTCTGTCACCAAAGCCGTGGGTAAGGTGTTCAACGTTTAAAATACTCATAGGTTGCTCCTGTTCTTAGAATAATGTATGTTGTGCAGCAAACATTCCGGTTTGCCGCAAAATAAAATCTGCATTTGCCGCGGTTAGGATAATTGCTCGATTCCTGTAATATCCGGGGAAGCCATCAAAGAATAGTTGGTGTAATAAACCACAAATCCAGGCTTGGCTCCGGCTGGCTTTTTCACATTTTTTTTCTGAAGATAGTCAATTTCCACCTTGGGGGCAGTGCGTCCCTTGGAATAGTAGGCGGCAAGATTGCCTGCTTCCTCGAAGGTGCGATCCGGCAGGGTGCCGTCTTTGGTTTTTACTACGACGTGGGAACCGGGCATTTTTTTGGCGTGGAACCACCAGTCGTTTCCTGTGGCGAACTTGAAGGTAAGCTCGTCGTTCTGGTAGTTGTTTTTGCCTACATAAATATCGTAGCCATCGCTGGAAACATAGTGGAAGGGCTTGGACTTCACCTGCATTTTGGCGCCTTTTTTGTTTCCGTAATGGTGTTTCACGTAGCCGTACTCCATCAGCTCTTCCTTGATCTGGGAAAGGTCGCTTTCCTCAGTGGCAATATCAAGGGCATTGGAAATGGATTCCAGATGCTCGATCTCGCTGGCTGTGTCTGCAATCTGAACCTCCAGGGCTTCCTGGGTACGCTTCAGCTTGCCGTAGCGGTCGAAGTATTTCTTGGAATTCTCCTGGGGAGTGAGGGTAGGGTCAAGGGGAATGGTGATTTCCTCTCCATTATAATAGTTTACAGCTTTAAAGGATTTGCATCCTTCTTCCAGGCCGTAGCCGTAGGTGTTGATCAGCTCGCCGTAGATCTTGTACTTGTCCTTTTTCTCTGTGTCCTTCATCTGCTTCTGCTGAATACTTAACTTCTTGCGGTTGCGGTCAAGGGCGGTCTGGACGATCTTGCGAAGGTCCGCGGATTTCTGGCGGATGCGGGTGATCACGTCACGGGAAGCGTAGTAGGTTTCCAGCATCTCGGAAACGGATTCATACGTCTGGCTGGAGAAGCCTTCTCCATACTGAGCAAAAGGAAAAACGCCGTATTCTACAGGTTCATCTCCTTTGTATACAATAACAGGGGTAAATTCTTCCCTGCGGATCTGCTCCATCATACCGGAAAATTCCTGATATAATTTTTCACGGGCATTTTCCTCAAGGGCTGTGGCCTCATCATTTCCGTCAATGGAAGCGCGGTAGCAAAGCTCCTGTGCCATCACCGGGCTAAGACCGGTAAGAGTCTGGTAAAGAGCCTTGGAAATGGCGGTAGATTTTCCGCAGACTTTTTCCATAAAGTCTTCTTTGGAAATGGTGAGCGGGTCCAGCTTGTCCTGAGTGTGTGGAATAAAGTAGGGGCGTCCGGGAAGAACTTCGCGGACGGAGCTTACGTTGCAGGATACGTGCTTGATGCTGTCCAGGATCATATTCTGGTCATCGCAGAAAATAATGTTGCTGTGCTTGCCCATCAGCTCCATGATCAGAACCTTGTGGCACACGTCGCCCAGCTCGTTGAGATGCTCCAGCTCAAATTCCACTACACGTTCCAGTTCCGGCTGGCGGATGGCTGTGATCCTTGCACTGCCGATGTGCTTGCGAAGAAGCATGCAGAAGTTGGGGGCAGTGAGGGGACTGATCCGGTTCTTGCCTGTGAAATAGATCAGGGGAAGGGAAGCACTGGCTGAGAGCAGCAGACGCTTCTGGCCGTTTGCCCCTTTCCCGGTGATGAGAAGCTCATCGCTCTCTGGCTGGGCAATCTTGTTGATGCGTCCGCCGGAGAGATTTTTATTTAATTCAGAAACCATTGCTGCAATGGTAATTCCGTCAAAGGCCATAGGAATAACTCCTTTCTATACTATGATGTTCGGGTCAAAAAGTCTTTTGCCCCGAACTTGATATCCACGAATTGCTCCGCTGCGAAGCAGCTCCCGCAATTCTCGAACATTCGGAATCCGCTGATTTACTACGTAAATCGCTACTTCCTTATGTTCGGCGGGTCCCAAGTTCAAAAGCCTTATCATGCAAGCATGAACGGCTTTTTGACCTTTTGCCCCTGATATCAGAATATATTATAACAGCAAAAAAATGATTTGACTAGGGTTTTGGAATGAACTATAATAAATCTGTATGCGTAGAAGTGATGTAAGCTGTTTGGGGCTGACATCATTCGGAACAAAAATCAAAATACAGAAAGAGATTACTATGATAAAAAGCATGACCGGCTTTGGAAGAGCCGAGGTGATTACAAAAGATCGGAAAATCACCGTTGAATTAAAATCCGTCAATCACAGATATCTGGATCTGAGCATTAAGATGCCAAGGAAGCTTGGTTTTCTGGAGGGTGCTATCCGGAATCTTATGAAGACATATATGCAGCGAGGCAAGGTAGATGTATTTATTACCTATGAAGATTATACCTTAAGCTGTGGCGCATTGAAATATAATAAAGAGCTTGCATCTGAGTACATGGCCTATATCCGCCAGATGGCAGAGGAGTTTGGCATTGAGAATGACGTGAAGGCAGGGGCTCTTTCCCGTTATCCGGATGTTCTGACTATGGAGGAGCAGTCTGTAGACGAGGAAGAGCTTTGGGCAGTACTGGAAGGCCCCCTTCGCGAAGCCTGTGAGAAATTTGCCCAGGCCCGTGAAAGAGAAGGCGAGCATCTTAAGAATGACCTGATCACCAAGCTGGAGGCACTGGATGAGAAGGTGAACCAGGTGGAGGAGCGTTCTCCGCTGGTTGTGGATTCTTACAGAGAGAAGCTGGAAGCGAAGGTGCATGAGCTTCTTGAGGATTCCCAGATAGAGGATTCCCGCATTGCAGCAGAAGTGATCCTGTTCTCTGACAAAATCTGTAATGATGAGGAGACTGTGCGTCTTCACAGCCATATTCAGGGCATGAAGAGAATGCTGGAGGAGAAAGAGGGGATTGGCCGCAAGCTTGATTTCATGGCTCAGGAGATGAACCGTGAGGCAAATACGATCCTGTCGAAATCCAGTGACCTGGTGATTTCCAACATTGCCATTGATCTGAAAACCGAGATTGAGAAAATCCGTGAGCAGATCCAGAATATAGAGTAATGCCAGGGAATCAAGGCCAGCCGCATAGCGGCGGAGCAATCCGCAGGGTTACGGATTATGCAAAATACTTTTTGCGTAATCTTTCCTTTATATTGACAGAAGGGGGAAAACATGGCAAAATTAATCAATATCGGATTCGGCAATGTGGTGAATTCCCAGAAAATTGTAGCTGTGGTGAACCCGGATGCCGCACCGGTGAAACGAATGGTTCAGAGTGTGAAGGGAACCAATTCCCTTGTAGATGCCACCCAGGGCAGGAAGACCAAGTCCGTGATCGTGACATCTGACGACATTCTGATTTTATCTGCAATCCAGCCGGACACCATTGCCCGCAGATTTGCAGAGGTACACGATTTTGAAAGTAAGGGAGAGGGCCATGAGTAGAGGAGTTCTGGTAGTTGTTTCCGGTTTTTCCGGAGCAGGGAAAGGCACCATTATGAAAAGCCTGATGGCGAAATATGACAATTATGCGTTGTCTGTGTCTGCCACCACAAGAAACCCCAGGCCAGGGGAAGAGGACGGAAGAGAGTATTTTTTCCGCACCAGAGAAGAGTTTGAAGAGATGATCCGTCAGGATCAGCTGATTGAATATGCCCAGTATGTTGAGAATTATTACGGCACACCTAAGGCCTATGTGGAAGAGCAGCTTTCACAGGGACGCGATGTGATCCTTGAGATTGAGATCCAGGGCGCGCGCAAGATCAAGAAGAAATTCCCGGAGGCAGTGCTGGTATTTGTGACTGCACCTTCCATGGAAGTGTTAAGAGAGCGTCTTGTGGGAAGAGGCACGGAGACTGCAGAAGTGATCCACCAGCGTCTTGCCAGAGCAGCACAGGAAGCGGAGGGCGTGGACGAGTATGATTACGTTCTGGTAAATGACCAGCTTGATGAGGCAGTGGACAGACTTCACGGCATCATCCAGAGCGAGCATTTTTCCATGAAGAGAAATCTGGATTTCATCCATGAGATCCAGGCGCAGGCAGCTAAATTTACAGAAAATTGAGATAGATTTGCAAACTGGTGCGTTTGACGTATATGTCCGACTGAGAGAGCAGGATGTAACTGTTCCTGTTAATTTATCTGATTTTTACAGTGGTGCTGCCAGCAGATATCAATTTGTTAATTTAGGTTAGGAACATGTTTTAAATAGAAACCGGTTCCCGGCCTTTATGATAAAATGTTACTATCAAGTAACGAGAAATTACGGCCGAAGCATGTCAGGAAAGGCTTTCTGGTATTTACAGAAACTGGTTCCTGCACGCTGCAAAGGCCCTCAAATTTGAAAGGAGTATATATATGATCCATCCATCTTATTCTGAATTAATTGAAGCAATCAATACAAACAACGAGGACGACGATGAGAGCATGGTGCTCAACAGCCGTTATTCACTGATCCTTGCAACCAGCAAGCGTGCACGCCAGCTGATCGGCGGAGCAAAGCCTCTTGCAGATAATGTAAAAGGCAAGAAACCGCTTTCCATCGCAATCGACGAGTTATATCACGGAAAGGTTAAGATCCTTCCGGGACAGCACGAGGAAGAGGATTTAAGAGAGATCGCAGGTCTTGCACCGGAGCAGCCGACAGAGGAAGCAGCTGCAGAAGAAGCAACAGCAGAGACTGTTTCCCAGGAGAGTGCAGAATAATATGAAATTATTGTTCATTTCCCTTGGATGTGATAAGAACCTGGTAGATTCTGAGGAAATGCTTGGAATGCTGGCAGCAGACGGACATCAGATTGTGGACGATGAAGATGAGGCAGAGGTGATTATTGTAAATACCTGCTGCTTCATTGGAGATGCCAAGGAAGAGAGTGTCAATACCATTCTTGAGATGGCAGAGAAGAAAAAGGCAGGAACCTGCAAGGTCCTGATCGTCACCGGATGCATGGCACAGCGCTACAAGAAAGAGATTTCAGAGGAAATACCGGAGGTGGATGCAATCCTTGGAACTACTTCCTACGGCGATATTATCAAAGCTGTTAAGGAAGCTGAGGCAGGCAGGCACTTCGAAGAATACAAGAGCATTGATTTTCTTCCCAATATTTCCGGCAAGCGTATGCTGACCACTGGCGGCCATTTTGCATATCTGAAGATTGCAGAGGGCTGTGACAAGCACTGTACGTACTGTATTATCCCCAAGCTCAGGGGAAGCTACCGAAGCGTTCCTATGGAACAGCTGGTGAAGGAAGCACAGTCACTTGCCGAACAGGGCGTAAAGGAGCTGATCCTGGTTGCACAGGAGACTACTCTTTACGGCAAGGATCTTTACGGAAAGAAATCCCTGCATGTGCTTTTGAAAGAGCTTTGCAAGATTAAAGGAATCCGCTGGATCCGTATTTTATACTGTTATCCGGAGGAGATTTATGATGAACTGATTCAGACCATGAAGGAAGAGAAGAAGATCTGCCATTATCTGGATCTTCCTATTCAGCATGCCAGCGACCGCGTGCTGAAACGTATGGGACGCCGCACCACCAAGCAGGAGCTTGTGGACATTATTGGCAAGCTGCGCCGTGAGATTCCGGATATTTTCCTTCGTACCAGTCTGATCAGCGGTTTCCCTGGAGAGACCCAGGAAGACCACGAAGAACTGATGGAGTTTGTGGACGAAATCGAGTTCGACCGCCTTGGTGTTTTCCCATATTCCGCAGAGGAGGATACCCCGGCAGCGACTATGGAGGATCAGATTCCCGAAGAAGTCAAGGAAGCCAGACGAGATGAGATCATGGAACTTCAGCAGGAGATTTCTCTGGAGAAGGGTGAGAATCGCGTAGGTCAGGTACTGACTGTTATGATCGAGGGCAAGGTATCCGGTGAAAGTGCGTATATTGGACGTACTTACGGAGATGCGCCTAAGGTTGACGGCTATATTTTTGTACAGACAGGCGAACTTCTTATGACCGGAGATTTTGCAAGAGTACGGGTTACAGGTGCTCTGGAGTATGATTTGATAGGAGAGCTGGAGAATGAATACACCGAATAAGCTGACTGTTGCCAGAATGATTATGGTACCGTTTTTTGTATTATTTATTCTGACTGGATGGGGCGGGGAAGCCAACCGTTATATCTGTCTTGTTATTTTTGCTGCGGCAAGCATTACAGACTGGTTTGACGGCAAACTGGCACGTAAGTATAATCTGGTCACCAACTTTGGTAAATTTATGGATCCCCTTGCGGACAAGCTGCTTGTTTGTTCGGCTTTGATCTGCATGATCGAGCTGGACCGCCTGCCTGCATGGATGGTGATTGTTGTGATCGCAAGAGAATTTATTATCAGCGGATTCAGACTGATCGCAGCTGAGAACGGAGTGGTAATTGCCGCAAACTACTGGGGCAAATTTAAGACTGCTTCCCAGATGGTGATGATCATTCTGCTGATTCTGAATTTTGGCGGAATTTTTGAGATTCTGACCAATATTTTTATCTGGCTGTCACTGGCACTGACTGTGATTTCCCTGATCACCTATATTGTGCAGAATAAAAATGTGATTTCCATGCAGGAGTAATCCTGTGCAGGAAAGCTTAGAGCGTGTTTCAAACAGGCTCTAGAGCCTTTCTCAAACAGGCTGTAAGCCTAATATATTGTTGTTTTAATCTATATGACAGAATTTTGAAACCCAAGATTCATAAGATGATATGAAAAAGCCGCAGTTTACCCAGTAAATCAGCGGCTTTTGAAATAATCACAATCAGAAAAGAGGGATACAGATGATTGCAGAACTTGTAGCAGTAGGAACCGAAATATTGCTTGGCAACATTGTAAATACCAACAGTGCCTATCTGTCCGAGCAGATGGCGCAGCTTGGGCTGTCTGTTTATTATGAGACAGTGGTGGGAGACAATCATGACAGAATGAAAGCCGTGATTGCATCCGCTCTGGATCGCTCAGATGTGGTAATTCTTTCCGGCGGCCTTGGACCTACTGAGGATGACCTGACCAAAGAGGTCTGCGCAGAGGTGATGGGTTTGCCCCTTGAGGAGGATCCGCATTCCCGCAAGCGTATTGAGCGCTACATGAAAGAATATGAGAAAAATCACCCGGACAGACGGATCACAACCAACAATTACAAGCAGGCACAGGTACCAAAGGGTGCTCTTGTAATTGATAACCACAACGGTACAGCACCGGGACTGATCCTTGAAAAAGATGGCAAAACCGCTATCCTTCTTCCTGGACCGCCCAATGAGCTGATCCCTATGTTTGAGGAGTCTGTTTTCCCTTATCTTCGCAAGAAACAGCCGGAGATCATCTGCTCCCAGGTTGTGAAGATCTGCGGAATCGGCGAGAGTCAGGTCGCTGCGGATATTCAGGATATGATCGAGGCACAGACCAATCCTACCCTTGCTCCATATGCCAAAACCGGAGAGGTTCATCTTCGGATCACAGCCAAGGGTGAGGATGAGAAGGAATGTAAAAAGCTGATCAAGCCGGTGGTAAGAGAACTGAAAAGACGTTTTGGCAAAAATATTTTTGCCCTTGAAGCTGAGAAGACCCTGGAGGAATCTGTTGTGGATATGCTGCGGGATCAGGGACTGACCCTGGCTCTTGCGGAGTCCTGCACAGGCGGTGCCATTGCGGCGCGTATTGTCAATGTTCCAGGAGCGTCTCAGGTATTTACTCACGGTTTTGTTACTTACAGCAACCGTGCCAAGAGAAAATGTCTGGGCGTGAAGAAGTCCACTTTGAAGACAGAAGGTGCAGTTTCCGCGAAGTGTGCCAAGGAGATGGCAAAAGGCGGCTGCGCAAACTCAGATGCAGATATCTGCCTTTCCATTACAGGGCTTGCAGGCCCTGACGGCGGAACCAAGGAGACTCCGGTTGGCACTGTGTTTATGGGCTGCTGCTACAATGGACAGACCATTACCAGAGAATACCATTTCACCGGAAACCGGACCAAGATCCGCCAGCAGGCAGTGGCAAGTGCGCTGGTGCTTCTTCGGGAATGTATCATGGAAGGCATCGAGAAAAATGACTAAAGGGATATGCCGACGATAAACGGAAGCTTCGTAGAGGAACAACACAGTCAGAAGAGACCGCAAAGGATAGAGCCTGGCTGACGATAGGCGGCAGTTTCACAGAGGAATAATGGGCTGTGGAAACATGGCTTATGAAAAAGGAGGACCAGGGGTTCACAAAGAATCCAGGGCCCTCTTTTTCCTTATCGCATCATTTTCATCAGATTTACCACCTGATCCAATTTTGCCCGCTCCTGGGGGCTTTTTCCCATTTTCAGCACTTCGATGATGGTATTGATCTCGTTGGGGTTGAAGCGAAGTCCTGCGCTTTTTCCTTTGGCAGCAGCGTTCATAATGAAGGGAAGCAGGTCGGAGGGGGATTTTCCTGCGCCCTGCTGTGCCATCTGCTGAAGCATGTCAAGCTTGCTTCTGTCCATTCCCGCAAGCTTTGGATTGTCCTGCCAGTTTTCTTCCAAAAAAATCACACCTTTCTGTCTGAGATAAAAATCCTGGACGGCAGTTGATTAGGCCTGCTTAATCCAATTTCTCCTGACGGCAGCCATGAAACATATTTGGGCAGGCGAATTCATGGATATGACCTATAATGACAGCAATTACTGCCGCTCCTCTTCACAGCTGTCCTCTGGCACAGTACTGTTCATCACCTTGATCATTTCTACCATAGCCATCATATTTGTAATCTGATCCAGAGTTCTTCTGGTATTTCCGAAGCAGTATCTGCGCAGGTCGTTGAGAATGTCTACAGGCTGTGAGGCGGAAACCGCCTGCATGCGCATAGGCTGCGCCTGGCTTCCGAAAAGATTTACAGCATTGGAAAATTCCTTTGCCTTGGCGTACAGGGAAAAAAGCTGCTGCTCCCTGGGCGGAAGATAAGGAATCAGTGCTTTTAAAAGCTGACCCTGGTCTGTTCCGACCATCTGATCCAATGCAGTCTGGGCAATAAATTCTGACTCCATAAAAATCCCTTTTCTAATCTATGTTTTTATTATTAAAATATGTCGGGAAACTGCCTTTTGACATATGTTATATTAGAGCGTGTTTGAAAAATCATTCCCGCAATCTGCACGCCCCACTTTGCGGTATATTTCACCCGAATTCGGTTGTCGTAGCCCGCGTGTTTGAAAATCATTCGTGGCATACCAGGAGGGATGATCATGAGAAGAGAAAATGAAAAGCTGATCATAGATGGAAACGCGATTTACGAACTGGATCTGGAATGCGTCCGCAGAAAGAACCAGCAGAAAGACAAAGAGAATGAAGAAAACCAGAGAAAGAAAAATGGCCGGATGTCAGGTCGGCACCAGTAAAAACCTGGAAGGAAAAATGAAATAAAAGAGAAAACGATTGCTGAAATTGCTTCGGCGGAGAACAGGAAAAAATCCGAAGCGCTTATGAAAAAGGGACAGAGGCCCCGCGCCTCTGTCCCGATTTGCAATGTCACATCAGCATCCGCATCCGTTTCCTAAGCCGCCGCAAAGGAGCAGAAGGATAATGATGATCCAGCAGCAGTCACCATTTCCGTTGCCGCATCCGTTGTTGCATCCGAAACCGTTTCCGCCGCATGCGCAAAGAAGAATAATGATCCACAGAATGTTGCATCCGCAGGAGCCATTTCCCCAGTTGGAAAGTCCGCATCCGCAGCCATTGTCATTGCCGCATCCACATCCGTTGTTGCATCCGCATCCGGATCTTTCCTCACCACAGCCACAGTTTGTTGCAGCTAAATCACTCATGCCTGAAACCTCCAGAAAATGTTTACAGTTCATCATATGGAAGGGACAGCTCCTGTGTGACAAAGCAGTTGACAGAAAAACAAAAATTAGCTATAATAATTATGAATTTAATATTTTTGTAATCTTTGCAACAAAATTGACATATTCATTTGTCAGAAAGTAACAATCACAGTGAATGTGAAGGTATTGAACAGTTACCAATCACACATTGGGGGTAGAGTGTGCGGCTCCGGGGGGAAATTGGAGGCACGCTCATGGGGAGTGATTGAAATGGAGAGGACATCTGTTATGAAAAGAGAGAGTAAAAAAGGAAACTGGTTTTCTGTACTGGCGCTTTTTGTTCTGCTGGTTCTTCTTGCCATGCCAATGACATCAAAGGATGTACAGGCTGCTACAGCTGGATTTAAGACCATAAACGGCAAGACCTATTACATAACATCAAGCGGTGCCAAGCACAAGGGCTGGCTGACCCTGAAAGGAAGGAAATATTATTTTGATGCCAAGACGGGCGTTCAGCTAAAGGGCTGGCAGAAAGATACGAAAGGAAGAAACGTCCGCTATTTTACCAGAGGCTCCGGTGCAATGGTCACTGGATTTTTGAAAAGTTCCACCGTTACCAGGTATTTTAATCCTTCCAACGGAAGAATGGTTCGCGGCTGGCTGACCCTGAACAAAAAGAAGTATTATTTCACCAGTGGTTCTGGCGCAATGATAAAAGGTCGCTGGCTTACAGATTCCAAAGGCCAGAAACGTTATTTTAACAGCAATGGTACCATGAAAACAGGCTGGTATAAAGATTCCAAAACCAAATACAGCTATTATTTTAATACAAGCAACGGAATTGCCTACACCGGACTGAAGAAAATAAGCGGAAGCTACTATTATTTTTCCAAGAAAAGCGGCGTGCGCTATGAGAAGGGCTTTGGACATGTAGGTTCCAGACATTATTACTTTAACCCAAGCAACGGTAAGGCTCAGACCGGCTGGCTGACCCTGAACGGAAAGAAATATTATTTCAATACTTCTTCCGCTGTTATGTACATGAATACCACTGCTGCCATCAGCGGCAAGACCTACGTCTTTGACAGTAATGGAGTGGCAACAGAGAAACAGAGCAGTACGACCACAGGCAGCACTTTCACATGGTATGACCAGAAGCACAAACGCAATTATACCATTCTGAGTCAGTTTAATACACATACCGGAATTGCAAATGGAGCAAAATCCAATCTTGACATTCTGGCAGCTGTGTGTGAGACAGAAGCAGGAGATCAGGGACTTGCAGGCATGAAGGCAGTTGCCCTTACCGTTCTGAACAGAACCCTGGATGCAGGTTTCCCGTCTGACGTTCGCTATGTGGTTTATCAGAAAGGACAGTACTCCGTAGTCACAAACGGTTCCCTTCAGAAACGTCTCAACGGACAGTTTGAGGACCGCGCAAGTGCCTACAAGGCAGCACAAGAGGCTCTTGACAGCTTCAATGCTTACGTGCTCAAAGGAACCGCCCGCAAGGTAAGCGGCATGAAGGCCAAGGATTTCAACTACAAGTATTTCATGATGAATTCTGCTTTCGCGAAACAGCCCTTAAATTTCGATAAGGTTGTATATGAAGTTTACAAGGATCACACATTCTTTGTAGACTGGGTATAAGAGAGGAGAAAGGATGAATCCCTATTTATCCGCGATCCTGACAATAGCAGGCTTAGTCCTGCTATTTGTTTTATGGATCTTTTATGAGAATCGGAAGATCAAAAACAACACCCTGGAGCGGATCCGCAGAAACTGGGGAAAGCCCTCCAAAAGACAGTATGAAGCAGGAGACCTGGAGCAGATTTCCCATTATTTTCGCAGAAAAGAAAAAGAGGATTTTGTTATAGACGACATTACCTGGAATGATCTGGATATGGACCGCCTGTATAAAATGGTGAACCAGACTGTTTCCTCACCGGGAGAGGATGTGCTTTATGATATGATGCGGCGTCCTGTATTTTCCAGGGAAGAACTGGAGGAACGGGAAAAGCTGGTGGAGTTTTTTTCCTCTCATACAAAGGAACGGGAGGAAATGCAGCTGCATCTTTCCAAGGTGGGAAAAACAAGGCTGGGTTCCCTGTCCGATACGGTGCTGGCCTTAAACAGTTCTCCTAAGGTGAAAACAGGGATCCATGTATTCATGCTGACATTGATCCTGCTGGATCTGGCTGTGCTTCTCCCTTTGAATCCGCTGGTGGGATTTTTCATATTTCTGGTGCTTATGGTGGCGAACATTACCATTTATTATACGGGAAATGACAGAAGCCTGATTGAAGCCTATCTGGACTGTTTTACCCATCTGCTTCGCATGCTTTCCGTGGCGGAAGAGATGAAGAATGTAAAATGGCCAGAGGTAAAAGAGCAGATGGAAGCCATCGCGGAGGCGAAAGCAGCCTTTGCAGGACTTAGCCGCAAGTCCTTTTTCCTGACCAGCAAAAATACGGACGGAGGGGATCCCTCCCAGATCGTGATGGAGTATGTCCGGCTTCTGACGCATGTGGATATTCTGGTGTACAACAGTCTGCTGAAAGAAGTACAGGGAAAAACGGAAGCGATTATGAAGCTGATTGACAATATTGGGGAACTGGACGCCTGTATTTCCATTGCCTCTTTCCGGGAAATGCTTTCTCTGTGGTGCCGGCCGGAGTTTGTGGATGGACATCAGAAAAAGGAAAGTTCCAGGCTCCAAGAGAAAGCACATGATACCTGGAAAGCTACCGGGATTTCGGAGAATAGGGCGGGTGAACATACCTGGACTGCTTCCCGGATCCAGATGCAGGTGGAGGACCTTTACCATCCTTTACTTACAGAGGCAGTTGCCAACAGCTTCCAGGTATCCGGCGGAACCCTTGTGACTGGCTCCAACGCATCCGGCAAGTCCACCTTCCTGAAAAATGTGGCAATGAACAGCATTCTGGCCCAGACTCTTGGAACCTGCACCTGCTCTTCTTACCGGGCACCTTTTTTGAAGGTGATGACATCCATGGCTCTTCGGGATGATATGGAAAGCGGAGAGAGCTATTTCATTGTGGAGATCAAATCCCTGAAAAGAATCTTGGATGAGAGCAAAAAGCCAGAGCCGCTTCTTTGCATCGTTGACGAGGTACTTCGGGGAACCAATACCATCGAGCGCATTGCGGCGTCCTCCCAGATTCTGGCATCTCTTCATCAGAACTGGGTGCTTCCTTTTGCGGCAACTCATGATATTGAGCTGTCGTACATTTTAGAGGACTTGTATGACAACTATCATTTCGAGGAAGAAGTAAAGGAAAAAGAAGTGGTATTTTCCTATATCCTGAAAAAAGGACGGGCGACCTCGAGAAATGCCATCCGGCTTCTGGATATGCTGGAGTATGATCCGAAAATCGTGGAGGGTGCTGCGAAGGCTGCCAGAGATTTCGAAGAAAAAGGCGTGTGGGAGTCCTTGAAGCCTGTTTGAAAAAGTATCTTTATAATTACTGTAATACGTTAAGTTGTGAAAGCATCCCGGTAAATTCCTTGACAAAAACAGACAGCCTTTGTATACTTGCAAGTATTAAAAGACAAAGGCTTTGAAGGGAACAAGTAGCCCTGGGAAGAGCTTACAGAGAGCTGCCGGATGGTGAGAGGCGCATGCAGAACCCCAGAGAAGAATACAGGCGAATACATCCCGGAGCTTTGCACCGAACGGTTTTCCTGTGATAAAGGAATGCAGGAGCGTACCAAGTAGGCTGCAACGGAGTGGCATACGTTATCATGCCGGGGTGATCGTTCTGAAGAGGCGGGAAGCATCGGTACAGACAGCACGTTTGAATGGATGCGGACATTATGTTCAGTACAGTCACTTATCGAGGCAGGAAGTGCGAGCTTTCTGTGAATTTAGGTGGTAACGCGGGACCCGGTTCTCGTCCTAAAGGGACAAAAGGAACCGGGTATTTTTTTATTCAGGAGGAAAATAACATGACAGTTTGGGAAGAACTGAAAGCCAGAGGGCTGATCGCCCAGGTAACAGACGAAGATGAGATCAAGGAAATGGTAAACAACGGTAAGGCCACCTTCTATATTGGATTTGACCCTACCGCAGACAGCCTTCATGTAGGACATTTCATGGCACTTTGCCTGATGAAGCGTCTTCAGATGGCAGGAAACAGACCAATCGCCCTTCTTGGAGGCGGAACCGGTATGATCGGTGACCCATCCGGAAGAACCGATATGCGTCAGATGCTGACCAAGGAAACCATCCAGCACAATATCGACTGCTTCAAGAAACAGATGGAGCGTTTTATTGATTTTTCCGATGGCAAGGCACTCATGGTAAACAATGCAGAGTGGCTGATGAATTTGAACTATGTAGAGCTTCTTCGCGAGGTTGGCGCCCACTTTTCCGTCAACCGTATGCTGACTGCTGAGTGCTACAAGCAGCGTATGGAAAGAGGCTTAAGCTTCCTGGAATTCAATTACATGATCATGCAGAGCTACGATTTCTACATGCTGTACCAGAAATACGGCTGCAACATGCAGTTTGGAGGCGATGACCAGTGGAGCAACATGCTCGGCGGTACAGAGCTGATCCGCCGTAAGCTTGGCAAAGATGCATACGCTATGACCATCACCCTTCTTCTGAACTCTGAGGGCAAGAAGATGGGCAAAACACAGTCCGGCGCTGTATGGCTTGATCCGAATAAGACCTCTCCATTTGATTTCTATCAGTACTGGAGAAATGTAGATGACGCAGACGTGATCAAATGCATGAAGCTTCTTACTTTCCTTCCGTTAGAAGAAATCCAGGAGATGGAGAAATGGGAAGGCAGCCAGCTGAATAAGGCAAAAGAGATCCTTGCATTCCAGCTGACCGAGCTTGTTCACGGAACTGAGGAAGCAAAGAAAGCAGAAGCAGGGGCAAAGGCCCTTTTCGCAGGCAGAGCAGACACAGAGCATATGCCAACTACTGAGCTTGCAGCAGAGGATTTTGATGAGGAAGGAAACATCGACCTGATCAGCCTTCTTGTAAAATCCGCACTGGTAACCACCCGTTCCGAGGGAAGAAGAGCCATCGAGCAGGGCGGCGTTTCTGTAGACGGCGAGAAAGTAATGGACATCAAGCATGTACTTTCCAAGGATGCCCTTACAGGTGACGGCGTTGTCCTCAAGAGAGGAAAGAAGAAATTCAATAAAGTATTTACAAAATAATTTTGACCGTAATAAAGATCTATGATATCATATAGACTATGCAAGCATTTCCGGTGCAGCAGCTGCGGCTTCTGCACCCAAAGAGGAAATGCACTTCTTTATTGCGTAGGAGGAGATTTGAAATGAAGAAATACGGAGTAAACGAACTTCGAAAAATGTTTCTGGATTTCATGGAGAGCAAGGGACATCTTGTACTGAAAAGCTTTCCATTGGTTCCACAGGGCGATAAAAGCATCCTGCTGATCAACGCAGGAATGACACCACTGAAACCATATTTCACAGGAGCAGAGAAACCACCGCGTACAAGAGTAAGTACCTGTCAGAAATGTATCCGTACAGGCGATATCGAGAATGTAGGTAAGACAGCACGTCACGGTACCTTCTTCGAGATGCTTGGAAACTTCTCTTTTGGAGATTACTTTAAGACAGAAGCCATTCACTGGTCCTGGGAGTTTTTAACAGAGGTAGTTGGACTGGATCCGAACCGTCTTTACCCGTCTGTATACCTTGAGGATGACGAGGCTTTCGATATCTGGAACAAAGAAATCGGAATTCCGGCAGAGCGTATTTTCAAATTCGGCAAAGAGGACAACTTCTGGGAGCATGGCGCAGGTCCATGCGGTCCATGTTCAGAGATCTACTATGACCGCGGAGAGAAATACGGCTGCGGCAAGCCAGGATGTACAGTAGGATGCGACTGCGACCGTTACATGGAAGTATGGAACAACGTATTTACCCAGTTTGAGAATGACGGAAACGGCAACTACACAACCCTGAAGCAGAAGAACATTGATACCGGTATGGGACTTGAGCGTCTGGCAGTTGTTGTCCAGGACGTAGATTCTATTTTCGATGTAGACACCATCTGTTCCCTTCGTAACCTGGTAAGCAAGATTTCAGGCAAGGAATACGGCGTACACCATGAGGACGACGTTTCCATCCGTCTGATCACAGACCATATCCGTTCCGCTACATTCATGATTTCCGATGGAATCATGCCGACCAATGAGGGAAGAGGATACGTACTTCGCCGTCTGATCCGCCGTGCAGCAAGACACGGAAGACTTCTTGGAATCGAGGGCAACTTCCTTGCAACCTTAAGTGCAGAAGTGATCAGCGGTTCCAAAGACGGATATCCAGAGCTGGAAGAGAAGAAAGAGTTCATCTTCAACGTTCTTACCAACGAGGAGAATCAGTTTGGCAAGACCATCGACCAGGGACTTCGCATCCTGGCAGATATGGAAGAAGCTATGAATGCAGCAGGAGAGAAGACTCTTTCCGGCGAGAACGCATTCAAATTATATGACACCTACGGATTCCCTCTTGACCTGACCAAGGAGATCCTTGAGGAAAAAGGCTATGAGATCGACGAGGAAGGCTTCAAGGCTGCTATGGATGAGCAGAGAGAGAAAGCACGTTCCTCCCGTGAGGTAACCAACTATATGGGTGCTGACGCAACTGTATATGACCAGATCGACACCTCTGTAACCACAGAGTTTGTTGGATATGACCACCTTTCCTTTGAGTCCCCGGTTACTGTTCTCACAACAGAGGATGAGATCGTGGATTCCCTGATGGAAGGCCAGAAAGGCACCATTTTCGTAGAGAAAACACCTTTCTACGCTACCATGGGCGGACAGGTTGGAGATACCGGTGTGATCGAGACTGCAAACGGCAGATTCGTTGTGGAAGATACCATCAAGCTTCGCGGCGGCAAATTCGGCCATGTAGGACATATGGAATCCGGCATGATCTCCAAGGGTGAGACTGTTTCCCTGAAAGTAAACGTTGCCGCAAGAAAAGACATCGAGAAGAACCACAGTGCAACACACCTTCTTCAGAAAGCCCTGAAAGAGGTTCTTGGTTCCCATGTAGAGCAGAAAGGTTCCCTGGTAACTGCGGACAGACTTCGTTTTGACTTCGCTCACTTTACAGCTATGACACCTGAGGAGATTGAGAAAACAGAGAAAATCGTAAATGAGCAGATCCAGGCTGGCCTTGAGGTCCACACAGACATCATGGGCGTTGAGGAAGCAAAGAAATCCGGCGCTATGGCACTGTTCGGCGAGAAGTATTCCCAGAAGGTACGTGTGGTATCCATGGGCGATTTCTCCAAAGAACTTTGCGGCGGTACCCACGTTGCAAACACAAGCTCCATTATGCTGTTCAAGATCGTATCTGAGTCCGGTATCGCTGCAGGCGTGCGCCGTATTGAGGCACTGACTGGCAGCGGCGTTCTGGAATACTATAAGAAACAGGAAGCACTTCTTCACGAGGCTGCTAAGGCTCTGAAGACCACTCCTTCTGAGATGGTTGAGAAGATTGCACACCTTCAGGGTGAGATGAAAGCTCTTGCAAGCGAGAACGAGTCTCTGAAGAGCAAGCTGGCTCAGGGATCTCTTGGGGATGTTATGAACCAGGTTGTGGAAGTAAAAGGCGTGAAGCTTCTTGCTGCCAAGGTAGAGGGCGTTGACATGAACGGACTTCGTGATCTTGGTGACCAGCTTAAAGAGAAGCTTGGTGAGGGCGTTGTAGTTCTTGCAGCAGTGAACGAGGGCAAGGTAAGCCTTCTTGCAATGGCTACGGATTCCGCACAGAAAGCAGGAGCACATGCGGGCAACCTGATCAAGGCAGTGGCAGCTATCGTTGGCGGTGGCGGCGGCGGCCGTCCGAACATGGCTCAGGCCGGCGGAAAGAATCCGGAAAAAGCAGATGAAGCCATTGCAGCAGTTGCCGGAATCCTGGAAGGACAGCTTCACTAGAAGATCTGTTCATAACTGCACCCTGGCCTGCGGGAAATTCGTCAAAATTTTTTGTAAAATTAAACCAAAAGTTGTTGACGAACCCCGACTGTATGATATATAATAATGTTCGTGCAAGAAAAATACCCAGACAGTTGTATTTTAGCACAATCTACAACTGGAGGGAGGTTAGGTGTGAGTCTATGTCAAACGTTATCGTAAAAGAAAACGAGACTTTAGATAGCGCTCTTCGCAGATTCAAGAGAAGCTGCGCAAAAGCAGGTATCCAGCAGGAAATCCGCAAAAGAGAGCATTACGAGAAACCAAGCGTTCGTCGTAAGAAAAAATCTGAAGCCGCAAGAAAACGTAAATATAATTAATTGTGCGCAAAAATCCCTGGCTGCATTCAGTCAGGGATTTTTAAATGAGGGAAAGAAAGACTTATGATGATTCTGAAGAAAATTGCCAAGCTTCTGTTTAACCGGATTTTTTATGTGGTATTTGCGATGGCAGTACAGCTTGGCTGGCTGCTGACCATCTTTCTCCGCCTTGCAGGCTATTCCAGATATATGTCTATCGCGTTGGATGCAATCAGTATTCTTGTGGTTCTGGTGATTGTAAACCGAAAGATCAATCCCTCGTATAAACTGGCCTGGACCATGCTGATTTTGTGCCTGCCTGTATTTGGCCTTGTTCTTTATCTGGTATTTGGACGTTCCAGAATTGCGGCTTATATGCAGGAGCGGTTTAATGATATGCTGGCGAAATCCAGCAATCTTTTGCAGACAGAACCTGACCTTCATGAACAGCTAAGAATGGAAGATGCCTCTGCCTGCAATCAGTCGGACTATATATATCGGAATTCCGGCTATCCTGCCCATGGAAACACCACAGCGGAATATTTCCAGGTGGGAGACGATATGTTCCCGGTTCTTGTGAAGGAACTGGAGCAGGCGCAGCATTACATTTTTATTGAATATTTTATTATCCATGATGGGGTCATGTGGAGAACCATTCTGGATATTCTGGAGAAGAAAGTTAAGGAAGGGCTGGACGTCCGTCTGATCTATGATGACATGGGCTGTCTTACCACACTTCCTCATAAATATTATGAAACCATGCGGGCGAAGGGCATCAAGTGTCAGGTGTTCAATCCTTTCCGTCCGATCCTGAACATTATCCAGAACAACCGTGACCACAGGAAATTCTGTATCATTGACGGTTACGTGGGATTTACAGGCGGGGTGAACCTGGCAGATGAGTACATTAACCAGAAGGAGCGCTTCGGCCACTGGAAAGATACAGCTGTCATGCTGAAAGGCGAGGCAGTCTGGAATATGACCGCCATGTTCCTTCACATGTGGAATGTGGTAACCAATAATCGCCAGGACAGCAGCTTGGAGGAATATCTGCCCCATGTATGGCACCCGGAGGCTTTTGAGGGGGATGGATTTATCCAGCCTTTCTGCGATTCCCCTTTGGACAATGAGACAGTGGGTGAGAATGTTTATCTGAACATCATCAATCGTGCCAGAGATTATGTGTACATCTGTACGCCCTATCTGGTTATCGACAATGAGATGATGACTGCCCTTTGCCTTGCGGCGAAGAGCGGTGTGGATGTGCGTCTGATGACACCGGGAATTCCGGACAAGAAGCTGGTATTTCTTCTTACCCAGTCTTACTATGAGCAGCTGCTTGAGGCTGGGGTAAAGATTTATGAGTATCAGCCGGGATTTCTTCATGCAAAGTCCTTTGTGTGCGATGATGAGATTGGCGTGGTGGGAACGATTAACCTGGATTACCGCAGCCTTTATCTTCACTTTGAGGATGGAGTGTGGATTTACCGCAACAAGGTGATCGGGGACATTAAAAAAGACTTTACAGATACCCTGGATTACTGCAATCCAGTGACACTGGAATTCTGCAGAGGCAGAAATATTGCAGTGCGGGCAATGCAGAGCATACTGAGATTGTTTGCGCCTATGTTGTAAATGATTACTGTGAAAGTCCCAGATGGCAGCCAACATGTCCATTTTATAAGAAAAAATGGGTTTCTAATTAATAGAGGATTTTGAGATATGGACAGAATATATGCAGACAATGCGGCAACAACTAAAATAAGCCATAAGGCTATGGAGGCTATGGTTTCCTCAATGGAAAATACTTACGGGAATCCATCCAGTCTTCACCAGATCGGTATGGAAGCAAATGATGCACTGCAGACTGCAAGAGAGCAGATTGCACGCTGTCTTGGATGTACGCCAAAAGAGATTTATTTTACATCAGGCGGAACGGAATCTGACAATCAGGCAATTATATCTGCGGCTATGCTTGGTGAGAAGCAGAATAAGAAGCATATTATTTCTACTGCGTTTGAGCATCATGCAGTGCTTTACACATTAAGAAAGCTGAAAGAGCAGGGATTTGAGGTTGAGCTTCTGGATGCAGGTGAGGAAGGAAATATTACGGCAGAACAGGTACAGGCGGCAATTCGTCCGGATACATGCCTTGTTACTACAATGTTTGCCAATAATGAGATTGGATCTATTCTTCCTATTGCTAAAATCGGTGAAGTGTGCCGTGCCCATGGAGTACTTTTTCATACAGATGCTGTGCAGGCTGTTGGACATATACCTGTGAATGTGAAAAAACAAAATATTGATCTTTTGTCTCTTTCGGCACATAAGTTTCATGGCCCCAGGGGAATTGGCGTATTGTATGCCAGAAGAGGAATGGAGCTTCGCAGTCTTATGGAGGGCGGCGGTCAGGAACGGGGAAAACGTCCGGGTACGGAGAACGTTCCGGCAATCATGGGAATGGCAGCTGCGCTGAAAGAAGAATGCGTTCTGATGGAGGAAAATACGCGGAAGATTTCTGCTATGCGGGATCGGCTGATCCAGGGGCTTTCCAAGATTCCGCACTGTATTTTAAACGGTCCGGCAGGAAACCGGCTTCCGGGGAATGTGAATTTCTGTTTTGAGGGAGTTTCCGGAGAAAGTCTTCTCCTTCTTCTGGATAGTAAGGGTATTTGTGCTTCCTCGGGCTCTGCGTGCGCTTCGGGGGCGTTGGACCCGAGCCATGTGCTGCTGGCACTGGGAAGATCCCCGGAAATTGCCCAGGGATCCTTAAGGCTGAGCCTGGATGCATCTAATACAGAAGAAGAAGTGGATTACATGCTGGAGGTGATTCCACAGGTGGTAGAGCATCTGCGGAGAATGTCTGCTGACTGGCAGGAGAAAGTAAAAGGCAGTCGGGAATTTGAGCTGTAAAAACGTGTATGATACAAAACGTAAACTGTAAAAGTCCTGGCCAGCAACTGGAGACGAACTATGCTTGTATAGGCGAATTCATGGATATGGTTCAGACTAAAACGTAGGAGCAAGCAGGGCAATCGCCCGTTTAGAATAATATTCGCGAGGTATAAATATATGGAGTCAGACAACATGAAAAAGGCACTGATCGCTATGAGCGGCGGCGTGGATTCTTCCGTAGCCGCTTACCTGATGAAAGAGCATGGATACGACTGCATTGGCGTGACCATGAAGCTTTTCCAGAATGAGGATGCAGGCGTCAGCCGCAAAAAAAGCTGCTGTTCCTTAGATGATGTGGAGGATGCAAGAAGCGTAGCCCACAATCTGGGAATCCCTTATTATGTTTTTAACTTTACTGCAGATTTCAAGAAACAGGTCATGGACCGGTTTGTAGCTGCTTATGAAAATGGTGCAACTCCAAACCCCTGTATTGACTGCAACCGCTATCTGAAATTCGACAGCCTGTATCACCGTGCAGAGGAGCTTGGCTGCCACTATGTTGTGACTGGCCATTATGCAAGAATCGAGCAGCGTGAGGATGGCAGATACCTTCTGAAAAAAGCCGCAGACCCGGCCAAGGACCAGAGCTATGTGCTCTATTCCCTGACCCAGGAGCAGCTGGCACATACCATGTTCCCGCTTGGGGATATGAACAAGCACCAGACCCGTATGATTGCAGATGAGCAGAATTTCTTCAATGCAGATAAGCCGGACAGCCAGGATATCTGCTTTGTTCCAGATGGGGATTATGCAGGATTTATCCGCAGATTTACAGGTAAGGACTATCCAGCAGGAGATTTTACAGACAAGGACGGCAACGTTCTTGGCAAACATAAAGGAATCATCGGCTACACCGTGGGACAGCGGAAAGGTCTTGGCATTGCAGCTGGCAAGCCGGTTTATGTGACAAAGATCTGCCCGGCAGAGAACCGGGTAATTCTTGGTGACAATGAGGATCTGTTCCATCGGGAACTGGATGTGGAGGACTTTAATTTCATCGCTTTTGACAATCCCCCGGCAGAGTTCCGTGCCAAAGCCAAGGTGCGCTACCGCCAGAAGGAGCAGTGGGCAACCGTAAAAGTCACCGGAGAAAAAACAGTGCACATCATTTTTGACGAATCCCAGAGAGCCATCACCAAAGGACAGGCTGCCGTTTTGTATGATGGAGACGTTGTCATCGGCGGCGGTGTGATTGTGGGCTGAAAAATAGAACGAAAGTAACTGTGAAAGTACGGAACAGTTCTGAATTGAAATATTATAACAGTCAGGGAAGTATAGAATAAAACTATATTTTTTCCCTGGCTGTTTTTGTTTATAAAAAGTTAAGAATATATCTTTAATTTATAGATGGCGAACCCTATGGAAAAATGGTACTATAATCCATATCAGCCGCAGCAGAGCATAAAGAATTGGAGGTATATGTGGAAAAAAGAAAATTAATTGGAAGGTTCGGGACGCATCCGTCCGTACTAAAGGAAAATGCAAAAGAAAAGGCAAAGGAATCCATCAGCGCAGTACTGCCCATTGTACTGATCGTTCTGGCGCTTGGGTTTACCATAGCGGCCCTCTCGCCCAGTATTCTGGTGGAATTTCTCATTGGATCGGTGCTGGTGATCATCGGCATGATCTTTTTCTCCATGGGCGCGGAAATGTCCATGACCCCTATGGGAGAGCATGTGGGAGGCAGTATGCTTCGCACGAAGAAATTAGGCTTTATTGTAATTCTTGGTTTTGTTCTTGGTTTTATTATTACGATTTCTGAACCGGATCTGCAGGTTCTTGCAGAACAGGTTTCCTCTGTGCCGAATATGGTGCTGATCTTATCAGTGGCATTAGGAGTTGGCGCATTTCTTGTTGTGGCATTGCTTCGTATTCTGTTTGGAATCGCGCTGCCGCCGTTGTTATTCTGTTTTTATATTCTGGTTTTTGTCATTGCAATGTTCGTTCCGGAAAATTTTCTGGCAGTGGCCTTTGATTCCGGCGGGGTGACCACTGGACCTATGACCGTTCCCTTTATTATGGCGCTGGGTGTTGGTATCGCAGCCATCCGTAACGATAAGCATGCCGGGGATGACAGCTTCGGACTTGTAGCGCTGTGTTCCATAGGTCCCATTCTGGCAGTTTTGATCCTGGGGCTTGTGTATCATACTGAGGGGATTTTTACCTCAGAGGCGGTCACTGAGGTGGAGAATTCTGTGGAACTGGGACGACTGTTTGCGTCAGCTCTTCCGAAATATTTTAAGGAGATTGCAGTGTCTCTTTTCCCGATTACTGTATTTTTCGGGATTTTCCAGGTGGTGTCCCTGAAACTGAATAAGGATGTGCTGTTTAAGATTATTTTTGGTTTGTTCTATACATATATAGGGCTTGTGCTGTTTCTCACAGGAGCAAATGTAGGCTTCATTCCTGCCGGAAATTATCTTGGAACTGTGCTTGGAAACCTGCCATGGAACTGGATTCTAGTGCCGCTTGGAATGGTGATCGGATATTTCATTGTAAAAGCGGAGCCTGCGGTTTATGTGCTGATGAAGCAGGTGGAAGAGCTGACAGACGGGGCTATTTCCGGCAAATCCATTCAGATCAGCCTGTCTGTGGGCGTAGCGGTTTCTGTGGGAATCTCCATGCTCCGCGTACTTACAGGGATTTCCGTGTTTTATTTTCTGGTGCCGGGATATGCAGTGGCCTTAATTCTCAGTCTGTTTGTTCCGAAAATTTTTACAGCTATTGCCTTTGACTCCGGTGGAGTTGCTTCCGGTCCTATGACCGCTACCTTTTTGCTTCCCCTGGCTCAGGGAGCCTGCCAGGCAGTAGGCGGAAATATTGTGACAGACGCGTTTGGCGTGGTGGCTATGGTAGCCATGACTCCGCTGATCACGCTGCAGGTGCTTGGTCTGGTTTACCGAATCCGTGGCGGCGAGCTTGGGGAAAAGCGCAAAGAAGAGAAAAGAGTGGCACTGCCGGATGGCATGGCTGTACCGAAGTCTGTGGCGGAACTGTATGGCGAGCTTGGGGATGAGGAGATTATTGAGCTCTAGAGTCTGTTTGAAAAATCATTCCCGCAATCTGCACGCCCCACTTTGCGGTATATTTCACCCGAATTCGGCCTACGTAGCCCGCTACGACGCCCTCATCCGGGCAAAATCTCCCACAAATTGTGACGCACATCTTGCAGAAAGCCTTTTTCAAACACGCTTTAGCATTTTTTAGGAAGCCCGAGGCGACAGCCAAGAAAGCATTCAGAGAGGAATGAGACATGAGCGGATTATATATGATGGTGACCATCACCAGCAGGAAGCATATGCCTGCGTTTAAAAAAATTTACCGGGAAAACCAGGTGGAGGTTGGAACCGTTTCCCTTGGAATGGGAACCGCATCCAGTTCCATCCTGGATTATATGGGACTGGAAGATGATGAGAAAAGCATCTGTTTCCATTTTGTAACAGCAGCGACCTGGAAAAAGGTGAAAAAAAGCCTTCAGAACCAGCTGCGCATTGATGTGCCGGGAACTGGAATTGTATTTGTGATTCCCATGAGCAGCATTGGCGGCAAGCGGGAACTGGGATTTCTTGTTCAGGGACAGGAGTTTGTAAGAGAGGAGGAGAGCACATTGAAGGAAACCAGACATGAACTGATCGTGGCAATTGCCAATTACGGATACAACACACAAGTGATGAAGGCAGCAGAAGAGGGCGGCGCCACAGGAGGTACCGTGCTTCACGGAAAAGGAGTGGGAATGAAGCGGGCAGAGCAGTTTCTGGGCGTTTCCCTTGTCTCCGAGAAAGAACTGGTTCTGATCGTTGCCAGATCTGAGCAGAAAAATGCGATCATGCAGGCAATCATGGAAAAAGCCGGAATCACATCCAAGGCCGGAACCATTGTATTTTCCCTTCCCGTAACGGACACGGCGGGGCTTCGGATTCTGGAGGATACGGAAGAAAATCAGTAATTGTGACGTATATCCTGCAGAAAGCCTTTTTTCAAATACGCTCTGCTGCAAAGGCAACCGTTCCGAAAACGAAATCTCCACACAAACTCCATATTAGTGTAGTATAATACCGATTATAAGAATGGGCGTGAAGGAGAGAAAATGAACTGTATTTTTGTGGTAGAGGATGAATTTGATATACAGGAGCTTCTGGGGAATTATCTTGCAGAGGCAAGCTATCAGGTGCTAGCAGCTTCCGATGGAGTGGAAGCCATCAACCTGTTTGAAAAGGAAAAGGATCGGATCGACCTTGTGCTTCTGGACGTGATGCTGCCGAAGATTGACGGCTTTGGCGTACTGGAGGTGATACGCCAGTCTTCCCTGGTTCCGGTGATCATGCTTACCGCACTTGACGATGAGGCCTATCAGATCAAAGGCTATGACCTTCAGGCAGACGAATATGTGACCAAGCCTTTTTCCATGCAGATCCTTTTGCGGAAAATCGGGGCAGTGCTGCGAAGAAGCGGGAAAATTTCAAAAGAAGAAAATACAGAAGATCTTCTGTGCTATGGCAATCTGCGCCTGGATCTGGCAGGCTACCAGGCATGGGAAGGGCCAAAGAAGCTGGAGCTTACCCAGAAGGAATTTGAACTTTTGCGGGAATTTCTGGAAAACCAGGGGCGTGTGCTTACAAGAAACCAGCTTCTGGATGCTGTGTGGGGCGCGGATTATTTCGGTGAGGACCGAATTGTAGATACGCACATTAAGAATCTTCGAAAGAAACTGGAAGCTGATTATATTGATACCATCAGAGGAGTGGGATACCGCATTGATAAAATACATAAAAAGCAGAATTAGCATAAAAATATTTCTTCTCACCATGATCATCCTGATGGCGGTTTCCGGAATTTCCTATGGCTTTGTAGCTGCATTTATGCCGCAGAGTTATTCGGATTCCCTGAACCGGACCCTGGCGGCAAAGGCAAAGGATCTGGCGGAATCCCTGTCTGGCTATTCCCTTAAGAATGCGGCTTCTATTATAGGGGAATTCAGCGATGCCAACCAGTCGCGGGTTGTCCTTTTAAATGAAAAAGGAGAGATTGTCCGGGAGTGGCTTGGGAACGGAAGCCTTGTCAGTGAGGTTACAATTTCATCTTCTGTATCCGAAGAAGAACAACCGGTAACAGAAGGATTTGCTGAAGAAAGCACTGCGGCGGAGTCGGGTGACTGGGAAGGTCAGACGGATCAGGAAGTGAGCTATGGGGATACTATTGGAACCGTAGTAGAAGGTGAGGGATCTGTGGAAGAGGAGATGGAACAACAGGCGATGGGACATTATGAGGTTGCCTTTAAAGGCAGTGAAAACAGGTATACACTGTTTGTATTTGGTTCCACCCAGCTTGTGAACCAGGCAGTGGAAGCGCTTGGACAGATTCTGCCCTGGATGCTTTTTACCGTATTTGGAATCTCTCTGGTGATTTCCCTTTTTTATTCCAGATATTTGTCAAAGCCTATCCGAAAGCTTGGAGTTGCTTCGGATAAAATGGCGGGCCTGGATTTTTCTGTGCGAACGGAAATGAAACGGACAGATGAGCTTGGGACACTTTCCCGGAGTCTGGATACAATGGCACAGAATCTGGATCAGGCGTTGAAAAGCCTTAGAAGTGCCAATGCGAAATTAAAGGATGAGATGGAACAGGAACGGGAACTGGAGCGAAGACGGATGGAGTTTTTCGCCGCGGCTTCCCACGAACTGAAAACCCCGGTTACGATCCTGAAAGGGCAGATCGAGGGCATGGAGCAGAATGTTGGCGTGTACAAAGACCGGGACAAATATCTTGCCAGGGCAAGGGAAGTGACGGTGACCCTGCAGAATATGGTCCAGGAGATTCTGATGATTTCCAAAATGGAGTCCTGCGGATTATCCCTGAAGAAAAAAGAACTGGATCTGGCGGAACTGGTAAGACTTCAGCTGGCTGACCTGACGGAGCTTTTTGAGCAGAAAAACATGAAGCTGGAAATCACGCTGCCGGATCAATGCCTGTGCAGGGTGGATCCGGCGCTGATGGAGACGGTACTTCGGAATGTTCTTGTAAATGCGGTGCGATATTCGCCGGAAAAAGAGCGGATTCGCGTGAATCTTTATAAAGAAATACAGGAAATTTCCTGTGAAGGCTGCCTGAGGGGTTCTGGCAATCCTGTGGATGCCAAAGAGAAAACCCAAGGGCATAAGACTGTGAGGCTGGAAGTGGAAAATACAGGGGTACACATCGAGGATGCGGAGCTTTCAAGAGTGTTTGATGCCTTTTACCGGGTGGATTCCTCCAGAAACCGGAAAAGCGGCGGCAGCGGCCTGGGACTTTATATTGTGCGGCAGATTCTGGAACAGCACGGCGCTGGATATGAACTGCGAAATACGGATAATGGGGTTTTGTTTCGAATGAAACTGCCCCTAGAAAATATGACCTTTACAGGGTGATATTTAAAATAGCATTTCTTTGGATTTTTCATGAATTTATATGGAAAAGTTTGAAAAGTGGTGATATAATTGCTGAGAATTTTGTAGTGGAGACAGGAATCTGCATGCGGATCAGGGTTTTGTCTCATACGTTAATTTTTAGCAGAAGGTGAAAGAAAATGTCAACATCCATGACCAAGGGAAATCCGCTGAAGCTGATGCTCCAGTTTGCCTTTCCGCTGCTGATAGGAAATCTTCTTCAGCAGACTTATAACATTATTGATGCAGCTATTGTAGGCCAGATTTTGGGGGCGAAGGCCCTGGCAAGCGTTGGTGCCAGCAGCAGTATCCAGTTTCTGGTGCTGGGCTTTTGCATGGGAAGCTGTACCGGATTTGGGGTTCCCATTGCAAAGTATTTTGGCGCAGGCAAGCTGGATCAGATGAGGAACTATGTTTTTAACGGAGCGCTTCTCACTGCCGGAATTGCGGTGATCCTTACTGCGCTGTGCTCTGTTTTTTGCCCGCAGATCCTGCATATGCTTTCTGTACCGGAAGACATTTATGACAATGCCTATGCATATCTGCTGATTATTTTTCTGGGCATGCCGTTTACGCTGCTGTACAATTACCTGTCCAGCATTTTGAGGTCCGTTGGAGACAGCCGGACGCCTTTTATGTTTCTGGCCTTGTCCGCAATTTTGAATATTTTCCTGGATTTGTTCTGTATTGTGGTATTGAAGTGGGGCTGTGCAGGCGCTGCCATTGCGACGATCACAGCGCAGGCAATCAGCGGAATTTTGTGTCTTGTTTTTATTGCGAAGAAAATGAACCTTCTCTGGCTGTCTAAGGCTCACCGTGCGGCAAATAAGGATGCGGTAAGCGAGCTTCTTATGATGGGAATTCCCACAGGACTTCAGTTCTCCATTACCGCTATCGGCAGTATGGTGATGCAGTCTGCAAACAATGGTCTTGGAAGCGTGTATGTATCCGGATTTACAGCGGGAATGAAGATCAAGCAGTTTACTATGTGTCCTTTCGATGCTATTGGAACAGCTGTCTCCGTATTCTGCAGCCAGAATCTTGGGGCAAAGCAGCCGGACCGTATCCGCAAGGGACTGAGGCAGGGCATGGCAGTTGCGGTAGGATATGGACTTTTGGCCGGCCTTGTGCTTATTTTTGCAGGAAGACCTCTTTCCATGATTTTTGTCAGCAAAAGCTCTGCAGATGTGCTGGACGCATCTGCCAAATATCTGCGCTGCATGGGATATTTTTACTGGAGCCTTGGCATTCTCAATATTACCCGTATGGTGACGCAGGGACTTGGATATTCCACAAGAGCTGTCTTTTCCGGTGTTACGGAGATGCTGGCGAGAACTATTGTCAGCCTGGGATTTGTGGGAACCTTCGGATTTACCGCCATCTGCTACGCAGACCAGACCGCCTGGATCACTGCCTGCCTTTATATTGCGCCAACCTGCGTTTTCTGTATTAAGAAAGCAACGAAGTCCATTATGGCTGGAGCGTATGAGTAAGTAGGGCGATAGCCCGGATTACGAATGCGGTCGGCAGCTGTGGGAGCGCCCATAGGAGCCAAGTAGCTGACTTTCATATATGGTGATGTCGCCAATAGGCGACATGTCCGTTTTGCGGCTCCACACAAACCACATAAAACTTACATATGGAACACAAGGAAATGCTCTATTCTTCTTATTGTAATCAAGGGAACAGATTCCCAAAAGAAGAAAGGAGCATTTTTTATGAAGAAAACAGTATTTACAGGAAAGAACGCTTACGGCTTAACCGCTGGCAAATCAGGAAAAAGATGCAGAAGAAAAGGGCTGGCACTTGGAATCTGTGCCGCAATTCTGGGAACAGCCGGTGTGGCAGGAGCATCTCAGGCAGCATGGGCATATACAGAGAGCTATATGGATGCAGACGGAAAACTTGTGATTAAAATTTATAAAAATGGGGACACGGATACTGTGACAGATGAGTCTGATGAAGTGACAGCAGCCGAGCAGGGAAATGCCATAGAATCAGCAGCAGAGGATTTTACGATCACGACTGTACAGGATGGACAAAATCCCGAAAAAAAAGCGGATACAGAGGCAGCGGAAAATTCGGTTGCAGGCCAGATTGAATGTTGGGCCGAAGTCGATAGCTATCTATATAAGGCGTTAGGTTTGGAATACAATGAAGAGCAGAAAGCCTGGATGTGGAAAGGAAAACCAGTTTATGCGATCTGGTTCGCAAATACAGGACTGACCATATACGGAGACGTAAAAGCAGAAGGCAAAAACTGTCTGCACATTACCTGGGAAAGCAGCAACGGAACCGCCACATTCAAGGTCCAGGAGATGACGAAAGAAGAGCTGAAGAAAGCCTACGGAACATCTTTGGCTGAGTGATAACATAATTGAAACAGCCGAGTAAACATCTGATGACAGAGAAAGCGGAAGCCATAAAGGATGCGGTGAAGCGTTTTGAGGTAATTTAACCTATTGTGCTACTTCAAATAAATTATGTGAAAACCTGTGAAACCGCAAAGAATCCCTGTAGTTATTGAAAGAATA